>DASZJQ010000054.1:0-5049 GCA_035947875.1 Acidimicrobiales bacterium
CGCCATCGCCCAGGCCATGTCGCTCAAGACGACGACCCGGACCAAAAAGGCCGACATCATTTCTCAAATCCTCGACGCCACCGGCGTGACCACCAACGGCGACGCCGCCAGCGGCAATGGGGATAGCAACGGCACCAACGGAACCAAGCCGACTCGGCGCCCCCGGGTGAGCGCGTCGGCCACGGCCGAGGCCTCGGCCGAGGCCACGGGCGAAGAAGTCGAGGCCGAGGCGTCCGCCAGCCCGGAACCGCTGGCCGAGACCGCACCGGAGGAAGCAGGCCCGGTCGGCACGGGGCCGGCCATCTTCGTGGAACCTCCTGAGCTCGCGGACGGGAGCGAGAACAACGGGTCGGCACAGAACGGACAGGGCGCATCGTCGGGCCAGCAGCAGACTCGAAATCGACCCGGCTCGGGGCAAGGCCAGAACAACCGCAACAACCAGAACCAGAACAACCAGAACCAGAACAACCGCAACAACCAGAACAACCAGTCGCAAGGTGATGGTGGCGATGTCGGCAACCGGCGCAGTCGCCGCCGGCGTGGCCGCGAGCGTGGACCCGGTGGTGAGCTCCAAGGTGGCGGCGGCCAGGAGCAACCGTACTCAGGCGAACTGGTCGAGGTGAAGGGCTTGCTCGACCTGCGCGACGAGGGCTACGGGTTTCTGCGCTGCGACGGCTACCTGCCGTCCACCAAGGACGTCTACATCTCCATCAGTCAGGCCCGACGGTTTGCGCTGCGCCGAGGCGACTACGTCGAAGGTGCCTGCCGCCCGGCGTCGAACAATGAGAAGTATCCGGCATTGCTCCGCATCGATTCCGTCTCGGGTCTGGACCCCGAGGAGGCTCGCAACCGTCCCCGCTTCGAGGATCTGACCCCGCTGTTCCCCGATTCACGGCTGCACCTTGAAATGCAGGACCACGGCGACAAGGACAACCTGACCGCTCGCATCGTGGACCTCCTCTCGCCCATCGGCAAGGGCCAGCGTGGCCTGATCGTCTCGCCGCCCAAGGCCGGCAAGACGACGGTCATGAAGCAGATTGCCCACTCCATTGAGGCCAACAACCCGGACGTCCACCTCATGGTCCTGCTGGTAGCCGAACGCCCCGAAGAAGCCACCGACATGCGACGTTCGGTACGGGGCGAAGTCATCGCGTCGACCTTTGATCGTCCCGCCGAAGAGCACACCCAGGTGTCCGAGCTGACCCTCGAGCGGGCCAAGCGCCTGGTCGAGGTGGGTCGCGACGTCGTGATCATCCTGGACGGCATCACACGTCTGGCCCGGGCCTACAACCTGGCCGCACCGGCCACCGGCCGGATCATGTCTGGTGGTGTCGACTCGGGTGCGCTCTACCCACCCAAGAAGTTCTTCGGTGCCGCCCGCAACATTGAAGAGGGTGGCTCGCTCACCATTCTGGCCTCGGCGTTGGTCGAGACCGGATCAAAGATGGACGAAGTCATCTTCGAGGAGTTCAAGGGCACCGGCAACATGGAGCTGCGTCTCGACCGCCGTCTCTCCGAGCGTCGGCTCTACCCGGCCATCGACGTCAACGCCAGCTCGACCCGCCACGAGGAGTTGTTGTTCGATCGCGGGCAGCTGGCCCAGGTGTGGAAGTTGCGCCGGGTGCTCAACGCTCTGGCCAATGACGGCAAGGAAGCGGCCGGGCTTGAATTGCTCATGGACAAGATCCGCACCACGAACAGCAACGATGAGTTCCTGGCTGAAATCGCCAAGGGACCCGCCACCTGAGGACGCCCCCGCCGGGAGCGTCCCGGCTGGGAGCGACCGGCCAACCCCTACACTGGATCGACCGAAACGACGCAGGAGACACCATGAAGGCTGACATCCACCCCAACTACGTAGAGGCCACCGTACGTTGCTCGTGCGGCAACACCTACGTGACCCACTCCACCAAGGCCGATCTCCACGTCGAGCTGTGCAACGAGTGCCACCCCTTCTTCACCGGCAAGCAGAAGCTGGTCGACTCCGGTGGACGCGTGGAGCGCTTCCAGCGTCGGTACGGTGAGCGCAAGGGTAAGGCGAAGGCTGCGCCGACCACGACGCCGCAGGACTAAGCCACGCCGCGACGCCGCGGGGCCGCATCCCGCCCCGTTACCCCCGTCGCTCCTTAGCCTGTTCCCATGATTGACGACCGGATGGCCGCGCTCGAGGCGGAATTCGACACCCTTGAGGCCGACCTGGCTGACCCGGCCATCCTGGCTGATTCGGACCGGGTACGCGATCTCTCCCGACGCCACAAGGAGTTGGGCGAGATCGTGCGGGCCTGGCACGAGTTGAGCAGGTCCCGCGCCGACGTGATCGTGGCCCGGGAGATGCTGACCGAAGCGTCGGGTGACGAGCGGGACATGATGCGCCAGGAGATCGAGCAGGCCGAATCATCGGTGGCCGAGTTGGAAACACGCATCCAGTCACTCCTCCTGCCCAAGGACCCCAATGTCGGTCGCAATGTGATCATGGAGATCCGCGGCGCGGTGGGGGGCGATGAGGCGAATCTCTTCGCCCGCGTACTGTTCGACATGTACCAGCGCTTCGCCGCCCTGGAGAAATGGAAGGTCGAGATCCTCTCCGTGGATGCATCCGACCGGGACGGCATCAACGAAGCCGTCTTCCTCGTCAAGGGGAAAGAGGCCTTCAGCCGGCTCGAATACGAGGCCGGCACCCACCGCGTGCAGCGGGTCCCGGTGACCGAGGCCAAGGGCCGGATCCACACGTCGACGGCAACGGTCACCGTGCTCCCCGAGGCGGCGGAAGTGGAGATCGCCATCGATCCGAACGATCTCAAGGTTGACGTGTACCGCTCCACCGGCCCTGGAGGGCAGTCGGTCAACACGACGGACTCGGCCGTCCGCATCACCCACCTGCCCTCCGGGACCGTCGTGGCCATGCAGGACGAGAAGAGCCAGATCCAGAACCGGGCCAAGGCCATGGTGGTCCTGCGGGCCCGCCTTCTCAAAGCCGAGCAGGACCGCCAAGCCGCTGAACTGTCGGCCCAGCGCCGAGGGCAGGTCGGCGCCGGAGGTCGGGTCGACAAGATCCGCACCTACAACTTCAAGGAGAACCGGGTCACCGACCATCGCATCAACCTCACGCTGTACAAGCTTGACCAGGTACTGGCCGGCGATTTGATCGAGTTGACCGACGCCCTCATGGCGGACAAGCGCGCACGCCAATTGGCTGGTGACGAACCCCTCGTGCCGTGACCCGGAGCGAGCTGGTCGCCGAGCTCACCGCCACCCTGGGTGCCCGGCACGAGGCCCGTTTCATCGTCGAGGACGTGCTGGGAGTCGGTGCCACCTCATCGGGCGCGTCGGTAGGGCCGGCCGAGGTCGACCGCATTCGCGCGCTGGCGGCCCGTCGTGGCTCGGGTGAGCCGTTGCAGTACGTGCTCGGTCACTGGGCCTTTCGCTCGCTCGATCTCTTGGTGGATCCCCGTGTGCTCATCCCGCGCCCCGAGACCGAACAGGTGGTGGAGGTCGCCCTGCGCGAGATCGCCCACCTCGGTGCCACCGGTCCGGTGATCGTCGATGCCGGTACCGGGTCGGGCGCCATCGCGTTGTCCTTGGCCACCGAACTGGCGCGCTCGAACCCCGAAGGCCGCGTGTGGGCGGTTGACTGCAGCCCCGACGCCCTGGCCGTGGCCCGGTCCAACCTCGAACGCGTGCGCCGGCGCGATGACGGTCCGATGCTGCCGGTCACCATGGTGCAGGGCTCGTGGCTCTCCGCCCTGCCCGCCGCCATGGAGGGCAGGATCACCCTGGTGGTGTCCAATCCGCCCTACATCGAGCCCACGCAGTGGACGGGTCTCCAGGCCGAGGTGCGCCACGAGCCCGCCGGCGCCCTCCTGGCCGCGGACGGCACCGACGGCACCCCCGGACTGGGCGACGTGGAGGCCGTGTTGCGCCAGGCCTGGGGCTGGCTGTCCCGCCCGGGCGCCGCGGTCATCGAGGTGGCACCCGATCAGGCCCCGGCGGCCGTCGGCATGGCTGAGTCCATCGGCTACCTCGATGTCCACGCCGTCCCCGACCTGGCCGGTCGTTCCCGGGCCCTCGTGGGCCGGGTCCGATGACCGGGCCGCCCCTCGTCCGGGCCGGCGCCGCCGCTCTGGGAGATGCCCTGAACGACGGGCACGTGATCGCCGTCCCGGGTGTCGGCGGGTACCAGTTGGCGGCTCGGCACGGTGCCCCAGGCGTGACGGCCCTGCTGGCCCTGGCCGCCGCCGGAGGCGATGACGCGGTGCCCTTCGTTGCCATCGGCCGGATCGCCCAGGCCGGCGACGTGACCTCGGACTGGTCGGAGGTCATCCGCCGGGTGGCCATCCGATTCTGGCCCGGACCGTTGGTCCTGATCGTGGGTGAAACGGATAGATCCGTGCGCATCACGATGCCCCCCGGGCGCGCCCTCAGGGTGCTCTGTCGCCGGAAGGGCCCCCTGGTCATGGCCGCCGCGCATGGCGCCGACGGCCGACCACTGACCGATCCCGATCGGGTGCGGTCAGCTTTCGACGCCACCGAGGTGGCCCTTGTGGTGGACGGGGGGACGCGCGAGGGTCCCGGGCCGAGCGTGCTCGACTGCCGGGTCACCCCACCCGTGGTGTTCGAGGTTGGTGCCTTGCCGCAGTCCTATATCGAGGCGGCGCTGATCGTTGGAGGGCGCCGTCGGTGGATGTCGAGATCGTGACCACGTGAGGTCAGGGGGTGGAACGATGTCGCACGCAGGCCACGACGGCACGCCACCGTGGACTCAATCGAGCTCGAGCAACCCACCCTCGACCAACCAGCCCGTGCGCCCGATTCCCTCTTCGGCGCAGAGCGAACGCAACGTGTCGACGGCATCGACGTTGCCCCAGGCCCGGCTCTCGTCGGCCGTGCGGCAGGCCACGATGCCCCGTGCCGGATTGCCGTCTCGGTCGAAGGTGACGGTGTAGGTCTCGATCCGTACGGCGCCCGTCGCATCGGAGTCGACTCGGCACTGGGGCAGCGCATCAACTTCGTCTTGCACGCTGCGCCAGGCAAAGCCGCGCGTTGGTGGGC
>DASZJQ010000055.1:0-40936 GCA_035947875.1 Acidimicrobiales bacterium
GTGGCGGTCTTTCGCCTGAGCGACCACATCCGCCGGCTCTTCGCCTCGGCCAAGATCTTCATGATCGACGTTCCGTTCACCGTGGATCAGATCATCGATGCCACCCGTGACCTGGTGCGGGTCAACGGGCTCAACGACGGCTGCTACCTGCGCCCGCTGATCTACCTGGGCTACGGCGAGATGGGCTTGAACCCGCTGCCCTGCCCGATCAACGTCTCCATCGCCGCCTGGCCCTGGGGTACCTACCTGGGCGACGACGGCGTGGCCAACGGCGTGTCGTGCAAGATCAGTTCCTGGCAGCGTCACGATCCGAACGCCGTGCCCACCGCGGCCAAGGGCACCGGCATGTACATCAACTCGTCGCTGGCCAAGGTGGAGGCGATCAAGGCCGGCTACGACGAGGCCATCCTGCTCGCCCCCAACGGCACGGTGAGCGAGTGCACGGGCGAGAACATCTTCGTCGTGCACGAAGGGGTCATCATCACCCCGCACACCTCGGACTCGGGGGCCCTGGCCGGCATCACCCAGCAATCCATCGAGACCATTGCCGGCGACCTCGGGATCGAGGTGCGCCACGAGCCCATCATCCGCACCGACCTCTACCTGGCCGAAGAAGCCTTCCTCTCGGGCACGGCGGCCGAAGTGGTCCCGATCCGTGCCGTCGACGACCGCCAGGTCGGCACCGGGCGGCCGGGTCCCATCACCAAGAGGATCCAGGAGACCTACTTCGCCACCGTGCGGGGCCAGGTCGACCAGTACAAGGACTGGCTCGATCATGTCGACTGACCGTCACACCCACGCCGACGGGCGCACCCACCGCGCCCATGACTACGAGATCCCCGAGCTTCCCGAGTCGGTCGACATCTTCGACACCATCTTGCGCGACGGCAGCCAGCAGGAAGGGCTCTCGCTCTCCGTCGACGACAAGCTGCGGGTGGCCGAGCAACTCGATCACCTCGGGGTCACCTTCATCGAGGGTGGGTGGCCGGGCGCCAACCCCAAGGACGTGGAGTTCTTCGACCGGGCGGGAAGAGAGCTGCACCTCGACCGGGCCACCCTGGTGGCATTCGGTTCGACCCGCCGCGCCGGCGTCCGACCCGAAGATGATGCCGTTCTGGCCAACCTCATCGGCGCGGGCGCTCCGGTGGCCTGCATCGTGGCCAAGACGTGGGACCGTCACGTGGACGAAGCTCTCCGCACGACGCTCGACGAGGCCGTGGCCATGGTGCGCGACTCGGTCGAGTACCTGACCGCCCACGACCTCCGTGTGTTCCTCGACGCCGAGCACTTCTTCGACGGCTACCGACGCAATCCCGACTTCGCCCTGTCGGTCCTGGCTGCCGCCGAGGAGGCGGGGGCCGAGGCGCTCGTGCTCTGCGATACCAACGGGGGCTCACTGCCCGACCAGGTGGGTCAGGCGGTCGCCGAGGTGCGGGAGCGCACCAGTGCGCAGCTCGGCATCCACTGCCACAACGACGCCGGGTGCGCCGTGGCCAACTCGATGGTCGCCGTCCAGGCCGGGGCCACCCAGGTCCAGGGATGCATCAACGGGTACGGGGAGCGGGCCGGCAACACCGACCTGTCCGCGGCCATCCCCAATCTTTCACTGAAGCTCAACATCCGCACCATCCCCAGCGAACGCCTGGAATTGCTCACCCCGGTGGCCCATCACATCGCCGAGCTGGTCAACATCCCCCCGAACCCACAGCAGTCCTATGTCGGGAACTCGGTCTTCGCCCACAAGGGCGGCCTCCACGCCAGCGCGGTGGCCCGGAGCGCCGACCTCTACGAGCACATCGAGCCCAACCTGGTCGGCAACGGCACGCGGGTCGTGGTCTCGGAGATGGCCGGTCGCTCCACCCTGGCCATGAAGGCGGCCGAGCTCGGGCTCGACCTCGACGGCGAGGTCCTCGGCCGCGTCCTCGATGAGCTCAAGCGCCTCGAGCACGAGGGCTACCACTTCGAGGTGGCCGACGGCTCGCTCGAGCTCTTGCTCAGACGAGCCACCGGATGGACACCCGACTACTTCAGCGTCGAGTCCTTCCGTGTCATCACCGACCACACCGACTCTCCGGACTCGACTCCCCACGTCGGCGGAGCGTTCGGCGTGACGACCGAGGCCACGGTGAAGGTGCACATCGGGGCCGAGCGCATCGTGGCCACCGCCGAAGGGAACGGCCCGGTCAATGCCCTCGACGCCGCCCTGCGGGCCGCCATCGGACCGAAGTTCCCCGTGCTCGCATCGATCCATCTGACCGACTACCGGGTGCGCGTCCTGAGCTCGGGTCAGGGCACCGGCGCGGTCACCCGCGTCCTGGTCGACACCACGGACGGATCGGTCACCTGGACCACCATCGGGGTCTCGGAGAACATCATCGAGGCCAGTTGGCAGGCCCTGTACGACTCTGTCGTCGTCGGCCTGCTGCACGGGGCCTGACAGGGCCCTGACCATTGCCATGACGTTGCTGAGTCGCATGGCCGGTGCCTTGGCTCACCTGCCTCCGGCCGATACGAGGCGGGTGACGGTCGAACGCGACCTGGCCACCCCCATGCCCGACGGGACCGTCCTGCTGGCCGACCGCTGGTATCCCGCCACGTTGCGGGTCGGCACGGCGCCCACCGTCCTCCTGCGCTCCCCCTACGGGCGGCGGCAGCTCGGCATCGTCGGTCGCCTCTTTGCCGAGCGCGGCTACCAGGTCCTCATCCAGAGCTGCCGGGGCACCTTCGGTTCGGGTGGGGACTGGGTGCCGATGCGAAACGAGCAGGTGGACGGCCACGCCACCCTGGCCTGGGTCGCCGCCCAGACCTGGTTCGACGGCCAGCTCTTCACCTTCGGCCCCAGCTACCTCGGTCTCACGCAATGGGCCGTCGCCGAGGGCGCGCCGGACTTCGTCCGGGCCATGGCGCTCACGGTCACATCGTCCCGGTTCCGTGATGCCGTGGTCTACCCGGGCGGTGTGTTCGCCCTCGAGACCGGCCTCGCCTGGCTCCATCAGCTTGAGCACCAAGAGGGTGGCCCCCTGGCCGTGCTGCGGGCGCAACGGGCCGCGGCCGGGATCGTCCGGAAGTCCTGCGACGTGCTGCCCCTGCGCGACAGCGATCGTGCTGCCGTCGGGCACCCCTCAGCCTTCTTCCAGGACTGGCTGACCTACGACGCGCCCGGCGACACCTGGTGGGATCCGGTCGACTTCGGCCGCCGACTGGCCGACGTTCCCCCCGCAACGCTGGTCGGGGGGTGGTACGACGTGTTCCTTCCCGCGCAGATCGCCGACTACGAGGCGCTGGGGGCGGCGGGCCGGGACGTGAGGTTGACCATCGGCCCGTGGACCCATGCCAGCCCGCGGGGGATGGGCGAGGCGGTGCGCGACGGTCTTGAGTGGTTCGATCAACATGTCGGTGCCGACCGTTCGGGTGCGCGCCGCGCCGCCGTCCGCCTCTTTGTGATGGGCGACGGCCGCTGGGAGGACTTCGAGGCGTGGCCGCCGCCCGCCGATCTGCAGACCTGGCACCTCGGGAGCGGGGGCACGCTCAGCTCCGAACCGGCCGGGGACGGTCCGCCCGATCGGTACCACTACGACCCGGCCGATCCGACTCCGGCGATCGGTGGTGCAGCGTTGAATATGAAGAGCGCCGGGCCCAAGGATCAGCAACCGAGGGAGGATCGAGCCGACGTGGTGACGTACACCACCCCCGTCCTGACCGCCGACCTCACCGTCATCGGCCCGATCTCGGTCCAGCTGTACCTTCGGTCCACCCTCGATGACACCGACGTCTTTGTCCGTCTCTGCGACGTGTCGCCCAAGGGGCGGTCGATCAATGTCAGTGACGGCATCATCCGGCTGAGCCCGGCGAATGTGACCAAGGACGAAGACTGGGTCTTCGTCACCACCATTGCCATGTGGCCGACGGCGAATACCTTCAAGGCCGGCCACCGGATCCGGCTGCAGGTCTCCAGCGGTGCCCACCCCCTCTTCGCCCGCAACGCCGGAAGTGGCGAGGCGCTGGCCACGGCCACGAAGCTCTGCGCGGCCGACCAGGAGATCTGGCACGACGCCGCGCACCCGTCCACCCTCGTGCTGCCGGTCGTCACCACGAGGGGTCCCAGGTCGCTGCGGTAGTCTGCCGGCGTGACGCAGCCGACGTTTGTCCCCATCACCGACGCGGACCAGGTGCGGCCGGCTCGCCACCTCCATGTACCGACGGCCTGGATCACCGATCGACCGGCCGAGCTCGGGGTCCCGACGGCACTCAAGGGCCCGAGCGTCGGCACACCCGGCCCCGACGCCGGGTTCGCCCTGCGCCTGGCCCACCGTTACCAGGACGAACTGCGCCTGGGCGAAGGTGAGACAGTCGACGACTCGCTGCTGGGCTGCGCGCTGATCGCCGCCCGCCGGGCCGCCCTGCTGGGGCGAGCACCCTGCATCTATGACATCCAGGTGGCCCTGGCCCTGTGGGGCTTCCTCATCGATGCCCCGCAGGAGCTGCGCCACGCCCGTCGCCAGGCCTTCTCGTCCGTCTCCCACGACTATGTCGCTCAGCGCGCCCTCGTCGACGCCGTGAGCGAGGAGACGTTACGCCTCAGCCCGGCCGAGGCCCATGCCCGGGTCGGCGATCCCATTTCCTAGGGCGACACGCGTCACCACAGGAGCCGGACCGATGAGCACGGCCGAGTGATCGATCAGCACGACGTCACGGCGAACGGCCTCACGTTCTCGGTTCGGAGGGCCGGACCCGCCGCCGGCCGGCCGGTCCTCCTCCTCCATGGCTTCCCGCAGAACTCCTGGTGCTGGAGATCGCAGCTCGACGTGCTCGGCGACGCCGGCTACCGCGCCGTGGCGCCTGATCAGCGCGGGTACGCCGACGGCGCCCGCCCGGTGGAGGTCGCCGACTACGCCGCCGCACATCTCGTGGCCGACGTGGTGGCGCTGGCCGACGCGCTGGAGATGGAGACGTTCGATCTCGTCGGCCACGACTGGGGCGGCATGGTGTCCTGGCTCACCGCCGCCCGTCACCCGGACCGGGTCCGCTCGCTCTCGGTGGTCTCGACGCCCCACCCGCTGGCCCTCCGCCTCGCCTTGTTCAGCGAGGATCCCGAGCAGGCGAACCCGACGGGGTTCACGGACGCCTACCGCCAGCCGGACGTGCCCGAGACACTGCTGCTCGGTCCCGACGGATCGGGTTCGGGTCTGCGCACGCTCCTGGCTTCGAGTGGTCTCGCGGCCGAGGCGGTCGACGCCTACGTGAACCCCCTCACGCAACCGGGTGCGCTCACGGCCGCCCTGAACTGGTTCAGAGCCATGACGGGCGATGAGGTGGCCCACCTTCCCGCCGTGACGGTCCCCACCCTCTACGTGTGGTCGACCGGCGACGCCGCCCTAGGTCGTACCGCGGCTGAGGCCACCGCGGTCTATGTGAGCGGACCATATACCTACGTCGTGCTCGAGGGTGTCTCGCACTGGATTCCCGAATCAGCACCGGACCAGCTGTCCGACGCGCTCATGGCGCATCTGTCGTCAACCTGAAGCTCACCGCCGCGTCATCGGATGGCCAGGTACGCCGCGTAGCCGGCCAAGCAGACCAGGACGACGGCGGTCACCTTGCGGATGGTGGGCACGTTGACGAACCGAAGGAGCGTCTGGCCACTGACCACCGCTATGCCGGCCACTGCCCACAGGGCCAACGTGGCACCGACCGCTACGGAGAGCGCGTTGTGGTAGTGGGCGGCCAGGTTGACGGTCAAGATCTGGGTCAGGTCACCCCATTCGGCCACGAATATCACGATGAACGCGGTCAGGATGGCCCCGTGCTTGGTGGCTTCCCTCTTGGACAAGTCCTCTTCGTCCTTCAGTCCCTCTCTCCAGGCGTAGACCGCGCCGAGGAGGAACATGCCGGCCACAATTCCCTCGACCACGCGGTGCGGTAGCAGCTTGAAGATCGCCACACCGATGGTGGTGGCGATGATGACATGGAGCAAGAAGGCGCCTGCTGCCCCGAGCCAGACCTGCAAGGGAGCGCCCCGGGTGGCCAAGATCAAGCTGGCGAACATGGTCTTGTCGGGCAATTCCCCGATGAAGATGATCGGGAAGACAGCCAACGCGATCAGGGGATCCACGAGGCTCATTCTCGCCGGGACCGGGGGTCTTGCCCACTCACGCCCATGAAAGGTCACCGGCGCAGCCCGTTTCGAGCGCCCGCAGGAGGTGGCGATGGGTCGCCCAGCGGTCATTTCGATCAGGACGAACGCGCTCACCTACGTCGACCGAGTTCGTGCGGTCGACCGATGCTCCAAGCGTGAACCCGAGATCCTCGCGGCGTGCGTGTCGCAAGGATTCCCAGGCCATGGCGCCTCGCACGCTTATACTGCCCAGGTTGTTCCCAGCGGTGTCACAGTCCTGTCCCCGGATCGAGAGCGAGCCCGTGAAATCAAGATTGCTTCAGCCCATGGCGCGCCTCGCCACCGCAGCAATCTCGGTGGTAGGGGTTTGTGGCATCGCCCTGACCGCGATGGGCTCACCCGCCTCGGCCATCACTCCCGCTCCCGTGTGCGGGGCAACAACCTGTTCCGTCACGTTTTCAACGGCCGGTACGGGCCAGACCTGGGTGGTGCCGGCCGGGGTGACATCTGAGTCCATCACCCTCTACGGGGCCATCGGGGGAAGCACGAATATCGTCCTGGGTGGTGACGGCGCCAAGGTGAGCGGCACGCTCGCGCTCTCGCCGGGCACGTCGGTGACGGTCGACGTCGGCGGTGCGGGAACTGACGGGACATCTCCGGGAATCAACGGCGGAGGGGCGAGCGAACTCGGCACCGGCGGTGGCGGGAGCGACGTGAAGGTCGCCGGCGTCGATCTGCTGGCGGCGGGCGGCGGCGGAGGCGCCGGTAACCCCGAAGGAGAGAATGCAGGGACCGTGTGTTCAGTGTCTGGGACCGCGCTCGGTGGCGCGGGGGGCAACGCTGACACGGCTGGAGTTGCCGGAACGGCCATCGTCGTCACCATCAGTGAAACAGCGGTCACGCTCAATCCCGGCGACGGGGGTGGCGCCGGGACCATGTCCGGTGGTGCGGGAGGAGCCGGCGGGACGGCTAGCGCCCCGGCCGACTGCAACGGAGCCACGGTGAACGGTTCGGCGGGCGGCACGGGCTCGAGCAACCAGGGGGGTGCCGGTGGTGTCACCGGAGTCGATGGATTGCTGGGCGGCGGGGGTGGGGGCGGCTACTTCGGCGGCGGTGGGGGCGGCGGCGCATCGACCGATCCCGCCGGCAACTTTCCCGGCTACAGCGGCGGGGGAGGTGGCTCTTCGTTCCCGGCAACCGATTTGATCTCAGACACCGCTAATGTCGCCAGCATCGGCAATGTGGGGTCGGTCAACGGCGGCAACGGCCAAGTGACCATTTCCTACGCGATCGCTGCTGGCACCAGTCCAGGCACGACGACGGGCACGGGTGCGAGCACCACACCGACCGCACCGACGACCACGAGCAGAACGACCACCACTCCGAGTGCGCTGGCCGTGACCGGGGCCAACCTCACCGCACTGCTCATCGGTGGCGGAAGTCTCATCGTCGGAGGTGTCCTGGTCCTCGGTGCGATCTCAGTGGCGAATCGGCGGCGCCGGTCCCCGAGCTGACGGGCGCCGGTCTCCGAGGGGCAGGGGTAGCTCGCCGGTCGGCGACTCTTCGTCGGCGCCACCTCTCGTCACCTCGCGTCACGACGGTCCGATACCAGTCACTACGGTGTGGGCAACGAGCGGGATGAACCCGCCGCAGAGATTGGAGACGAGCGATGACCACGAAAGCTGATTTCTCGACCGAGGAGTGGCAGCTCATCCTCGAAGCGCCACCGAGTGCGGGCATGATCGTGGTCACGGCCCAACGCGGCGGCACCTTCCGCGAAACCATCGCCATGGCCAAGGCCTACGTGGAGGCGCGCCAGCAGCACGGCGAGAGCGAGCTTCTCGATGAGATCGTTGCCGCGAAACCCGAGCGGGATCACACCCACTATCACTCACCCGAAGAGCTCAAGCAGCACGCAATGCAGCACCTGCGTGATTCGGTCGCTCTGCTTGAAGGCAAGGCCACGCCGCCGGAGGTGGACGAGTACCGTCGGTTCATCGTCACGCTGGCCCAGAAAGTTGCCGCCGCTCACCGTGAGCACGGTCACGACGTGAGCGATGCCGAGCAGACGGCGATCAGCGAGATAGAGGCAGCCCTGAACGCACCCGCCCAATAGGGACCGGGTCGAACATCTGCTCAACGGAGTCTGGTGTCCATTCTTTTCGTTGATGCGTCGAGTTACAGGACGCGGGACGCAATGCCCGGATATTCGAGTACCAGCCCGAATTCATCGTAGATGAGCTGGGACGTGAAGCCGAAGTCCGGCGCGCTGTAGTCGTAGCGCTGGTGCGCACCGTCGTCGTCCACCCGGAGGTAGTGCTGGTCGAGTCGCTCAAGGCCAAGATCCAGAGCCCGGACGTACACGGCCGGGACTTCGGCCGACTGACCCACCCCGAGGTCCAAGCGGTGCACG
The DNA here is from genome assembly GCA_035947875.1 of Acidimicrobiales bacterium. Classification (GTDB taxonomy): domain Bacteria; phylum Actinomycetota; class Acidimicrobiia; order Acidimicrobiales; family RAAP-2; genus Bog-473. Next base: position 8,529 of record DASZJQ010000055.1, read on the forward strand.
GGAATGGTGTTGGTGACCGACGATGACTCGAGGTCGACGTCGATACATCCGTCATACTCGGGCGCCGGGGTGCCGTTGACGTACCATCGCCCCGGCCCATCGGACTCGACCCACAGCTCGCGGTGGCCCGTGCTCGACCAGCCCCAGACGCGTGCCCCCTTGGTGATCCAGTTCTCATCGAGTGAGATCACATAGCGAACGACCCAGGCCTGACCGCCTTCGACCGCAGCAGTGTGCCCATCGAGTCGGTAGCTCGCATCCGAGACGGTGATCGACACCACCTCGAATCCCTCTCGCTCGTCTCCGTGCCGCCAAGCGGCCGTTCCGGGAAGCTTGTTGAATGACATCGCGACGCCTCTCCTTTCCTTGGGCGCGCCGCGGATGGTCGAGTGCGACCGAGGGGACGAGGCCTGCACTCAGGGGCAACGCGCCATCAGGTTTCCAGGCCGTCCCAGGACCAGTGGGGAACCGTCAAGCCCGCCGGCACGGTGGATCCCTTTGGGTCGTAGACATGCACGTCTCTGACCGCCCACTCCATGTAGTCGCGTATCCCCTGGCGGAAGGCGGGGTTGTCGGGAAGATGGGCGTCATCCGCCGCCTTCATGAAACAGGCAACGAAGCGATCTCCCAGATCGTCTTGCGCTTCCATTCCGGCGTGGAGGGTCAGCAGGCCGGACTGTCCATCCGATGACTGGCTGTAGAGCGGAGGTCCGCCGAAGACCTCGGCCCAGTAGTGGCCCAATCGCTCAACGTGTTGGGGATGTCCCGGATGAGAGAACGGGTGGTTCAACACAGGGTCCTGCAGGCACCGTTCGTGGTGAGCCGCGGCGAGCCTGAGAAAGGCTTCCTCGCCACCGGCAAACTCGAACATTGACGGACGCGGCACGGCAACCACAATCTCACATTCTCAAACGGACAGACCAGAGGCCCGCGCCAATTTCCGCCTGCACCGACCGGCGCGCTCGGGTTTGCCCGACGCCTATCTCGGCGACAGGACCATCTGGGTACATCGGAAAAGAGCCATCAGCTTTTCCGTCGAGTCGTTTGTCACCGTGGCATCCCACACGTGGGTCTGTCGACCGAGGTGCGCGGGCTCACAGCGACAAGAGACTGAGTCACCGACACGCGCCGACGAGAGGAAATTGGACTTCAGCTCGATCGTCGTGAAGGAGGCACCCTCGGGGATGTTGTTGCCGCACCCGATGGCGGCGCACGCATCGGCGAGAGCGACCACGGCAGGGGCGAAGAGAAATCCGGTCCCGGCAATGAGTCTCTCCGTGACCTCTATGTGCCCAACGACCAGATCCTTGGCGGAATGATCAAAGATGCAGCCGAGCATGCCCGGCACGAGGGGCCCGAAAAATTCGGTCGCCCAGCGCGCTCTGTCCACGGGATCTTCGAGTTCGGGGGTGGGACTCATGCGTTCGACGCTAGAACCGTCGGCGCCGTCGTGCTGCGAGTCCGCCCCCTTGGGAGAGCCGACGAGCGCAGCCGGTCGGATCGCGCCCGCCCGATCGGAGCCCCCGACGCGCCTCTGCGAGAATGGTCCGGTGGAAGCTTCGAACTTTGCCCTGACCGACGTCCAGCGCCAGTTCCGCGACACCCTCCGCCAGTACGCCGAGGAGCGGATCGCCCCCCAGGCCGCCGAGGTCGACCGCACCGCCGAATTCCCCTGGAAGTCCTTCAAGGCCTGCGTTGAGCTGGAGCTTCCGGCCCTGGGCATACCCGAGGCCTACGGCGGGGCCGGGGCCGACATGGTGACGCAGGCCATTATGGCGGAGGAGCTGGCCCGGGTCTGTGCCTCCACCTCACTGACCATGTTGATCTCCAAGCTCGGCATGCTCCCGGTCATGAACTGGGGGAGCGACGAACTCAGAAGGCACTACCTGCCCAAAGTGGCCGCCGGCGAGATGCAGGCCAGCTATTGCCTCTCCGAAGCCGATGCCGGCAGCGATGTCGCCGCCATGAAGAGCCGGGCCGTCCGGGATGGGGACGACTACATCTTGACCGGGTCGAAGTACTGGATCACCAACGCCGGGATCTCCGATGTCTACGTCGTGTTCGCCAAGACCGACCCGGTCGCCGGTGGGCGGGGGATCACCTGCTTCCTGGTGGAGCGGGACTGGGGTATCACCGTGGCCAAGCACGAGGACAAGATGGGGATACGGGGCAGCCCGACCGGTGAGGTCATGCTCAACGAGGTTCGGGTGCCGGCGTCACATCGAATCGGCGCGGAAGGTCAGGGTTTCACCATCGCCATGCACACCCTGGATCGGAGCCGGCCGACCATCGGGGCCCAGGCGGTGGGAATTGCTCAAGGCGCCATCGACTACTCGGCGTCGTACATGAAGCAGCGCCACGCCTTCGGCGGCCCGATCGCCGACCTCCAGGGCCTGCGCTTCATGCTGGCCGATATGGCCATGCGCACCGAGGCGGCGCGGGCCCTGGTCTACCGGGCCTGCGCCATGGTCGACGACGATCCGTCCGATGAGCTGACGCTCTTCGGTGCCATGGCCAAGGCCTTCGCCTCCGACACCGCCATGTCGGTGACCGTCGATGCGGTGCAGCTCCTCGGCGGCTACGGCTACACCAAGGATTTCCCGGTCGAGCGCTTCTTGCGTGACGCCAAGATCACCCAGATTTACGAGGGGACCAACCAGGTGCAGAAGGTGGTCATCGCCCGCGAGATACTCAAGCACGCCTGATCGGGATCTCGCCACCAGATCAGCGCCCACCGCGAATGATATTATTAGAACAGGTTCTATATTCCGCCCAGTGGGGGCACCGGCCCGGGGCCGGGAGTTACAGCAGGAAGGGACGTGTCTCATGGCGCAGCCGGTAATCGTCGAAGCTGTCCGCACGCCGATCGGCAAGCGCAACGGCTGGCTCTCCGGCCTGCGTTCGGCCGATGTGCTCGGTGCCGTCCAGGTCGAGGTGATCAAGCGTTCGGGCATCGACCCGAGCGTGGTGGAGCAGGCCGTGGGCGGGTGCGTGACCCAGGCGGGCGAACAGGGCTTCAACGTGACCCGCACCGCCTGGCTGCTGGCCGGGCTGCCCTACGAGGTGGCGGCCACCACCATCGACTGTCAGTGCGGTTCCTCCCAGCAGGCCAATCACTTCGTCAACAACCTGATCGCCGCGGGTGCCATCGACACCGGCGTCGCCTGCGGAGTCGAGGTCATGAGCCGCGTCCCGTTGGGGGCCAACGCCGCCGCCGGGGTGGGTCGGGCCATCCCCGAAGATCTGCCCTACGACATGCCCGACCAGTTCACGGCGGCCGAACGGATCGCCTCCAAATACGGCATCACCCGGGAGGACGTCGACTGGTTGGGGCTCGAGTCCCAAAAGAAGGCCGCCGTCGCCGTGGCCGAGGACCGATTCGCCCGTGAGATCGTCTCGGTCGAAGCGCCCACCGTGGGCGAGGAGGGGCCACGTGGTGAGCACACCGGCGAGCGCCGGGTGATCAGCCGGGACCAGGGTCCGCGCGAGACCACGGCCGAAGGCCTGGCCAAGCTCAAGCCCGTTCTGCCTGACGGCATGCACCACGCCGGCAACTCCTCGCAGATCTCCGATGGTGCGGCCGCCGTGCTGTGGATGTCCGAAGACCGGGCCAAGGCTGAGGGCATCAGACCGCGCGCCCGCGTGGTGGCCCAGGTCCTGGTCGGATCCGATCCCTATCTCCACCTCGATGGTCCGATCGCCGCCACGACCAAGGTCCTCGACAAGGCCGGCATGTCCATGAACGACATCGACCTCTTCGAGGTGAACGAAGCGTTTGCCTCGGTGGTCATGAGTTGGGCCAAGGTGCACGACGCCGACATGGACAAGGTCAACGTCAACGGCGGGGCCATCGCGCTCGGCCACCCGGTGGGGGCGACCGGCAGCCGACTCATCACGACGATCCTCCATGAGCTGGAGCGCCGTGACGCCACCTACGGCCTGGTGTCCATGTGCTGTGGTGGTGCCTTGGCCACCGGCACCATCATTGAGCGACTCTGATCGTCGCCCCACAACTGGTACCGGGAAGGAACCGTGGAATCGACTGAGCACCTGACGTACGAACGCGACGGCGCCACCGCCATCGTGACCATGAATCGACCCGAGGCGAAGAACGCCCTCAGCCTGCCCATGCTGGTCGGGATGGCCGACGCCTGGGAGGAGATCAACAACAACGACGACATACGCTGCGCCATCCTCACCGGCGCCGGCGGCACCTTCTGCGCCGGGATGGACCTCAAGGCCATGGGGGGCGATCAGCCCGAGAAGTACAAGGCCCGCCAGCAACACGATCCCGATCTGCACTGGAAGGCGCTCCTGCGCCACTACGACGTGACGAAGCCTCTCATCGCTGCGGTCGAGGGCTGGGCCGTGGCCGGCGGGACCGAGATCCTCCAGGCCACCGACATCCGGGTGGCCGGCGCCGGCGCCGTCTTCGGCATCTTCGAGGCCAAGCGAGGCCTCTTCCCGCTGGGCGGGTCGACCGTTCGTCTGCGCCGGCAGATCCCCTACACCGTGGCCATGGACCTTCTCCTCACCGCCCGGGAGGTTCCAGCCGAGGAAGCGCTACAGATCGGCTTGATCGGCCACGTGGTCCCCGACGGCACCGCGCTCGACAAGGCGCTGGAGATCGCCGCGGTGATCGGGCGGAACGGCCCGTTGGCCGTCGAGGCCATCAAGCGGTCGGTGCGGGAGACCGAGGGCATGTCCGAAGTCGACGGCCTGGCCCGGGAGCTCGAGTTGGGTTGGCCGATCTTCGCGTCACAGGACGCCACCGAGGGCCAGAAGGCCTTCGCCGAGAAGCGTCCGGCCAAGTTCACCCGCCAGTGAGCGACCTCGACCAGGCGCCTCGCGCCGAGACGCCGGAACCATCCTCAACCGGCGACGTACCGATCAACCGGGCCGCCGCCGCCATCCGCCGCATCAGCGCCATGATGGTCGGCCAGCCACTCAGCGACGGTGCGCTCGCGGCCGCCGCCGAACGGTTGGGATCGATCGCCGACACGCTCTCCTCGGAGGTGGCGACGTCCAAGCGTCCCCGGAGGCAGCCCGATCCCTCGCGCCATCCGGCGGACTTCTTCCCGACCAGCCCCATGATCGGTTGGGCCAATCCGATCGCCCCTCCGGTCGAGGTGTGGGCCGAGGTGGGAGAGAACGGACAGCGCGAGATCAGGGGACGGGTCACGTTCGACTACCCCTATGAAGGGCCGCCCACCTGCGTCCACGGTGGCGTCATCGCCGAGCTGTTCGACGAGCTCTTGGGCTCGGCCAACATCATCGCCGGACAGGCCGGCATGACCGGCACGCTGACGGTGCGGTACCGCAAGCCAACGCCGCTCCTGGCTCCGCTCGATATCGTCGCACGCCACACCGGGACCGAAGGCCGCAAGATCTTCACCTGGGGCGGCCTCTATCACGACGGCGAACTCACGGCGGAGGCCGAAGGTATCTTCATCGAGGTCAAGCCGGGACGCATGCTCGATATCGCGACCAGCAATGCCCGCGATTCGTCGTCGCCGGTGCTCGACCCCGAGTTCGCGCGACTCATCGCGGAGCACGCGGCCGACTAACACGGAGGTCCATCAACGGGTCGGCACTACCATGCCGCTCATGCTGGAAAACGCCGAGCTGATCGCCTTCATCCCCGTGAGCAACCTTCAGGCGGCGCGCCGGTTCTACGGATCGACGCTGGGCCTGCGGGTGACCGACGAGAATCTGTTCGCCGTGGTGGTGGACGCCAACGGGACGATGCTGCGCCTGACCGAGGTGTCCGACCTCACGCCGCAGCCGTTCACCATTGCCGGCTGGCAGGTGCCAGACATCGACGCCACCATTGACGCGCTGGTGGAGCGGGGCGTGATCTTTCGTCACTTTGACGGTATGGGGCAGAACGCCAGAGGGATCTGGGAAACACCGGGTGGCGACCTGGTGGCCTGGTTTGCCGACCCCGATGGCAACACGCTGTCGTTGACCAGTTTCGCCTGATCCGGCTCAGCGGCGACCTCCGCCCGATCGTTGCCTCGAGTTTTTCCGTTCCTCGTTCGTCAACCGCCGGTCATTCTCGGCCGCGGCATCGGCGCTCTCCCCGAGCAGCGTGTGGTAGCTGGCCAGCCGTTCGGCCGGCAAGGTGCCGGCAGCGATGGCGGCCAGGACGGCACACCCCGGTTCGTTGCCGTGGGCGCAGTCGTTGAATCGGCACCCGCTCTCGAGGTCCGTGATATCGGTGAACACGGCGTCGATGCCTTCTTCGTCCACCCACATGCCCAACTCCCGCAGGCCGGGAGTGTCGATCAGGGTGCCGCCGGTGGGCACGACGACGAGCTCGCGCCAGGTGGTGGTGTGGCGTCCTTTGGCGTCGGCCTGGCGTACCTCGCCCGTTTTCACCGCATCCGAACCCATCAGGGCGTTCACCAACGAGGACTTGCCGGCGCCCGAGGTTCCCAACAGCGCCACAGTGGTGCCCTGCGTGACCATGGTGGCGATGCGGTCGACGCCGACGCCCGACACCACCGACGCCGTCAGGACCGTGAGGTCGCTGCCGATGGCCTCGCTGGCGGCCAGGGCAGCCGCGGCCGTCTCGCTGTCGACCAGGTCCCGCTTGGTCAGTACCAGTACCGGCCGCGCTCCGCTTTCCCAGGCCAGGGCCAAGAACCGCTCGATCTGACGAGGCGAGAGGTCACGATCCAGGGGCACCAGGACCAGCACGATGTCGATATTGGCCGCCAGCGCTTGGGGTTCGGCGCGTGAGCCGGAAGCCTGGCGGATGAGCGACGCCCGACGTGGCAGCACCTCGAGCAGCTCTGCCGCGAGCCCTTGGCGGTCAGATGAAGGCAGAGGCCGGACAAGGCACCAGTCCCCAACGCACACCGGTGCGACGCCCTTCGTGGCCACGGTGAAAAGGCCAACGGCGGTCAGCAGCTGGAATCGGCCGCGGTCGACCCGTGACACCCGGCCGGCCGTCACTCCCGGCGGGAGATCGGCCAGCATGTCATCGATGTCGCGGCACAGATCGGCGTCGGCTCCGAGTGCGGCCAGAGTCGGCGCCGCCACTAGGTCCGGCCGGTGGTCACGAGGCCAACACGCCGCGGCGACGACACGACGAGCGGGTCGGGGCAGGCGGCACGGGCAAGAGCACGGTGACGAGTGTGGTGGGCGTCCCTGGCAAAGTCAACAGCCCCGAGTTTCACACGGCGCGCTGTACGCCCTCCCAGTAGGGATCGCGGAGCTTGCGCTTGTAGAGCTTGCCGTTGGGGTCGCGGGGCATCTCGTTGGTGAAGTCGATGGACTTGGGCGTCTTGAACTTGGCCAGCTTGCCGGCACAGAACGTCAAGATCTCCTCGGCCAGGGCCTCGTCGCCGGCCACGCCCTCGGCCGGTTCGATCACCGCCTTCACCTCTTCGCCCCAGTCGTCGTGGGGGATGCCGAAGACGGCGGCATCGCCCACCTTGGGGTGCGAGAGCAGCACGCCCTCGATCTCGGCCGGATAGATGTTGGCCCCGCCCGAGATGATCATGTCGATCTTGCGGTCGCGCAGGAAGAGGTAGCCGTCCTCGTCGATCAGCCCCACGTCGCCGACGGTGAAGAAGGACCCGATGCGGTTCTTCTTGGTCTTGTCCTTGTCGCCGTGGTACTCGAACCCGCCCGCACCCATGGACATGTACACGGTGCCGATCACATTCGGCTCGTCGACGCGGTTCTCATCGTCGTCGAAGATGGCGATCTCCGAGATCGGCCACGCTTTGCCGACCGTGCCTGGCTTGGTCAACCACTCTCGGGCGGTCACCAGCGTGCCGCCACCCTCGCTGGCGGCGTAGTACTCGTCCACGGCGTCGCCCCACCAGTCGATCATCTTGACCTTGACGTCGATCGGGCACGGAGCGGCGGCGTGGATCATGTGGCGCAGCGAGGACATGTCGTACTTGTCGCGCACGTCTTCGGGCAGGGCCAGCAGGCGGTGGAACTGGGTCGGCACCATGTGCGAAGTGGTCACCCGGTGCTGCTCGATGAGACGAAGCATCTCTTCGGGGGCCCACTTGTCCATCAGGACGACCGTGTGGCCCAGGTGCAACGACGCGCTCCCGAAGCGCAGCACGGCCGTGTGGTACAGCGGTGAGCCGATGATGTGGACGTTGTCGTCCTGGGGTTGGATGGAAAAGAGGAACAGGAGCCCGGCCAACCCGAGCGCCGCCTCCTCGGGGGTGACCCCGAGCAGCTTGCGGTAGATGCCCTTGGGGTTCCCGGTCGTGCCCGAGGTGTAGTTCATCACGTCACCGACGGTCCGCTCCCCGGGCAGGGTGCTCGGGTGCGAATCGCGGGTGGCCGCATAGGAGGCGAAGCCGTCGACGTGACCCACCGACAGGCGACCAACGTCGGGGATGCCTACTTCGTTGGCTGCCGCGACCGAGGCGTCGGCGAAGCGCTCGTGGGTCACGAACACCTTGGCGCCCGAGTCCTTCAAGATGTAGGCGATCTCGGGAGCCACCAGGTGGTGGTTGATGGGGACCAGACGCCACCCGGCCTGCAGGGCGGCCAGGTAGAGCTCGATCATCTCGGCGCCGTTGGGGAGGAGGGTGGCGACCACGTCGCCCGTTTCGACGCCCTGGGCCCGCAGCGCGTGCACCACTTGGTTGGCGTGGCCGAGCAGCTCGCCGGACCGCACTTCGTCGCCTTCCGGCGTGATCAGGGCGAGGTAGTCAGGATCTTCCTGGGCCAGCGCCCAGAACCCGAGGTCAGCCATGACGAGGTGCTCCTTCTCGATTCGATTGGCACCGACCGGGCATCCACGCCCGTCGGCCAGTTGCTAGAACATGTTCTAAGTTACTGCACCAACCAGACGGCAGCACCGGGGGATCCGGGGCGGAATTGACCAGGAGATCGAACATGGCTGGGTTCCTCGAAGGCAAGGCGGTCGCGGTCACCGGCGGCGGCGGCGGGATCGGCCGGGCCGTGGCCCTGGCCGCCGCAGCCGAAGGCGCCAAGGTGATCGTGGCGGACTTCGGCGTCTCCATGGCCGGTGAGGACCCGAGTTCGGCCGTGGCCGACGCCGTCGTGGACGAGATTGCCGCGGCCGGGGGAGAGGCCGTCGCCGTGGCCGACGACATTTCGAAGATGGCGTCCGGCGAGCGCCTTATCGCCACCGCCCTCGACCGCTGGGGTCGCATCGACGGGGTGGTCGCCGTGGCCGGGATCCTGCGCGAGCGGATGTTGTTCAACATGTCCGAGGACGAGTGGGACGCCGTGATCGCCACCCATCTCAAGGGGCACTTCACGGTGTTCCGGGCCGCGGCGGCGGTCATGCGAAAGCAAGAGGGCGGCGGCGCCCTCGTCGGTTTCACTTCGGGCGCCTTTGGCGGCAGTGTGGCCCAGGCCAACTACGCCGCGGCCAAGGGTGGCATCGTCTCCCTGGTGCGGTCCGCCGCCGCCGGGCTGCATCGTTACGGCATCACCGCCAATGCCATCGCTCCGGTGGCCCGCACCCGCATGTCGGCCAATGTCCCGATGGATCTGGCCGAGATGGGAGAGGCCGAGGACGTCGCGCCGATGGTGGTATTCCTCCTGAGCGACCAGGCCAGGCACGTGACCGGTCAGGTCTACACCGTCGTCGGCTCGAAGATCGCCGTGTGGAACCAACCGGCCGAGGTGCGTGCCATGTACGCCGACGGTCGCTGGACCCCCGAGGAGATCGCCGCCCGGCTCGACGGCAACGTGGGCCAGGAGAAGATGGGCCTGATCGAACGGCTGGACCAGATGCGACAGGCCGCTGCGTCCGGGGAGAAGCCGAACGCATAAGCCGGACGCATCAGCCGGACGTAGAGGCCGTTAGCCTTGGGCCAGTGACACGCGTCGAGTTTTTCGTGGACCCCAGTTGTCCCTGGGCGTGGATCACCTCCCGCTGGATCAAGGAGGTGGCACCCCGGCGTGAGCTCGATGTGACCTGGCGTTCGTACTGCCTCGAGATTCGCGATGACTACGGCGCGGCGCCGACGGTGCCGGAGAACCGGCGTGACCAAGTGATCGAGGCCCACGCCCTGTCCCACCGGATGCTGCGGATCTTCGAGGCGGCACGAGCCCAAGCGGGCGAAGAGGCGGTCGACGGTCTCTACACCGCATGGGGTCGACGGTTCTTCCTTAGCCGCTCCGGGCGTGACGACGCCCTGCTCTCGGCTTGTCTCATCGCTTGTGGACTCGATCCGGGTCTCGTTGCTGCGGCCGATGATGAGAAGTGGGACGGTCCCATCACCGAGGCCATGGAGGTCGCCTATGCCTTCGGTGGCCCCAAGACGCAGACACCGACCATCGTGGTGCGGGCCGATCCGCCGCATGGGTTCAAGGGCCCGGTCATGGCACCCGCCCCCACCGGCGACGCCGCCCTCCAACTCTGGGACGCCCTTGAGGTGATCTCATCGCAGAGCGGTTTCTTCGAGGTCACGCGGCCCCGCCGCAACCCGCCCGACGTCACCATTCCTGACTGAGTAAGGCGGGTGCCCTCGCCGCGCCGCCCTGCCGCAAGCTCGGTCTATTCGGTCTAGTTCGGTCTGTTCGGTCTGTTCGGCCTATTCGGTCCGTTCGGCCAGAGTGACTGTGTCCCCTGTGTCCCCTGTGTCGCCGTCGTCGGCGGACTCTCCGGGTCCGTGGGTGCGGAGCCAGGCAATCCAACGTGCGCGGGTGCGAAGCAGGACCACGGCGCCGCCCAGCACCAACGCGATGCCGGCTATCTGGACCAGCAGCGAGCCGAGGTGCCCGTCCTCGCCCAACCACAGGCGTTCATCGAGGGATCGCTCGATCCCCCACAGGATCATCGCCGTGCCCAGCACGAGGCCGGGTGGATAGCCCGATCGGGCCGAGCCGTCGGACCAACGGTTGAGCCGCCGCTCGATCAGGATGAGCACCAGGTAGACGCAGAAGTCCTCGGTGGCCTGAATGAGCGGGACGGGAATCCGGCGGCCCGCTTGGCCGGCGTAGTACATGCCGAACCACTGGTGGGTGGGGTGCCCACCCCCGGCCACCATCAGTTGGGGCCCGAGCAGGCGCCCCATGGCCCAGGCGGCCAGCAGTACCGGAGCGACGATATCGAGGGCCCGGCCGATGGGGAGTTCGGGACAGCGCCGGCGCGTCAGCAGAATGGCGGTGGGCACGGCGAAGATCAAGCCGCCGAACGACGAGAGCCCTCCCTGCCAGACAGCCACCACCTGGCCCGGGTTGTGGCTGTAGTAGCTGAACATGGACAGCACGTGGAACGCCCGGGCGCCGACGATGGCCGCCAGAACGGTCCACAGGAACACCGAGACCCACCAGTCGGTGCGGTAGCCGTTCTTCTGGAGGCGCCGCTCGAAGTAGGCGAAGGCGAACCAGAAGGTCAGGGCCAGACCGATGCCGTAGGTGTGGATCTGGAGAGGCCCTAGGTGGAAGACGACGGGGATCGGTTTCATGGCGCGCTGGGCGCCAGGTTACGACGAAGAGGGGAGGGGGGCGACGCGGGGTTCGACGCGGGAGCTACGGCCGACCGGCACCGACGAAGTCGCTGTCCAGGCGCAGGCCGGTGAGGTGCACGAAGCTCCCGGTTTGGGGCGCCTCGATCATGGTGCCGGGGCTGACATACATGGCTACGTGATCGCCGCCACCGGGTCCGTAGAAGAGGAGGTCCCCGGGCTGAAGGTCACTGAGCGGTACCGGGGTGGAGTCCGCCATCTGCGCCCCCGAGAAGTGAGGGAGCGAGACGCCGGCTTGGCCCCAGGACCAGGCGGTCAATCCCGAGCAGTCGAAGCCGACTCCAGGGGTCTCGCCACCCCAGACGTAGGGCACCCCGATCTGGCTTTCCGCCGCGGCCACTGCACCGGAACCGCCGGCGGCGACCGGTGGGGGATTGGCGGCGGCCGAATTCACGGCGGGTCCGCCACCGCCACCGCCACCGCCAGAAGACGGGGCTGCGGCCGCGGCTTGAGCGGCGGCGAGTTTCGCCGCGCTGGCCTGAGCTGCCTGCGCGGCTTCGAACGTGGCCTGCTGCTGGACCAGGGCGGCGATCTGGCCGTTCTCTTGGGCCAGCGCATTCGACTGTTCTTGCACCACCTGCTGGTTCTGGGTCACGGCGGCTTGCTCGGCGGACACGGCGGACTGGGCCTGACCCTGCTGGGCGGTCAGCTGCGCTTGCTGCGCCGCCAGTTTGTTCTCGGCGGTGTGGAGGTTGGCCACGGCCTGGTTGATGTCGCCCGATGCGATCTGGTTGTACTCGGTGGCCGCGCCGATGGTCTTCTCGTTGTTGGAGAAGATCGGGTTCTCAGTCGCCGCCGCCCCGTCGGAGACGTAGTTGGCGATGGCGGCCTTTTCCAGGATGGTCTTGTCCTTGCTGACCTGAGCCTGATTGACGGCGATGGCTGCCTTGGTGGTGGCGATGTTGGAATCGACCTGGTCCAGCTTGACCCGAGCGGCGTCGTATTGCTGGCTCAGGGCAGACATCTGGGATTGCGCGTTGGCCAACTCGGATTCGATCTGGGCCGCCTTGGCCTTGGCGTCGGTGATGGAGTCAGCGCCGACGGGACGCGAAACGAGGACCACAGTGCTTGAGCACACTGTGACGACGGTCATAACGGGTACGAGTACCCGCCGGAGCAGCCGACCGCTCCGATGAGACCGCGGCGCGGAGTGGCTTGGAGGCCGCTCTACGTCAGTCACGATGGGGACATTCTTATCGGCTCAGCTGGTGCGATTCAAACACCCTTGGTAGTACACCCCCATGTGTGGTCGTACTATCGGTAGGAACTACCAGCTCACGCACCTTGTTGAGAAATTTCCGGTTTTCTCCGATCCGTCCCGTCCCTTCGCGCACCCCGTGCCTCGCCCCGTCGGCCTCCTCCCGGCTACCGTCGGTCGGCATGGGTGAGATGATCGAATTTCCAAGCAACGGATCCACTGCGGTCGGCTATCTGGCCACCCCTGAGGCCGGCCCCGGCCCCGGGATCATCGTGATTCAGGAGTGGTGGGGCCTGGTCGACCATATCCGCGACGTCTGCGAACGCTTCGCCGCCGCCGGATTCGTGGCGCTGGCCCCCGACCTCTATCACGGGGTCACGGTGGCCGAGCCCGACGAGGCGGGCAAGGCCATGATGGCGCTCGGGATGGAGCGGGCGGCCAAGGACATGAGCGGCGCGGTCGACGAGTTGCTCCGGCGGAGCACCGGTAACCAGGTGGGCGTCATCGGCTTTTGCATGGGTGGGGGGCTCGCGCTGGTCCTGGCCACCCAACGCCCCGATGCCGTGGCCGCCGTGGTGCCGTGTTATGGCGTCATCGCCTGGCCGGATGCGCAGCCGGACTACAGCCAGCTGTCGGCCGCGGTCCTCGGCCACTATGCGGGCAACGACGACTTCTTCACGCCCGAGGCCGCCGAGGCGCTCGGCGAGCAGTTGCGCGCGCTGGGCAAGGAGGTCGAGATCATCGTCTACCCCGGCGTCGACCACGCCTTCTTCAACGACACCCGACCCGAGGTGTACAACGCCGAGGCGGCGAAGGCCGTCTGGGCGCGCTCGCTCGCCTTCTTCCAGGCGCACCTGACCTAGTCACGGGGCGGCCCTTCGGGACGGGTTTGTTACCATCTGGCCATGTCTGAACGCTCCCGTGACCTGCCTCGTCGTTCCTGCCTCTCGACCCCCGGTTCGAACGAGAAGTTCCTGGCCAAGGCGCCAACGGTCCCGGCTGACATGACCTTCCTCGACCTCGAGGATGCCGTGGCGCCGCTGGAGAAGGAGAGCGCCCGGCCCAAGGTGGTCGATGCCATCAAGAACCTGGCCTGGGACGATCGCGTCCTGTGCGTCCGGGTGAACGCCTGGGACACCGAGTGGACCTACGGCGACGTCATCGAGGTGGTGGGCAACGCCGGCGAACGTCTCGACGAGATCATGCTCCCCAAGGTGCAGTCGGCGGCCGAAGTGGTGGCGCTCGACCTGCTGCTGAGTCAGGTGGAGAAGAAGTCGGGGCTCCCGGTGGGGCACATCGGGATTGAAGCGCAGATCGAAACGGCACGGGGCCTGGTCAACGTCGACGAGATCTGTGCCGCCTCACCCCGGCTCGAGACGATCATCTTCGGGCCGGCCGACTTCGCGGCCAGCATCGAGATGCCGGTGTTGACCGGTGGGATCGAGATCCCCGAATACCCCGGTGACCATTTCAACTATGTCTTCAGCCGGATCCTGATGGCCGGGCGAGCCAACGGGCTCCAGGTCATCGACGGCCCCTTCCTCAAGGTGCGCGAGCTCGATGCCCTGCGTCACTACTCCATGCGCACGCGCATGTTGGGCTACGACGGCAAGTGGGCCCTCACGCCGGACCAGGCCGCCGTCCTCAACGAGGTCTACTCGCCGACCCAGGAGCAGTTCGACCGGGCCTTCGACATCCTCGACGCCTACCGGCAGGCCACCGAAGGCGATCGCAAGGGCGCCGTCATGTTCGGCGACGAGATGATCGACGAAGCCAGCCGCAAGATCGCCATCAAGTTCGTCAGCCGGGGCGAACGGGCGGGCCTGACCCGCAGCGCCGGCTGAACCTCAACCTGAGCTTCAGCCGATCAACCGCCGGGCGATCACCTTTAGCGCCAGCGTCTCGTCGGCCCCCTCGAAAATCGAGAGCACCCGGGCGTCCACGAAGTAGCGGCTCACCGCGAACTCCTCGGCGTACCCCATGCCGCCATGGATCTGCATGGCCTCCCGGGTGACCCATTCAGCCGCCCGGCAGACATAGGCCTTGACCATGGAGGCCTCCAGCGCCCCTTCGCCTCCCGCCATCAGCCGGGCCACGTGGTACGAGCACTGTCGCGTGGCCTGAATGATGGCGGCCATCCGCCCGAGCTTGGCCTGGGTCAGTTGGTAGTCGCCGATGGGCGAGCCGAACACCTTGCGCTCGGCCGCGTAGGACACGGCCGCTTCGTAGGCCGCTTGCATGACACCGAGGGCGCGGGCCGCCGTTTGCAGCCGGCCGTTCTCGAAGCCCTGCATCTGGAGGTAGAAGCCCTTGCCGAGCCCCTCCTCGCCCCCGATCAGATTGGCGTCGGGCACGAACCAGTTTTCGAAGGCCAACTCGTACGAGTGCATGCCCCGGTAGCCGAGCGTGTCGATGGGACGACCCTCCAACTTCCCGCCCGACTCGGACGAGAGAACGAAGCCCTTCCCGTCGCCCTGCGACTTTTCCACGATGAACATCGAGAGGCCTCGATGCGCCAAGGAGCGGTCCGGATCGGTGCGGGCCAGCAGCATCAAGACGTCGGCCCGCGCGGCGAAGGTGCACCAGGTCTTCACCCCGTTGATCGACCAGCCCCCCTCGACGCGGCTGGCCGAGGTGACGATGTTGGCCACGTCCGAGCCGTAGTCGGGCTCGGTGACCGCCACCGCGGCCAGCACCTCGGCCGAGGCCAGTTTCGGCAGCCACTGCTTCTTCTGCGCTTCGGTTCCCCCGTAGACCAGCGCCCGGGTGAGAATCTCCGGCCGGGTGATGAGGGAGCCGCCGAGACCAAGGGAGCCCCAGCTCAACTCCTCGGTGGCGACCACCATGCCCATGTAGTCGCTCTCGCCGCCGCTGGCGAAGCCGTCGTACTCCTCGGGGACCGACAGCCCGAAGCCCCCCAGTTCGGCCAGCCCCTCGATGATCTCCTCGGGGACGTCCCCGTTGGTCCGGTGGACATGCTCGGCGTGGGGCCGGACCTTGTCCTCGGCGAAGCGGTGGAAGGTCTCACGCACCAACTCGAAGTCGTCGCCCAGGTGCCGTGGCCCTTGCACCGTGGCCAAGCCGGCCAACACCGCGGGATCGCGCTGTTCGCGCAAGAACACCGCAGCCGGAGCGCTCCATCCGGCCTCGTTCCCCCAGGCCGCCTCGCGCCCAGCCACCCGGCCCACCAGGTCGGCCACTACGTCGGCCACGAACGCCCGCGCCAGGCGTGCCTCGGTCTCACCGAGCGCTCCGTACGCCAACGCGGCTCGGGCGGTGGCCACGGCCGCCGCGGCGTGGGCCACGTCGTAGGCCACGACCTGGTTGGCGTCGACACCGCCCCGTGCCCGCACCGCGCCGCAGGCCCTGTCCACCAGTTGCTGGGCCATCTCGACGGCGGCCGAGGCGTCGGAGAGATCGGGAGAAGGGGTCGGCGTCATGGAGCGTGAATCTACCGGCTCGGCCCGACGCTCCCCTTTAAGAGGTGACGGCCCTAAGGGTGGCGGCGACCGATGACGGTGACCAATGGCGGGAGGACGACCGGTTCTTCACCCGGACCGACTCCGGTCAGGGATTCGAGATACTGGGCCACCGGTCCCGGTCCGACGCCCGCCGGCGACTCGCCCCAGGCGTCGATGACATCGAGCCCGGCGTCCCGCATGAGGGAAGGGAGGAGCGCCCCAATATCTTGATGGCGGGCGTCGGGCATGGACAGGGGAGCCCCGCCGATACGCCCGGCCGAGGTGATGGGCTCCTGGGCCACGACCCACCCACCGGGCTTGACCACCGCGGCCATCCGGCGCACCACCACGACGGGGTCGTGGACGTGGAGGAGAAGGAAGCGGCAGAAGGCCAGATCGACCGGTTCGGGCAACAGCAGATCCTCACCGTCCTGCGTCAGGGCGATGATCTGGGCCTGGGCCGCGGCGGCGGCGGCGCGGGCCACCACGTCGCGGGCCAGCGGGTCGCTGTCGACGGCGTAGACCCGCCCGTTCTGGCCGACCATTTCGGCCAGCGCCACCGAGACGTCCCCACCCCCGGCGCCGACATCGACGCAATACCATCCACCCTCCAGGCCGAGTCGTTCCAGCGCGGTGGCCAACGGGCGTCGGTACACATCGTCCCGCAGCCCGATGAGCTCACTCACGGCGGGCACCGACCTCGAAGCGACGCGGCGTATCCATGGCCTCGCACCTTACGGCGTGATCAGAACCAGGTCACCCGGCACAAAGGGTCTGCCCGCAGCATGCGTCCCGCCCACGCGCCCGAAGATGGGCCCTCGGGCCGCGCCCTCGACCTCCCGTTCTCGGCGGGCCGATGCTCACCCGTCATTCTGGTTCGGGTCGCGACCTATAGCCTGCTCAACGTGAAGGTGACCATGTTGCTCTGCGATGCCGCCCAGGTCTCGGACGGAAAGCTCTACATCCTCGGTGGGGGGTGGAGCATGACCGGCCCGGATCCGGTGCCCTCGGCCGTCGCCCTGAAGATCGATGTCGACTGGCACGAGGCCGAGGCATCACACCACTGGGAGCTCTTTCTCGAAGATGCCGACGGACAGCCGGTGCTCATGGAGACGCCCGACGGTACGCAACCGGTCGAGGTGCGGGGTGAGTTCACGGTGAGCCAGCCCCAGGGCATTCCCGAGGGCTCGCCTATCGATGTGGCCCTGGCGGTCAATCTCGGGCCCATCCCCCTTTCCCCGGGTACCCGATTCGCTTGGAGGATGACCATCGACGGCGAGTCTCTCCCCGGTGCCTCGCTCGGTTTCACCACCCGTCCCCGCCCCGAGGCCTGACGCACCGCCATGACCACGTACGACCGCCCCTTTGGCCGCTACCTCGAAGACTTCGTTCCGGGGGATATCTACCGCCACTGGCCCGGCAAGACGATCACCGAGGCGGACGACCATCTGTTCTGCATGATCACCATGAACCACCACCCACTGCACACCAACGCGTGGTTCGCCGAGCACGAGACGGTGCAGGGCAAGAACGTGGTGGTGGGCAACCTCGTCTATTCCCTCGCCCTCGGCATGAGCGTGCCCGATGTCAGTGGTTCCGCTATCGCCAACCTCGAAGTCGAATCGCTCCTACACCGTTTCCCCACCTTTCACGGAGACACCATCTACGCCGAGACCCGGGTGCTCGAGGCCACCCCCTCGAAGTCGAAGGACGACCGGGGCATCGTCACCGTTGAGACCAAGGCCTTCAACCAACGTGCTGAAGAGGTCTGCTACTTCCGGCGCAAGGTGATGGTGTGGAAGCAGGCCGCGGCACCGGCGCGCCGACGTCCCTACGACGACGACGTCTGGGACTGAAGCCCTTTCGGCCTCGCGGATCCGGCGCGTCGGCGACCGGGTCCTCGACTGGGGTGACGAGCACCGCCGCGATCTCCCGTGGCGGCGCACCAGGGATCCGTGGGCGGTGCTGGTCAGTGAGGTGATGCTCCAGCAG
This sequence comes from Acidimicrobiales bacterium, assembly GCA_035947875.1. GTDB lineage: Bacteria > Actinomycetota > Acidimicrobiia > Acidimicrobiales > RAAP-2 > Bog-473. Next base: position 26,666 of record DASZJQ010000055.1, read on the forward strand.
ACCCAGGCCGGCCGTGTCATCCCGTACTACGAGGGCTTCCTGTCGGCCTTTCCCGATGCCACCGCCTGCGCCCGGGCCGGCCCGGCGGCCGTGGTGCGCATCTGGTCGGGACTGGGCTACAACCGCCGCGCCCTCAACCTGCACCGGGCGGCTCGGATCGTCGTGGCCGAACACGGGGGAGCGGTCCCGGCCGATGAGTCGGCCCTGCGCTCGCTTCCCGGTATCGGCCCCTACACCGCCCGGGCCGTCCGCTCGTTCGCCTTCGGCGCCGACGTGGCCACGGTGGACACCAACGCCCTGCGGGTGCTGTCCCGCTGCGTCGCCGGTGCTCCGCTCTCGGTCTCCCAGGCCCAGCACATGGCCGATCACCTGATCCCGGCCGGCCGATCGTGGGACTTCAACCAGACCATGTTCGACCTCGGGGCCACGGTGTGCACGCCGAGGCCCACTTGCGCCGAGTGCCCCCTGTCGCGGCTGTGCCGTTGGCGGCGCGCCGGGATGCGTGGCCCGGACCCTTGGCGGGCGAGCCCATCCGCTCGTCCCCAGTCCCGCTTTGCCGGTTCCGACCGTCAGGGTCGGGGCCGACTGGTGCAGGCGCTCCGCGTCGGTCCCCTGCCCGCGCCCGAGGTGGCCGCCGCCTGTGGCTGGCCCGATGACCGGGAGCGAGCGGATCGGATCGTGGCCGAGCTGGTGACCGAGGGCTTCGCCCGATGGTCGCCGCACAGGCCGCGCCGGTTGCAGCTGTGCTGAGCGCCGCTCGGTCCCGGTCGACGGGTCGTCGACCGTCGGTACCTTGGAGATCTGGTCGGCCGGAAAGCCATCCGCGTGCTGTCGGCCTCCGGGCCGGGCCCGCCGCGGAGGAGACACGCCCTACCGGGCGATGAACTCCAGGATGTACCGGTTCACCACGTCGGGTTGCTCGACGTTGAGGAAGTGCCCGGCCCCGTCCACCACCACCATCTCCGATCCCTCGGCCAGGAACGCGAGCGGGTTGCCGATGGCTTCAAGCCCGAAGCACCCGTCGTCTCGGCCGTGCAGATAGAGCGTCGGAATCGGGGTGGGGAGCATGGCGGCCGCCTGTTCGTCGGCCAGGTCGGGACTGTGACCGGCACTGTCGTACAAGGCGCGGTAGTACCCGATGGCGGCGGCGATGTGTTCAGGATCCCCGATGGATTCCTTGACCCGGGCCAGATCGAAGGCCGCGTCGTAACCGGGTGACCAGTCCGCCCACAGGTGGTCGATAAAGACGAAGTCGTCCATGGGCACGGCGAGCTCGGCCAGGGGGGACTGGAAGAAGAAGGTGTACCAACTTCGCCGCAACTGCGCGTAGGTGAAGAACGACGCCATGACCGAGGCGGTCGGGGGCACGGCGGCGGTCACCGCCCGACGCCAAAGCTCCGGCCGGTGAGCCACGGCGGCGTAGGTGGCCAGGGCACCCCAGTCGTGCCCGATGATGACGGCATCACCGCCACCACCGAGGACTTCGTGCAGTGCATTGGCATCACGGGCCAGGGCGCCGACCTGGTAGAGGCCGTCGGCCGGAACGCCCGTCGGGGCGTAGCCGCGTAAGAACGGCGCCACCGCGTGGTACCCGGCCTGGCCCAGTTCGGGCAACAGATAACGCCACGTGTGGGCCGAGTCCGGGAACCCGTGCAGGCACAGGGCCAGGGGCCCGTCGGGTGGTCCCGCCTCCAGATAGGCGAATTCCAGCCCGTTGGCGGCGATGGTGCCAGCGACAGTTTCGGTGCGTTGATCCATGCCGACAGAACGTATCGCCCACGGCAGCGGTAGCGTGGTGTGGGTGAACGTGACGTTTTACGGCGTCCGGGGGTCTTGTCCGTGCTCGGGGGATCGCTACCGGCGATATGGGGGGAACACCTCATGTCTCGTGGTCAACGTCGAAGGGGACGTGCCCCTCATCGTCGACCTGGGGACGGGGCTGCGTGCGCTGGGCGACGTGCTGCAGAAGGAAGTGCGAGCTCTGGGGACCCCGCTCCATGCCACCGCCTTGTTGACCCACCTGCATTTCGACCACATCCTCGGGCTGCCCTTCTTCAGCCCCCTCCATGATCCCGGGGCCCGCCTCACCGTGCACGGCCCGGCGCAGCCGAAAGGGAGCCTCAAGGAGGCCTTGCACAAGGCGGTCCAGCCACCGGTCTTCCCCATCCACATGGAGCAGTTCCGGGGCGAGCTCCTGACCATCGACACGCGAGACGAGGACTTCTCCGTCGGATCGACCAAGATCATGGCCCGGACCATTCCGCACAGCGGGTCCACCTTGGGCTATCGCATCGAGGCGGAAGGTCGGACCTTGGCCTACCTGCCGGACCATCAGGCGCCCGTCGACCGGCGGACCATCTCCGAGGCCGTCCTCGAACTCTGTCAGGGCGCCGATCTCCTGGTGCACGACGGGCAGTACACCGATGACGAGTTCGCCGACAAATCAGACTGGGGCCATTCGACGGCGGCCTTCGCCGTCCACGTGGCGGCGGAGGCAAACGTCAAGCGGCTCCTGCTCTCGCATCACGACCCTTCGCACAACGACCGCGAAATCGATCGCATCATCTCCTCCGCCCGCCGTCTGCCCGAGTCCAAGTCGATCGAGGACGTGTCCGCCGCGCACGAGTCCCAATCCATCGACCTCGGTCGGGCGTAGATGTCGGGCCTCGATCAGGCCCGGTTCCGCGAGGTACTGGGGCACTTCGCCACCGGCATCACCATCGTGACGGCCTCCGAGCAGGGTGAGCCCGTCGGCTTCTCCTGTCAGTCCTTCGCCGCCCTCTCGCTCGATCCCCCCATGGTGATCCTGGCCCCGGCCAAGAGCTCGACCAGCTGGCCGCGGATCGCCGAAGCCGGCGCTTTCGCCGTCAATATCCTGGCCGAGCACCAAGAAGCCATCTGCCTTAATTTCGCCGTCTCCGGCGGAGACAAATTCGACGGCGTGGCCTGGACGGCCGGCACCACGGGCGCGCCGCTCATCAAAGGCTCGTTGGCCACCATCGAGTGCACCCTGGGGGCCATCTACGAGGGGGGAGACCACGAGCTGGTCACCGGCCACGTCGTGGCGATGGAGGTGGGCTCCGGATCACCGCTCCTCTTCTATCGATCCGGTTTCGGTCGCTTCGTGGCCTGAGAGCCGCACCGTGAGCGTCCGCTAGCGTTCCGCCGATGCCCGAGCTCCTTCCCTCCTCCACCATCGATGACGTGCTCACGGTGCGCCCGGACGCGCACGGCGACGAGCGCGGCCGCTTCGTCGAGACCTACCGGCGCAGCTGGTTCCCACTCGGCCGCGAGATGGTGCAGGCCAATCGATCGCTGAAACAGGCAGGTGCGCTGGTCGGGCTGCACTACCACCTGCACCAGGCGGACTACTGGTACCTCCTCGAAGGACGGGCTCGCGTGGTGCTGCACGACCTGCGGCAGGGCTCGCCCACCGACGGGGCCACCGAGCTGGTCGAGCTGGATGGCAAAGTCGACCAGGGCCTGTTCATCCCACCCGGCGTGGCCCACGGTTTCGCCGCCCTCACCGATCTCCAGCTGACCTACATGGTCGACAACTACTACAACGACTCCGACGAGTTGGGCCTGGCCTGGGACGACCCGGCCGTCGGGGCCGAGTGGGGGATCACCGAGCCCGTCCTCTCGAACCGGGACAAGACCAATCCCCGACGCGATGACATCGCCGACGGCCTGCGGCCGCGCCTGGTCATGCGCACCTGAGTCTCGGGTACCGTCCGGAGGAGCCGGCGCTGATCCCGCTCGGGCGAGAGGGTTGGGCGTGCGGCGCGCCGCCATGGGTCCACCGCAGCAGCGCGGTGACCTCGTCAGGGACAACTCACGCGGCCGGGTCAGCCGACCGGGATTGATCCGCTCAGCCTCGTCAACCCGCGACGCAACCCGCGCTGAGGGCGTCGGCGCGTCGCCCCAGCTCCTCGCCCGCGCCGTCGTGGCGGAATTCGACGGGGGAGCCGACGAGATCGATCGCGTCGCCCCGAGGGACGCTGGCGGCCAGAAAGGCTGCTGCGCTGGGCCGTCGCGACCCGTCCCGCCCCCCGCCCCACCCGTTGGCCGTGCCATCCGTCCGGGCGTTCTAGCCGAGGCACCATTCGACCCTCGCGTCCTGTTGAATAGGAGGCAGTGCTGGTCGATGGAATCATCATCGTGGTGGTCGTCGCTTCACTCCTGGGGGCGGTGCTTCTACGACGCCGTTCCCACGACGACGTCCACACGATCGAGGGGTATCACCGCGTCGCCCACACCCTCGAGGTCATCAACGAGCACCCCTACGGATCGCGGAAGACGGACGCCCCGGTCGAGGTCCCCAAGCACGCCTACCCCGAGAGCACCGTCCGCCTGACCGATTCCGCCACCGTCCGCCTGACCAGCGCGCCTCCGACCGCGGTGCCGCCCGTCGCCCCACCCGAGACGGTCGAGCGCGTCGGGGCCATCACCTTCGACGACGCGTTGGCCCCCGTGCCCGGGGAGCCGGCACCCGATCGCTCAGACCCTGCCATCGGCTTCATGAACCACCGGCCACGCCGCCTCCTGGCGCCCGGCCTGGCCGTCCTCGCGGTGCTGGTACTGGTCGTGGTCCTGCTGGTGTTCGGGTCGCACCGGGCGGCGCCGCGACATCATGCCGCGGCAACCACGACCACCACCACGCACGCGACCACCACCACCACGACGGCCCCGCCACCCGCCGTCTCGGCGCCACAGGTCACCTCGGCCAGCGACGCCACCTACGCCGTGGCGTCGAGCAACTTCACGCTGGTCCTCTCGGCCACCTCGAGCGAATGCTGGATCAGCGTCACCGGTCCCACCGGGGCCAGCGTGTTCAGCGGCGTCTTGGCCGCCGGTCAGCAGCAGACCATCCCCGCCACCGGACTGGTCAGCGTCGAGATCGGCGCGCCCTCGTCCTTCACCGCCACGGTCAACGGGGCGCCGGTCACCTTGCCGTCCGGGTATCAGACTCCGTTGACCCTGCACTTCACACCGCCCGCGTCGGCCGCCAGCTAACGCGCTAACACTCGGGCGCGCTGTTACGTGCGGACCATTCCCAGCGCGTCGAGGAGGAAGGCCTGCACCAGTGCCTCCTCCCTCCACGAGTCGTAGCGACCGGACGGCCCGCCGTGGCCGGCCCCCAGCTCGGTGCGGAGGAATACCCTGGTCGTGGGGCTGAGATGGCGCAGTTTGGCCACCCATTTGGCGGGTTCCCAGTAGCTGACTCGAGGGTCATTGAGGCCGGCGGTGACCAGCAGGTCGGGGTAGGTGCGCACGCTGCCGTCAGCGTTGTGGTCAGCCACGTTGTCGTAGGGCGAATACGACAGCATCCGCCAGTAGGCCGACTCGTCGGCCAGCGGATTGCCCCACTCCTCCCACTCACCGACCGTGAGGGGGAGCTCGGCGTCGAGCATGGTGCTCACGCAATCGACGAAGGGGACTTGGGCCACCAGGGCGGCGAAGAGATCGGGCGCGGTGTTGGCCACGGCGCCGATGAGCAACCCGCCCGCAGAGGCGCCGCGTCCGGCCAGGGCCCCGGCCGAGGCGACGTCTTCGCGAATGAGGTGGTGGGCGCAGGCGATGAAGTCGCTGAAGGTGTTGGCCTTGTGCTCCATGCGGCCACCGTCGTACCACGCTCGACCGAGCTCACCGCCGCCGCGCACGTGGGCCACCGCGTAGACCAGGCCGCGGTCGAGGAGGGAGAGCCGATGGTGAGAGAAGGAGGGATCGATGGAGATCTCATAGGCCCCGTAGCCGTAGAGGAGACAGGGAGCGGGCAACGAGATGTCCTTGCGATGCACTACCGAGACCGGCACCCGCGCTCCGTCGCCCGCTTCGGCCCACGTGAGGAACGTGGTGTAGTCGGCCGAGTCGAAGTCACCGAGCACCGGTTCGGTCTTGAGGACGATCTCGCCCATCGAAGCCAGGTCGATCTGCAAGACACTGCTTGGTGAGACCATCGACGTCCGACCGACGCGGAGCGTGGTGATGTCCGGCTCGGGATTGGCGCCCAACCAGACCGACGAGGGCCGCTCGGTGGAAGGGACCACCCAACTTCGCGTCAGGAGGTCTCCGTCCAACGGGTCGCCTCCCCTCCCCAGCGGAAGCACCCGGACCACGGTTTCGGCCTCGGCGCGCTCGCTGAGCACGATCACCGTGGCAAAGGCATCGACGTCCTCGATCCGCACCCCGCTCCGGAGCGCCACGATCTCGCGCCAGTTGTCCTTCCCGCCGGTCCCGTCCTTTCCCTCCTTCCCGTCCGCCACGTCGTCCGGACCGGCCAGGACACGGAAGTCCTGGGCCTCGTCGTTGGTCAAGATGAGGAACCAGCCCGGGCCGGCGCCACCCGCCCGGGAAAGGTGGTCGACGGCGTACTCGATCCCCTCGCGGCGGGGCATGATCACCCGGGGATCCGTGGTCGGCTCGTCGGCCGGGATGGCCAGCCACTCCGTCGTGTTGGTGCTGTGCAGGCCCACCAACACGAAGGCCCCGTCCCGGGTACGTCCGGTCCCGAGGGAGAAGCGCCGGTCGGTTTCTTCGAGGACGAGGACGTCACGCTCCGGATCGGTCCCCAATTGGTGGCGCCACAGTTGGTGGGGGCGCTGGGCGTCGTCGAAGCGGACGTAGAAGACCACGGTCGCGTCACTCGACCAGGCCAATCCGTACCCGACGTCGGCCACCACCTCGGGCGCGGTGCCATCGTCGACCTTGTCACTTCCGCTTCGACCATCGAGGGCGCGGAAGCGGAGTTGGTAGTGCTCGGCTCCCTCGGTGTCGGTGGCATACGCCAGCCAGGCGTGGTCGGGGCTGACGACGGCCGTCCCGACGGCGAAGTAGTCGTGGCCCTCGGCCAGGGCGTTCTCGTCGAGCATGATCACTTCACCCTCCCCGGCCTCGCCGACCGGCGGGAGCTCGTCGGCCGGACCGGCCGGCCGCCGGCAGTGGATGGCGTAGTTCTTCCCCTCCTCGGTGCGCCCGTAGTACCACCACGGCCCGCGCCGCGACGGCACCGACATGTCCGTTTCGAGGATGCGGGCCTTCATCTCCTCGAAGAGGGTGGTGCGCAGACCGTCGAGGGGGGCCAGCTCCTCCTCGGTGTAGGCGTTCTCGGCTTCGAGGTAGGGCAGGACGGCGGGGTCCTCTCGGTCCCGCAGCCAGAACCAGGGGTCGCTCCGCTGGTCACCGTGCGAGACCAGGTTGCGGGGGCGCTCTTCGGCCAGGGGAGGGGTTGCCATCGGCCGAGCCTGCCACGGCAACCGACGTGGCCACCAGGTGATTCCGTTTCGCCTGGCCCGGGTAGTTGTTACTATCTACGTAGGAGAAATACCTCCCCAGACCTCAGGAGCCATATGGCTACAACAGATCTCGATCTTGGTCGCTACCAGCTTGGTTGGAGCGACGCCGAGGACTACATCTTCAAGCCCAAGAAGGGCCTGAACGAGTCGATCGTGCGCGAGATGTCAGAGATGAAGAACGAGCCGCAGTGGATGCGGGACTTCCGACTCAAGGCGTTGAAGCACTTCGAGCGCAAGCCGATGGCACCGTGGTTCGCCACCCAGATGCCCCAGCTCGACTTCGACGACATCTACTACTACATCAAGCCGACGGGTGGTCAGGTGGACAGCTGGGAGGACCTCCCGGACGCCATCAAGAACACCTACGAGAAGCTGGGCATCCCCGAGGCCGAACGCAAGTACCTGTCGGGTGTGACCGCACAATATGAAAGCGAAGTGGTATTCCACCGCAACCGGGAGGACCTCGAGGCGCAGGGCGTGCTCTTCTGCGACATGGACACCGCGGTGCGCGAGTACCCCGAGATCGTCCGCAAGTGGTTCGGTACCCTCATCCCGCCCAACGACAACAAGTTCGCGGCCCTCAACTCGGCCGTGTGGTCGGGCGGGTCGTTCATCTACGTGCCGCCCGGCGTCAAGGTCGACATGCCCCTGCAGGCCTACTTCCGGATCAACGCGGAGAACATGGGTCAGTTCGAGCGGACCCTGATCATCGCCGACGAGGGCTCGCAGGTGCACTACATCGAGGGGTGCTCGGCGCCGGTGTACACCACCGACTCGTTGCACTCGGCCGTGGTGGAGCTGGTGGCCCTGCAGGGCGCCCGGATCACGTACACGACGATCCAGAACTGGTCCAACAACGTCTACAACCTGGTGACCAAGCGCGCCCGGGCCGAGGCGGAGGCCCACGTCGAGTGGATCGACGGCAACATCGGCTCGCGCCTGACCATGAAGTACCCCTCGGTGTACCTGATGGGGCCGAAGGCGTCGGGTGAGGTCTTGTCGGTGGCCTACGCCGGCGCCGGCCAGCACCAGGACGCCGGGGCCAAGATGTTCCACGTAGCCCCGGAGACCTCGTCGACCATCGTGTCCAAGTCCATCTCCAAGGACGGTGGGATCACGACGTACCGAGGCAAGGTGCACGTGGACAAGGGCGCCACCGGCTCCAAGTCGTTCGTGCGCTGCGATGCCCTCCTGCTCGATGACGACTCCACTTCGGAGACCAAGCCCTACATGGAGGTCGGTGAGCGCGACGCCCGCATCGGCCACGAGGCCACGATCTCGAAGGTGGGCGAGGATCAGCTCTTCTACCTGATGAGTCGGGGACTCTCCGAGAGCCAGGCCATGGGCATGATCGTCAACGGCTTCATTGAGCCGGTGACCCGGACCCTCCCCATGGAATACGCCGTGGAGTGGAGCCGCCTGATTGAGCTGCAGATGGAGGGCTCGGTCGGATAAGTGGGCCCGGTCGGGTAAGAGTCCCCCGGGCCGGACCTGAACGGCGCTCCCCGTTGCGGCATGGCACCATGGTGCCGTGCCGATGCGAGAGGAATGCGTCAACTTCCAGAGCCGGACGTACGCCTCGGGTGAGGCGGCGCGTTTTTGCCGGCTCGATCTCGCACCCGAGGCGCCCTGGCGCTGCCCGGAGAACTGCCCCTCCTACCGTCGCCGTCTGGCCGATGTGGGCTGGTCGCACGGGAGCCTGGTGGAGCCGGCGCTCGAGGACGAGCCCGGATCCGGCGGACAGGATGCCGCCGCACTCTTGGATTCGGCCGAGGACATCATCAACGACGTGGCGCCGGATCTGCTCGAAGAGGTGCGCCGGGACGATGCCAAACGGGAGCGGGCCAGCAACCGGTGGTGGCGCAAGAAGCGCTGAGTTCCGAGCGCTGATCCGCCGGCCTCGACGCCTACCGGCCCGTGAACTTCGGCGGACGACGCTCCATGAAGGCCATCATCGCTTCGACCAGGTCGTCGGAGGCCAACATGCCGGCATTCCAGGTGGCCACATAGTCCAACCCTTCGGCCACGGTCCGCCCCTCGTTGGCGGCCAGCACCGCCTTGGTCCCCTGGACGGCGATGGGGGAGTTGGCCGCGATCTCGCCGGCCAGCGCGGCGGCCGCGGCGTGCACCGCATCCGCATCGGCCGCCACCTCGTTGACCAGCCCGATCTCCCTGGCCCGGGCGGCGTCGATGTCCTTGCCCGTGAAGGCCAGCTCGGCCAGGTGCCCGGCCCCGATGATGGCGGGCAGTCGCTGCAGGCTCCCGAGGTCGGCCACGATCGCCACCTTGGCTTCGCGTACCGAGAAGACGGCGTCGGCCGAGGCCAGCCGGATGTCACAGGCCGCGATGAGGTCGACCCCGCCGCCGATGCAGTACCCGTGGACGGCGGCGATGACCGGCTTGGGGCACAGGGCGACGGCCGAAATGGAGGCCTGGAGGCGCAGCACCTCGCGGCGGGACTTGCGGGCCCGAGCGGCCATCGACGGCGCCGGCGAGCCGTCGCCCCCACCGCCCCCACCGCGCCCATCGTCGTCCCCGTCTCCGCTCAGCACGCTCCCCATGGCCTTGAGGTCCAGGCCGACCGAGAAGTGTGGCCCCCGGGCCGCCACCACGACCACCCGCACGTCGGTTTCCTCGCTCACGGCGTGCATGGCCCGCGGCAGGTCGGTCCACAACTCGGGCCCCATGGCGTTTCGGGCCTCCGGGCGGTCCAGCCAGACCGTGGCCACGGCATCGTGCTGCTCGATACTCAGGACCGGCGAACTGAAGCTGGTGATCTCTCCCATACCCGCAGGCTAACCGGGGCGGAAAGAATGCTCCTGCTGGGCATTAGAGTGGCGAGGCGGTAGGTCCGCTCAACGCCGGGCCAGACATCCGGCGCCGAGTGCTTTGAAAGTACCGTGCTGGTGACGGTGCCTGCCACCCCCATTGGAGAGAGTTTGACCCTGCAAACGTTTCGCGCCGAGGATGCCGCGGCCCTGCCCGGGCCGGTGTGGCTGCGCGAGCGGCGGGTGGCCAGCCACGCGGCATTCGCCTCGACGGCGCTGCCGACCGAGAGTGAGGAGGTGTGGCGCTATTCGCCCATCGACGAGCTCGATCTCGACCGATTCGCGCCCGCCGCCACCCCGGGCGACACCGCCGGGGCAGCTGCCGGCCTGGCCTCCGCCGTCTCGGCGCTGGGTTCATTGTCGGGCCAGGTACTGGTGCACAACGGGCAGCCGGGGGACTTCGAGAGCGACGGCGAGCACCCCGCCTTTGGGCTCGGCGGCACCGCCGACATCGCCGACGCCGAGCGTATGGTGGGGCACGTCCAAGTTGGCGGCGACGCCCTGGTCCTCCTCAACGATGCGTTCTTTCCCGACGCCGTGTTGATCGACGTGCCGGCCGGTGTCGTGGTGCCGCACCCCATCCTCGTCATGCACTGGTGCGACCAGGACGAGGACGAATCTCTGCCCAACGGAGCCGCCTTTCCGCGCACGTCGGTTCGCCTCGGGACCAACGCCCAGGCCTCGGTGGTCGAGATCTACGCCGGGCCGGCCGGCCCCACCCGCTCGCTGGTCGTCCCGGTCACCGAGCTCGAGGCCGGCGACGGGGCGTCGCTCTCCTACGTCTCCTTGCAGATCCTCAACGAGGCGGCCTGGTCGCTGGCCCGGCTGGCGGCCCGGGGGGGACAAGACGCCTCCCTGCGTACCTTCACGGTCGGCCTGGGTGGCGACTACGACCGCGTGCGCGCCGATGTCTCGGTCGTCGGCAAGGGAGCCCACAGTGAGATCCTCTCGGCCTACCTCGGGAACGGGACCCAGGTCCACGACATTCGCACCCTGCAGGACCACGTGGCGCCCCGCACCACGAGCGAGCTGCTGTGCCAGGGAGCGGTGGCCGGGACCTCCCGCTCGGTCTACAGCGGCCTGATCCGCGTGCACCGGGGAGCTGTCCGCACCGACGCCCGCCAGACCAATCACAACCTGGTGCTGGACGAAGGGGCCCATGCCGACTCCGTGCCCAACCTCGATATTCTGGAGAACGATGTGAAGTGCTCCCACGCCTCGACAGTGGGACCGATCGACGAGGACCAGCGTTACTACATCGAGTCGCGCGGCATCGCCCCGGACGTGGCCGAGGGTCTGATCGTGCAGGGTTTCTTCGACGCCATCATCGATCGAGGGCCCATCGGCGCGGCGACTCCGCTGCTGCGACGAGAGGTGCACGAACGCCTCGGCGTGGCTCTCGGCCAACGGAGCATCGCCAGCGCGGTGTCCGGTGCCTGAGTCCGTGGTGCTCTGCCGGGTCGATGATCTGGAGCCGGGCCAGGCCAAGCGCTTCGACGGTCCCGGCTACCGCATCGCGCTGGTGCGCATCGGCGATGAGTTCCACGCCGTCGACGACCGCTGCAGCCATGAGAATTATTCATTGGCCGAGGGCGAGGTGTGGGCCGACGAGTGTGAGATCGAGTGCCCGCGCCACGGCAGCACCTTCGACCTGCTGACCGGCAGTCCGTGCTCCCTGCCCGCCACCCAACCCGTCGCGGTGTACCACGTCGAAGTGGCCGACGGAGACGTCTCGGTGGTGCTGCCGTGAACTTCGTGGTGGAGGGCCTGCACGCGTCGGTGGCCGGACGTGAGGTGCTGCACGGCGTCGACCTGACGGTCAACAGCGGCGAAGTGCACGTCATCATGGGCCCCAACGGCTCGGGCAAGAGCACCCTGGCCCACGCCCTGATGGGCCGTCCCGGTACCACGGTCACCGCGGGCAGCATTCGCCTGGACGGAAACGAATTGGTGGGGCTGCCGGCGTGGCAGCGCGCCCGGGCCGGCATGTTCTTGGCCCTGCAGCATCCGGTGGAAGTGCCCGGGGTCGGTCTGCGTTCCCTCCTCGACGCCGCGGCCGACGGCGTGGCCACCGACACACTTGATGAGCGCCTCAAGGCCGAGGCTCGGGCCGTCGGACTGGACGCCGCTCTCTTGACCCGGCCCCTCAACGTCGATCTCTCCGGCGGGGAGAAGAAGCGCACGGAGATGGTGCAGCTCGGGGTCCTCCAGCCCGCGCTGTGCATCCTCGACGAGATCGATTCGGGCCTCGACGTCGATGCCCTGGGCGCGGTGGCCCGCCGGCTCCAGCTCGCCACGTCGGCGTGGCAGGTCGGCATCCTGGCCGTCACCCACTTCCACCGCTTCCTGGTCGAACTGGAGGCCGATGTGGTGCACGTCATGGTCGACGGCCGCATTGTCGCCAGTGGGGACGCCGAACTGGCCCTGGAACTGGAGCAGACCGGCTACGCGGGCTACGCCACGTAGGCCTGGGGTGCCGCTGTTGCCCAGGCTGGGCTTGGTACCGTAGGCGCCCATGGCGAACGGTCGTCCGCCCGACGACAGGTCCAGCCGCTCCTCTCGAAGTGCCCAGGACCGGGGCGCCAACGCGAGCGGCCTGGAGTCCCTCGGTCAACAGATGCGGGGCGGAGCCAGGTCCGACGCCGTGGCCAACGAAGCGGGTCTGCAGTCACTCGGGGCCAAAATCGACGCGTCCAAGAGCCGCGGCGGCCAGAAGAAGAAGCGGCCCCGCTCGAAGGGTCGACTGGCCGTGCGGGTGCTGCTCGGGTTGCTCGCCCTGATCGTGCTGCTGGCGGCGGCCGGCTACGGCTATTTCCGCTACGAATTCAGCCGGATCCAGACGGCGGCCTGCGCGTCGTGTGTCGCGGTGGCCGACGGGGCCCCCTACAACGTGCTGGTGATCGGCTCGGACACGCGGTCGGGCGAGACGGCCGCTCAGGCCCAGCAATTCGGGAACGCCGTGAACGCCGGCGGTCAGCGCAGCGACACCATCAAGGTCATCCACGTCGACCCCAAGGCCGGCACGGCCAGCGTCCTGTCCCTGCCCCGTGACACCCTGGTGACCCTCTCGGGCGTGCCGGCGTCCTCGGGCGTGTCGAACCCGAACAAATTGAACGCCGCGTTCGCCGCCGGGCCGAACGACAAGGAGCCGAGCGGCACCGGGGCCAACGGGTTGGTCCAGACCATTCAGAACACCTTCGGCATCCCGATCAGCCACTGGATCGTGGTCAACTTCTTCGGACTGATGGACGCGGTCAACGCTCTCGGCGGGGTGTCGATGGACGTGCCCTATCCGGTCCGCGACTACGGCGCGTGCGGTCCGGGAGGCTCGTACACCAACTGCAGCGGACTCGATATCACCACCACCGGATGCCAGGTCTTGTCCGGTTCCGAGGCGCTCGCCCTCTCGCGCTCGCGCGACTTCGAGTACTACAAAAATGGGGAGTGGCATAGCGACGGGTCCGGGGACATCGGCCGGATCGAGCGACAGAACCTGATGATCGAGGCCGTGGTGAACAAGGCCAAATCGACCTACAACCCCATTACGGCGGCTTCGTTCATCGCTTCGCTGACCCATGATGTGACGCTCGACAACAAATTGGGTGCGACGGCGCTGCTGTCCCTGGCGCAGCGCTATCACGCCTTTTCCGGTTCGTCCCTGGTGTCCTACGTCCTGCCGACGGCGGGTGCGTACTACTCCCCCTACAGCGAAGATGTGCAGGTGACGCAGGAACCCGCCGCCACCCAGATGATCACGCAATTCCTCGGCGGCACTCCCAACGCACCCACCACCCCACCGCTCGACCAGTACGGCAATCCGGCGACCGCGGCGGCCTCGGCCGGGGCCACGGGCAGCGCCGGCGCCGCGGCCACGACGGCTCCGGCATCGACCGGATCGGCGACCACGACCCCGAGTCAGGCCACGACGCCGGGGTCCATTCCGTCCTTCGACCCGCGACCCTGCTGAGCGACGACGCTAGGAAGCTTCGGCCGCCACTTCGTCGAGACCCTGGGCCAGGGCGTTCCAGCTGAGGGTGGCGCACTTGATGCGCACGGGAAACTTCACCACTCCCTGCAGGGCCGCCAATTCGCCGAGCTTTTCGACATCGATCACCTCGGGTTCTTCGGTCTCGTTCTCGTGACCGAGC
>DASZJQ010000056.1:0-9207 GCA_035947875.1 Acidimicrobiales bacterium
ACGTCGGAGATCCACCACGACGGCCGGGGCATCTTCGCTGGCCTGCCCAATCCCTTCGTGGCCACCCGCTACCACTCCCTCGTGGTCGACCCCGACTCGGTGCCCGACGCACTCGTGGTGACGGCCACCGCCACCGACGGCGTGATCATGGGCCTGCGCCACCGCGAACTCCCCGTCGAAGGCGTCCAGTTCCACCCCGAATCGGTGCTCACCGTCTCGGGGCCCGCCCTGCTGGCGAACTTCCTGCAGCAGCTGACCGGGGTGGCCGCCGCTTCCTGAGTCCTTAGGGCCCGTTGCCGTTGCCGTTGCCGTTGCCGATGTGCGGTGCTGGTGGCGCTGTTGTCGTCGTCGGCGTCGTGGTCGTGGTCGTGGTCGTGGGCTGCGAGCACACGTTGATCGTGACGGTGGCCGGCGTGTTGACCGTCGCGCCGCCCGTCGGAGTCTGACTCTGGACGGTGCCGGGGGTCCCGCCGCTGGCGGTGCAGTCAACCGGGGTCGGCGCGGCCGACAGACCGGACACCCCCCCGATGGCGGCTGTGGCCTGAGCCTGGGTGTCACCGACGACGCTGGGGACCACGGCGGTGCACGGTCCGGTCGACACCTGCAGGTTCACCGGTGTGTTCGGCTGCACCTGCGTGCCGGCGGCCGGGCTCTGGCCCGCCACCAGTCCGCTGCCGGCGTTGCCCGAGCACACGGAGGTCTGGTTGCCCACGGTGAGGTTGTTCGATGTCAGCAGACTCCCCGCCGCGGCCGGCGAGATCCCGATGACGTTGGGGACCTGGGTGGTTGACTGCGTCCCCGACACCGTCAGGTTGACCACGGTGCCCGATTTCACCATCTGAGGCGCCACCGGGGACTGCGTGAGCACGGTTCCCGTGGGCTTGTTGCTCGACACGTACTTCACCACGTTGGAACGCAACTTGTCCGCCTGGAGCTCTTGACTCGCGGCCGCCAGCTGCTTCCCGACGACATTGGGCACGGTCACGGCGGGGCCGGCACTGACGACCAGGCTGACCCGGCTGTTCTTGTTGGCCTTGTTGCCGGACGCCGGATTGGTGGACAGCACGATGCCCGCCGCCTGCGAGTTGATCTGGGTGGTGACGGGGCCGACAACCAGACCGTCCCTCTGGAGGACCGACGTCGCCACCGCCTGCGTCTGGCCGACCACGTTGGGCACATCCACCTGCTGGGTTCCGCCGATGTACCCGAGCGACCGCAGGAGGAAGAAGGCGATCACGGCCAGGACGACCAGCAGCGTGACCAGGAGGATCACCAGATTGCGCGTCCGCTTCTTCCGCTCGAGCTCGGACGGGCTGGGTCCACCCGGAGCCGCGCTCACCGGCACGGTCTGGGTGAGCCCCGCCGCCATCACGCCGGTGGCGCCCACCGCGGCCATCACGTTGGTGAGGGCCGGATCTCCGGCTACCACCGGATTGCCTTGATTAAACCGGAGGAGATCGTCGCGGAACTCGTCGGCGGTGGCGTAGCGGTCGTCGGGCGACTTGGCCATCGCCTTCATGATCACCGCCTCGAGCTCGACCGGGATGGCCGGGTTGACAACTCGAGGGAGCACGGGGAGATCCCGCACGTGCTTCGAGGCGACCGAGACCGGTGAGTCGCCGGTGAAGGGCGGCTTCCCGGTGGACATCTCGTAGAGGACGACACCCAGCGAGTAGATGTCACTGCGGGCGTCCACACCGTGACCCTCGGCCTGCTCGGGAGAGAAGTACGCCGCCGTCCCCATCACCGCGCCGGTCTGGGTGAGGCTCTCCTCGGTGTTCATGGCCCGGGCGATGCCGAAGTCGGTGACCTTGACCCCGCCATCGGCCATGATCAGCACGTTGCCCGGCTTCACGTCGCGGTGGACGACGCCGTGACGATGGGCGAACGAAAGCGCGGCGGCCACATTGGCTCCGACGTTGGCCACGTCATGGGCCGGCAGGGACCCCGATTCGCGCAGAACGGCAGAGAGAGCCCGCCCGTCGATGAATTCCATGACGATGAAGTAGGCGCCGTTGTCCTCACCCCAGTCGTAGACCGGCACGATGTTGGGGTGGGAGAGGTTGGCAGCGGCTTGCGCCTCCCGCCGGAAGCGTTCGACGAAGGCCCGGTCCACCGAGAGCTCGGGGAACAGCACCTTGAGCGCGACCGGACGGTCCAGTTCGCGATCGCGGGCGCGGTACACCTGCGCCATTCCCCCGCGGGCGATGAGGTGCGTCAGCTCATAGCGATTCGAAAATACGCGCGGTTCTACCGGTTCCATGCCGACCAGAGCCTACGCTGCGCTGCCCGCAAAACTGGGTACACCTGGCGGCGTCATCCGGCAGCTCCAGTCTGATTCATGTATGCCTGGACGACTGATTTCATGATCGGTCCGGACACCGCCGCCCCCGTGGCCGAGACTGCTTGGTAGGGCACGATGACGGCGATGGCGATATTCGGCGCGCCCTTGGCATTGTCGAAGCCGATCAGCCAGTCGTCGGTCTGCTCCGGTTGGTTGGGGGCCTGTACCTGCGCGGTGCCCGTCTTGACCGCCATCTGCCATTGCGGCGGGAACCCGATACCCGATGCCGTCGCACCGGGGGTGGTCACCACGGACTGCATCAGGGTATTCACCGACGCCGCGGCCTGCTGGGTCGCGGCCGTCAACATGGGCGTGGGCTGGTAGGTGGTCACCACATTGCCCTGGGAGTCGCGAATCTGCTGCATCAGGTGGGGCGTCATGATCACACCCCCGTTGGCGATGCCCGACGCCACCAGCGCGTTCTGCAGGGCGGTGGCGCTCACGTTGTCCTGGCCGATGGCGCTGTAGGCCAAGAGCGCCTGGCTGTTGGGCGCGAGGTTGGAGAAGGTTGACGGGATGACGTTGGGGATATCGATGTTGGGCACGAACTGGTTCTTCGTTCCGTAGATGGCGTAGCCGAAGAGCTGCGCCTGCTGGGTCAGGACCGGGACGCCGAGCAACTCACCCAACCTGCCGTAGCCCGGGTCGCACGACGGGGGGAGCATCTCGGCCATGGTGCCGCCGCATGGGAAGCCGCTGTCGTCACTCAGGGTCTGATTGGAGTCGCTGAAGGTCAGGGGATAGGGCAAAGACGGAACACTGTAATTATCCAGGCTCGGCTTGAGGTTGTAGGCCGCCGTGCTCGTCACGACCTTGAAGCTCGAACCCGGTGGGAACCGTTCCTGGGTGGCCATGGGCACCAGCGGGAAAAATCTCTCGGAGTCGGGGAGGGAATCTTCGAAGTGCGCGGCCTGCTCGGCGGAGACGCTCGGGTTGGCCAGGAGATTGGGGTCGAACGTCGGGTTGGAGGCCATGGCCAACACGGCACCCGTTGTGGGGTTGAGCACAACGACGGCACCGTCCTTGTTCGGGCCCGGAATTGCCTGCAGAGCGTTCCACGCCGCCTGTTGGAGTACCGGATCAACGGTCAGGGTGACGTCGTCCGGCTCGGAGGGCGGCTTGTTGAAGAGGAGCTGGCTGAAATTCTGCGGCGCCTGTGCATGCGTCTGGAGGTACTGGTTGTACTGGTACTCAATGCCGGACGGGGACCCGTAGAAAATGTCGTTGAAGCCGGTGATCCCAGCGAAGAGGGGCCCCTGGGGATAGACGCGCATGTAGTGGGGCGAGTCTGGCGAGGTCGACGTGGATTTGACCGACTGGGCCAGCACGGTTCCGTCCGCCGCGTAGATGGTGCCGCGCTGGTTGTCCAGGACGTTCTTCGACACACGGGGGTTGTAGGGGCTGTCGGCCAGGGATTTCGCTTTGACGAACTGGATATTGACCAGCTGGACGACGACCAGGCCGAAGCAGAGCAGCATTACGATGCCGAGCCAACGAATACGGCGCCCCACTACGACTCACCTCTCATGGCGTCACTGTGAGCGTCGTCGTGGTCGTAGCGCCGGGAGCCGTCGCGGGCGTGCCGGCCCCCGCCGGCGGAACCGTGGTGGTGGGGAGAGAACCACTGGGGCCGATACCCGAACCGTTGCCGCCTGACGGCGTCTTGCCCGACTGCTGGAACAGCCAGGCCTGGTGGGCGTTGGCCACGTACCTCTTGGCCGCGTCGAGGGAGGGCTCCTGGACGCCGGCGTGAATGTGGGCCAGGGCCAGGGGGAGGACTTCGGACGTCGAGACGCCGGTGTTGTTCACCACTTTGGGGTTGAACCACAGGACGCCGCCTGAACGTCCCTGCTCGACGACGATGGTGCTGCCGTGCACTGAGGGGTACCAGTTGTCATAGGCGTACCAGCGGACGGCGAAAAACGCCCCCACCGGGATCGCCGCCAGCAGGAGAGCGAACAGGACGACGCGCACGGTGATCCGCCGAGGAATGCCCAGACGCCGCCGGCGGGCGCCCCGGCTCTCGTTCCTCGGGATCGGGGCGGGTGCGGGCGGCGCGTCGGCGCGAACACTCGAGCGGGCAATGGGCGCGGTTTGGGTATTGCCCAGGAAATGCTCGCCACTTTGGGGACCCTGGTCGCCGCTGGTCAAGCGGGACGAATCACCACCAAATCCCAACTGGGCCCCCGGGGCGAGGGTGTCCGTTCGGGTTTCCGCTGCAGTCCGTGGCACCGCTGGCACCACTCCGGTCGTTGTGTCGTCCCACGCCTGAGATGCCTCGGTTGTCGCGGTGGCCGCGGCTGCCGCGGTTGTTGCCGCGGTAGCCGCGGTTGCCGCGGTAGCCGACGGTGTCGAGTCTGCTTCGGTCGCCGAATCCTCTTCCGGCGGCGCCTCGGCCGGCTGCGCCGGGGTACCTTCCGCCGGCGTCCCGTCGATCGGGACAGCGAGCGGAGCCACGATGAGGGGAGGACCGGCGCGCCGGCCGATGGGCTTGACGACCGATTCCGCGCCTCCCCCTTCTTCCCCAACCAACACATCGACCACCACAACGGTGATGTTGTCGGAGCCACCACGCGCATTGGCCGCTTCGACCAGCCGGCGTGCCGCGTCACCGGGATCAGGCTCCGCCGCCAGTATCTGGCCCAGCTCCTCGAGGCTCAGTTCATTGGAAAGTCCGTCGCTACACAGCACGATCCGGTCACCCGCTCGGAGTTGCAACTCCCACATGTCCGCCTCTACGTCGGGAGAAACCCCGAGGGCGCGGGTGAGAATGTGTCGTTGGGGGTGGACCGCGGCTTCTTCTTCGGTCATCTCGCCTTGGCGCATGCGTTCCTCGGCCAGGCTGTGGTCTGCGGTGACCTGCGTGATCCTCCCTTCCGAGAATACGTAGGCCCTGGAGTCCCCGACGTTGGCTAGAGCGATCATGTCGCGGCCATCGGCACCGCCCACCAGCGCCATGGCGGTGAGCGTGGTCCCCATCCCGTGCAACTCGCTCTGGTCCTGACTTTCCTGCCAGACGGACCGATTCGCCTCAGAAAACGCGCTCAGAAGGCCCTCGGTCGTCGGCTCGCGGGTGAAGGTGCTGAGGAGGGCATCAATGGCGACCCGAGCGGCGACTTCGCCACCCACGTGACCTCCCATGCCGTCGGCGACGGCAAAGAGGTCGGCTGCCTCGAGCGGTAGGTCCTGGTTGACCTTTCGAACCCGCCCGACGTCGGTGGCCGAACCGGAGCGAAGGACCGTCACTTGGCCACCTCGTACACGGTTGACCCCACCTGCAGCACATCACCCTTGCCCAGGCGCTGGGCCTGCGAGATCTTCTCAGAGTTCACATAGGTGCCGTTGGTCGATCCGAGGTCCTCAATCCACAGCTGGTCGTTCTTACGAAAGAGCCGAGCGTGGAGAGTGGACGTGTAGATGTCGTCGGGCGTGGGGACACCACAACCCGGAGATCGCCCGATGGTGAGCTCGTCATCGAGGTCAAAGGTTTGTCCCTCATGCTGAGGGGGCTCGATGATGCGCAAATACAACTGTTTGCGTTTCGACTTCGTTGCCGTCCGAGCTGGCCGTGCGGCGACCTTGTCCTGGCGCTTGTCCTGGCGACGCTCCGAGCGCGACTTGCGGACCGTGGCCGGGCTCACCTCAACCCAAACGGCCCGGATGACCCGCAAGAAGAAGAGAAAGATGAGAGCGATCACCCCCCATTGCATGAGCCGGAGGACGGCGTTGAGATTTTGGGTGGCGAAGAAGGTCGCCATGGCGGCCGAATCCCTCACGTCATCTCAAAGACGAGCCTCGTCGACCCCACACTGACCTCATCCCCACTGGAGAGGACCTGCTCCCGGACCGGAGCGCCGTTCACCCGAGTGCCGTTGGTCGAGCCCAGGTCCGTGACGACGACGGCCTCGCCGTTCCGACGTAACTCGGCGTGGCGACGGCTCACATTGGCGTCTTGCAAGACAACGCCACACTCAGGTAGCCGGCCGATCACCAGAGGTTCGGATCCCACAGCTACCCGACGCCCGTCGGGGAGGATGAGCTCGGCCAGGGTCCCACCGTCTTCGCTCTGGCGTACTTCGGCCGCCACGGTGAACCGGCCGGCTTTCAAGGCGGACCCTTCGTAGATCTCGACCTCCACCGGCCCCACGAATGAATAAGCCTCCACCCGAGCGTGCTCCCGAGCCGCATCGGAAAGCTCTCGGGAGAGGGCATCGATGAAATTGGCGAATCGGTCGACGTCGGCCGGCGCCAGAGTCACGGTGAAGAAATTGGGCGCGATCAGGCCCCGCACGCCCACCCGACGATGCAGGTCCATCTCGCGGGTCAGCCTCCGCCCGATTTCGACGGGCTGGAGGTTGCTTTTGAACGGCTTGGCCAACGTGCCCTCCACCAGACGCTCAAGGCGCCCCTCGAACTTCTGGAGTCCCATGGTCTGCCTCAGACTACTGGCCCGTTACCACCTTCAGTGGTCCCCCACCGGTCTGACCTGGTCACCAAGCCGGACCGGTCCCCCGTAACCAGGGACTACTCTTGGCCGGTCGCTCGGGCGAGTGGCGGAATAGGCAGACGCGCAGGATTCAGGTTCCTGTGTCCGAAAGGATGTGGGGGTTCAAGTCCCCCCTCGCCCACCTAAGGGTGTCGACAGAACTCAAGTGGTCCAACCGACGAAACCCATCGCAACAGAGGCCTGTCTGGACATCCGACAGCACCTGGGCCCGGGGCAGTGCGGGAATTCGACGCTCCGGATCTCAGGGCGTGCGGTCGCCTGGTCAGGCCAGCGCTCGCGATAGTTGCCTGCAAGCGGGGTGCTGGCCGGCCATGCCAGGGACGTGCGGTTTCCTCAACCGCCGCCCGCTGACCATCCTTTGGCGGCGCTATTGCCCCACCACGGGACGACCCCCGACATTATGCTTTTCGCTCGGGAACTGAGAGCAGCGAACAACGACATGCCTTCTTGGGAGTAGCCCATGAGCGCCACCACCGGGTCGACCAGTACCGCTATCCCGATCTTCCGAAAGCGCCGCGGCTACATCCTGACGGCTGGGGTGCTGGTCGCCTTGATGATGGGCGGAACGTTGCCTGTTCCGCTGTATGTGCTGTATGAGAGGCAGATGGGCTTCGGCCCGCTCGGGGTGACCGTGGTCTTCGCTGCCTATGTCATCGGCACGCTGTTCGCGTTGGTGGCTCTCGGCGACCTCAGCGACCACATTGGCCGCAGGAGCGTGATGGCCATAGCGGTGGTCTGTGCGGCGGTGAGCTCGGGGCTGTTCCTCGGAGCTTCCGACATCGGGCTGCTGGTCGCGGCGCGTATCGCGAGTGGCTTGGCGGCGGGATTCATCACCGGGACAGCCGCGGCTGCGCTGGCCGAGCTCCAGCCCCGTGGTGACCAGCGGGCCGCCGCGGTTGTTGCTTCGGGCAGCAACATGGAGGGCCTCGGCCTCGGTCCGCTCATCGCCGGGATCTTCGCCGAGTACGTGGCCATGCCCACGAAGAGCGTGTTCTGGTCTTACCTGGGCGTCTGCGCCTTGGCGCTCGCCGCGGTTCTGGTCATTCCTGAGACGGTCCAAAATCCCGACCGCGTGATCAGTTTTCGACCCCGTCTGGGCGTTCCGACCCGCATGCGAGCCGTCACCATCGGTGCGTGTTTAGGCGTATTCGCCGCGTTCAGTGTCCTCGGCTCCTTCTCCAGTCTGGTGCCCACCTTCCTGAACGGGATTCTCGGTGTGCACAACTTGGCGCTGATTGGGGGAGCAGCCTTCCTGATCTTCACGGTCGCGGCGATCAGCCAGGCCGTCTCCGCGGGGCTGCCAGCTCGTCGCAGCCTGGGGCTCGGACTGCCCCTGTTACTCGTCTGTCTGGCCGCGCTGGAATCGGCATTATTCGCCAAAGCGCTCTGGCTGTTCCTCGTCGGTACCGTTGTCGGTGGCATCGCCGTAGGACTCATCTTCCGCGGTGGTCTCAGCGAGATCAACCGACTGGCCGAGCCACGGAACCGGGCCGCCACCGTCTCCACCTTCTTCGTTGCTGCCTACCTCGGTCTAGGTCTGCCTGCTGTCCTCACCGGCCTCATCTCCCAGGCGACGGGCACCGTAGATGCCAGTGTTTATGTCTCTGTCCTTTCGGCCACCTTCGTGGTCGCAGCCATCGTCGTCGTCCTCCGCACCTTCGGCACAGCGACCGCCCCCGAACCATCCAGCACACCGAGCGATACGTGGTGTTGTCCCGAGGACCCGGACAGTTGGGGAGAGAAGCTGACGTCAGCGCCGGGATCTGCGTCTGGTCCCGGCGGGGGCTGAACTCGGCCGAACCTCCCCCGGTCGTCCTGATTTATTCGCCATAAGAACGCCTTGGACCCGGACGGGACCCGGGAGCCCCGATGGGGACGGTGCCCTGCTGAGGGAATGGCACCCGGTCGCCGGAGGAGCGCGAGGCGGACGCCCTGTCGAAGCTGGCGGCGGTCGAGGCCAACGCGTGGGTGGCGTCCGCCTCGCCTACCGACACCGTCCACCTCGAGCCGGTGAGCCACCCGGAATGGGAGCCAGGTTGCTCTGGCGTGTGAGTTGGCATTTTCGGGTTCGTGGAGCACCACGCCCCGGAGTTCAAGGTGACTACGTAGGTGCGATGCCTGCCCGGGCCTTTCGATCTCAGGGAGGCATCCTCGCGATGAAGCGTCAGACGGCGGTCTGGCGCCTGCGTGCCGAAACTATGGTCGGCAAAAATGTCCCGCTCAGGACAAGCGCACTGCCCACGACGAGCAAAGGGGTCAGGCTGACCCCAGTGACGGCAAGCGCTAAGGGTGCAGTCGGATTCGTCGGAGTTGTGACGGCTGTGGTTGGGGTGGTCGTGCCAACCGTTGCGGTCGT
>DASZJQ010000057.1:0-4466 GCA_035947875.1 Acidimicrobiales bacterium
AGATCCTCGGTTTTCGGACGTTGACGACCGAGATCTACACCGAGTTCACGGTGGGCTTCAACCAGCCGGGCGCCTGCGCCCTGTCGTTGATCCTGGTCGTGCTGGGCGCCTTCCTGTTGCTGGCCGAGAACTCGGCCCGGGGTCGGGGCCGGGCGTCGCGCCTGGGGGCCGGAGCCGCCCGGCAGATGCGACCCCAGATGCTGGGCCGATCACGCCCGGCCGCCCTGGGTGGCATCGGCGCCCTGGTGATCCTGGCCCTGGGCGTTCCGGTGGGGGCCATCATCTACCTCTTGGTCAAAGGCGGAAACTCGACCCTGCCGGCGGCCTCCTTGGCGAGCGCCGCCGGGCACACGTTCCTCTATGCCGGGGCGGCCGGTGTCATCGCCACGGTCGCCGCGTTACCGATCGCCCTGTTGTCCGTCCGCTTCCCCCGGCGAGAGGTGCGGTTCCTCGAGCGCGCCAACATGCTGGTGTTGTGTGTGCCCGGCTTGGTGATTGCGTTGAGCTTCACCTTCTTCACCGAGCACTACCTGGCTGGACACCTCTACCAGACACCCCTCTTACTGGTACTGGCCTACGCCGTGATGTTCTTTCCCATGGCCGTCGTGGCCGTGCGCGCCTCGGTGGCGCGCTCGCCGGTGGGGCTGGAGGAGGTGGGGTCCTCCCTGGGCGTGCCCCGGCGCACGGTCTTCCGGCGCGTCACCCTCCCGCTCATCGGCCCGGGCCTCGTGGCGGCGTTCTGTTTGGTCTTTCTCGAGGCGGCCACCGAGCTCACCGCCACCCTGGTGCTCATCCCGACCAACGCCCAGACGCTGGCCACCCAGTTCTGGGCCTTCCAGACCAATCTCTCCTACAGCCAAGCGGCGCCCTATGCCGGCTTGATGGTGCTGATCGCCGCAGTCCCGAGCGTCGTGCTCGGCCGATGGTTCGACCGCCTGCCGTCCCGTGACGCCACAACCCAGCCCGCCGGGCGGGCCGGCATCCCGGTGCCGAGCACAATGGGGACAATGGTGAACGCATGAAAGGCCTCGCCATCGCCGGTGTGTGCAAGTCGTTCGGCCCCCACCCGGTGTTGCGCGGCATCGACCTGGTGGTGCCCGACGGTTCCCTCACGGCCATTCTCGGGCCCTCCGGGAGCGGGAAGACCACGCTCCTGCGCATCATCGCCGGCTTCGAGCGACCCGATGAAGGTCAGGTTCGACTGGGTTCTCAGATCGTCGACGACGCCAGTGACGAGTGGGTGCCCACGGAGCGGCGGCGCATCGGCTACGTCCCCCAGGAGGGAGCCCTCTTCCCGCACTTGAGCGTCGGACGCAACGTGGCCTTCGGCCTCGGTCGGGACCGGCGCAAAGGCGACCGCGTCAACGACCTGTTGGAACTGGTCGGCCTGACCGGTCTGGCCCGTCGCTACCCGCACCAGCTCTCCGGAGGGCAGCAGCAGCGGGTGGCCCTGGCCCGGGCCCTGGCTACCGATCCCGAGATCGTCCTGCTCGACGAGCCCTTCTCCTCGCTCGACGCCTCGCTGCGGGCCTCCGTCCGGGCCGACGTCCACGACGTGCTGCGGTTGGCCAGGACGACCGCGGTCCTGGTCACACACGATCAGGACGAGGCCCTCTCGATGGCCGACCAGGTGGCCGTGCTGCGCGACGGGGTCATCGGTCAGATCGACACCCCCTCTGCGCTCTACGGACTGCCCCGTGACGCTGGGTTGGCCCAGTTTCTCGGTGAGGCCAACCTGCTCGAGGGAACGGTCCGCGGTCAGCTGGTCACGACGGCCCTGGGCCCGTTGGAACTGGCGTCATGGGGAGGCCGGGCCAACGGGACGTCGGCCAGCTCGACGGCCCGGGTCATGGTGCGCCCCGAGCAGGTCGTGCTCAGTGCCGATGAGGCCGATGGCGTGCCCGGCGTGGTGCGCAGCTACGAGTACTTCGGCCATGACGCGGTGGTCCGTGTCCAGCCCAGCGCCGGGGTCGGGTTGCCCGAACTTGTGGTCCGAATCACCGGCGGCCAACCGTGGACGCCGGGCAGCCGGGTCGGCCTCAAGGTGCTGGGGGCCGTCGTGGCCTGGCCGCTGGAAGAAAATCTCCCGTCAACGCCTGAATAACGTCTCGGTAACTACGTGGGTGTCGTCCGCCTCGGCTAACATGAGCGGCCGGAGAGCACAGAGCACGGGAGGTGCGATGGCTGAGGTGTCCACGCCTGATGTCGGGGGATTTTACGGTCCACAGGTCTGTTCGCTGGTCGGCATCACCTACCGCCAGCTGGACTACTGGGCCCGCACCGGCTTGCTCCAACCGTCGGTGAGCGCGGCGAAGGGGAGCGGCTCCCGACGCGTCTACTCGTACGCCGACGTCCTCGAACTCAAGGTGATCAAGCAGCTGCTCGACGCCGGGATCTCGCTGCAAGCGGCCCGCCAGGCCGTCGAATGCCTCCGGGGTGACCTGGGCATCGATGTCGCCGCATCGAACCTGGTGCTCAACGGAACCCGCTCCGTGCTGGCCCGGTCCAACGGCGAGGTGGTCGACCTCATGGCGGGCGGGCAGGGTGTGTTCAACATCGTGCCGCTGGCCGGAGTGGTCGACGAATTGGAAGCGGACATCGTGCGCCTGCAGCCCTCGGCGCAGTCCCGACCTTCTGGCGAACGTCCTCATCAGAAGTCGGTGCCCCGGGCCTCTGGCGAGTGAGCCCCAAGGCTCGTCCGGGCACGCCCACGCGGCGCTCCCATCATCCGGCCGGCGGGCCGGCGGGCCAAATTCGATTCGCCCATCCTTCGGAGCGTGTGTTCGCCGCCATCCTCGACCTCTACGAGGAGCGTTGGGAATACGAGCCCGTGGAGTTCGCCTTGCGTTGGGACGAGCAGGGGTCGCCGGTGGGCGGCTTCCGGCCCGACTTCTGGTTGCCCGACCGGGGTCTCTTCATCGAACTGACCACGGCCGATCAACGGTTGGTCACCCGCAAGAACGGCAAGGTGCGGCGCATGCGCGAGCTCTATCCCGAGGTCCCGGTGGCCGTGGTGTATCAACGTGACTTCCTGGCCCTGCTGACGGCCCACGGTCTGGATTTGGCCCTCTCGTCCGCCGCCTAATCTGGACCGGTGGCCACCACCGAGCACCAGGACGACGTGGCGCGGGCGGTCCGGGTGTCACCGCTGCACGAGGCCCACGTGGCGTTGGGCGCCAAGATGGTTCCCTTCGGGGGATGGGAGATGCCGTTGTCCTACCCGTGGGGGACCGTGGCCGAGCATCGAGCCTGCCGGCAGGACGCCGTGGCCTTCGATGTCAGCCATCTGGGCACCGTGCGCGTCGAGGGTCCGGCGGCATTTGATCACCTGCAGCAATCGCTCAGCAATGACCTGCGGCGCATCTCGGCCGGCCGGGCGCAGTACACCCACCTGCTGGACGAGACCGGTTCGGTGGCCGACGACATCATTGTGTGGTGGCTCGAAGAGGAGCGATTCGACGTCATGCCCAACGCGTCGAACACCAGCCGGGTGGTCGCGGCCATCGGCGGTGACGACACGACGAGTACGCGGGCCATCATCGCCGTGCAGGGGCCCGACGCGCGCGCTCGCTTGTCGTCGGTGTCCGAAGCGGCGGCCACAGTGCCCCGATTTCACGTCATGCCCTTCGAGTGGCACGGTGTGACGTGCCTGGTGGCGGGCACCGGCTACACGGGTGAAGACGGCGTGGAGTGTGCCATCCCGGCCGAGGCGGCGAGCGACTTCTGGGCCGCCACCCTGGCGACGGGTGTGACGCCGGCCGGACTGGGGGCACGCGACACCCTGCGTCTGGAGGCGGGACTGCCGCTGCACGGCCACGAGCTCGGCCCGGGCATCACCCCCCTCCAAGCGGGCCTGGGCTGGGTCGTGGGTTGGGACAAGGGCGACTTCATCGGCCGGGCCGCGCTGGAAGAGGAGCGCGCCACCGGACCATCTCGGCGCTTGCGCGGTCTGGTGGCCGAGGGTCGCCAACCGTTGCGCGACGGGGCTGACGTCGAGGTCGGTGGCCACGTCGTGGGCACGTTGACGAGCGGCAATTACTCACCCATGCGGGAACGCGGGATCGGGCTGGCCCTGGTGGAGGCCGATGCCCAGCTGCTCGACGGCGACGCGGTGACCGTGATGCAAAGGGGACGGGAACTGCCGGCCAACTTGGTGCGACCGCCGTTGTGGCCGCCGAGGATGGAGGAATAGTTGCCCGACTACATGCCCCACACCGAGGACGAGTTGGCGCAGATGTTGGCCTTTTTGGGCGTGTCGTCGCTCGATGAGCTCTTTGCCAGCGTCCCGGCCGCGTTGCGCCTGGGTCGCGGCTTGGCCATGGCCGACGGTTCGCCCGAACCCGATGTGCTGGCCCGCATGGAGTCATTGGGTCGGGCCAATCCGGCCCGCACCGACCAGCTGGTCTGCTTCGCCGGTGGGGGTGCCTACGACCATGAAGTGCCGCCGGTGGTCCGTGCCCTGGCCG
>DASZJQ010000058.1:0-21957 GCA_035947875.1 Acidimicrobiales bacterium
CCAGGCCCACCGCGAGGACG
Organism: Acidimicrobiales bacterium; assembly: GCA_035947875.1. Classification (GTDB taxonomy): domain Bacteria; phylum Actinomycetota; class Acidimicrobiia; order Acidimicrobiales; family RAAP-2; genus Bog-473. The sequence goes on from DASZJQ010000058.1 coordinate 21, forward strand.
GGGTTGAGCACCCGGACCAGATAGTCCGACGTCGCCTCGCCCATAGCCGTTGTCAATAATTTGGTGACCCAGAAGAAGATCGTGATCTGCGGAACCTTGGAGACGGCCTGACGCACAACGGTCATGGGAGGGGCATGGTAGGGCAACCCCTCCGCCTCGACAACGCGGCCTGAGGGTACCCCTCGGTAACGGATCGGCCACCGTTCCTCTGAGCGACATGGGATGGACGCTCACACCGGCGGAACGACGACTGACGCACCGGAACAACAAGGGAGGTGCCGGCGTCCCTCGGCTACCGGCGGTTCGCGGCCATACTCTCGGCCAATGAAGGCCCGCACTTCCCCTTCGGCTCTCGGGACGCACCGTTTCCCCTGCCGGCGCGCCGAACCACAGCGAAGACGGACTCCATCATGCTGAGCCAGGCCATCGGCAGCCTTCTGCCGTCAGCTATCGGTGTCGCACTCAGTCCCGTGCCCATCATCGCGGTCATCCTCATGCTCGGGACCCCGAGGGCCAGATCGAACGGGACGGTGTTCGCCCTCGGGTGGGTGGCCGGCTTGGTGGCCGTGAGCGTGATCGTCCTGAGCGTGGCCGGGGGAGCGAGCAACCCCAACAGTGACACCGCCACCGGGGTCAACTGGCTTGACGTCCTCCTCGGCGTCCTCTTCGTGGCCATGGCGGCACGGCAGTGGCGGGGGCGACCGAAAAGAGGAGAGGAGGCGACGATGCCCCAGTGGATGGCCTCCATCGATGGCTTCGGAGCGGGCAAGTCGGCCGGACTGGGAGTCCTCCTTTCGGGCGTGAATCCGAAGAATCTCGCCTTGACGCTGGCGGCCGCGGCCGGCATCGCTCAGGCCGGACTGAGTGGCGGACAGAACGCGGTCGCGGTGGCGGTGTTCGTGGTGATCGGATCGCTCTCCGTAGCCGGGCCGGTTCTCTACTTTTTGCTCGCCCCGGCGAGGGCCGCGGCGCTCTTGGCCACCATCAAGGAGTTCATGTCCGATCACAACGCCGTCATCATGATGGTGATCCTCCTCGTGCTGGGCCTGAAACTTCTCGGCGCAGGGATCGGGGGTCTGGGGCGATAGCGCTCCCATAGGGGGCCGCGTCCTCCGGCCCCTTAGGCGTTCTCGCCGAGCACCGCAGCGAAGGTTGCGGCGAAGGTGTGCGCGTCACCGGGCCAACGGGCAGAGACGTAGTTCCCGTCGCGCACCACCCAAGCCGGGCGGCTGTCGCCGTCGGCGTCCCGGGCCCGACCGCTGGTCTGGCGCCGGTGGTCCGGCCCGGGTGGGACATCGAGGAAGTCCTCGGGCCGGGCCAGGGCCCTGGCCACCTCCTGCTGCACCGACATGAAGCCGGCGGGCTGGCCCGGCTCCTCCATGTAGGTGCGGTAGTAGGTCGGATCCCAGAAACGGGTGCGCCGGCCGATGTGCCAGGCCGTCCGCTCCAGCTGCCAGGTCAGCGCCGTGGTGCGCCGTCCGTAGAGGACGGAGCGGCCGCTGACCGGGTCACGACTGCGCGCCGCCAGTAGCACGCCGTGACAGATCGCACCCACGGGCTTGTCGGCCCGAAAGAAGTCCGCCACCAGTTCCCCGAGCACCGCGCTCTCCAGGTACTGCCGCATGCCCCGGGCTCGATGGCCTCCCGGGAGCAGTATTCCGTCGAACGCCCCCGCATCGAGGTCGGGCCAACGAAGCGGGGCCAAGAAGGAAGGATGGCGCGCCAACGCGGCGTAGGCCCGCCGGCCGTCGGCGTTGGCGCGCAGGGCCAGCCCGACCAGCGCCAGGTGGCGCACGAGCGGCACGCCGCCCCATGGATCCAGGCCCCGCCCGCTGACCATGAGGTCGTCGGCATGTCCGGGCTGTCCCTCCGGTGTGGCGAAGACCACCTCGTGGCCCAGCCGGCACAGGACCTGCCAGCTGACGGCCACCTCGGTCGGATCGAAGTCGAGTGCGGGAAGGGGGAGGAGGACGAGGGCCATGGGTCTCGGGTCCGAAATCTAGGCGGCCGGTCCCCCCCGTTGGCCCGCGGCCGCGCGTGCGTTTCGCTGCGGCCTGACATAGCGTCGTCGCCATGGCGGACACCAAGACGAATGCCGTGACATCGGAAGAGACGATGTTCAGTCCCGACGACGCCATCGAGACCCTTTGGGTCAAGTCCTTCGACGGGGAGGTGCTGGGCGAGATTCTCTTCGCCCGCATGGCGGAGCATTTCGATGATCCGGGTCACCGGCACAAGATGCAGGTGCTCAGCACCATGGAGCGCCGGACCAAGGAGATGATGGTGGCACCCCTGCAGCGGGCCGGGCTCACCACCGAACCCGATGCCAAGACGATCGCCGAGGCGGAGTCGTTGGCCGAGGCCCTAGCCGACGTGGCCTGGTCCGACTTCATGGGTTCCTTCGAGCCGATCACCCGTCAGTACGCCGCCATGTACGCCCGCATCGGCCAGCTCAATCCGGACGAGCGAGCCACGGCCGATCTCCTGGTGGCGCACGAGTTGGCCCTGCGGGACTTCGGCCGCCTCGAGCTCGAGGGCAACGGTGACGATTCGTTGGCCGCCATCATGGCGCTGCCCCACCTGCAGTAGGGCTGCCCCACCTGCAGGAGCGGGACGGTGCAGGCCGGCCTCAGGGTTCTGAGCCCGTGGTGTTTCAGGGTCGGTGGGGCCTCAGCACGCAGAACTCGTTGCCTTCGGGATCGGCCATGACGACCCACGTGACGTCGTCGCCCTGGCCGATGGACACCTGTTTCGCCCCCAGGTCCTCGAGCCGGGCCACCTCGACCGCCTGATTTGCCGGCCGCAGGTCCAGATGGAGACGGTTCTTCGTCTCCTTGCTCTCGGGCACCGCCAGGAAGAGGAGATCGGGGACCACCCCGTCCTCCTCGCTGCCTTCGGGCGGCTCGACCACGACTTCCTCGTCGTCGGCATCGGTCACCCGCCACCCCAGCGCGGCTTCCCAGAAGCGGGCCAGGGCGGCCGGATCGTGCGCATCGATGGCCAGGGCCTGAATTCGTAGCATTCAAGGGAGCCTACGGGCTTCAGGCCCCTGCCTTCCCCGGCCCACCAGCTGGCTCACCGGCCGGGCGATCGACCGGGCCACCAGCCGGACCATCGGACCGGGCCACCAACCGGGCCACTCAGGCGCCGCTTGGAACCCCCGGACCCACCCCCCCTACCATGGTGGCGAAGGCCATGGCCCCTGTCGTCCAACTCCGCGCCGCCGTCGCTCTCGCCGGCCGCTTCCCCGCCCTTGCCGGTGTCGATCTGTCTCTCGGGACCGGTGAGGTCGTCGTCGTGGTGGGGGCCAACGGTGCCGGCAAGACCAGCCTGCTGCGTGCCTGCGCCGGCCTGCTGCCGGTCACGTCGGGTGAGGCGCACGTGCTCGGGGTCGATCTCACCAAGGATCACACGGCGGTTCGCCGTCATGTCGGGCTCTTGGGGCACGCCGCCCCCCTCTACGACGAGCTCAGTGCGGCGGAAAACGTGCGCTTTGCCGTGAAGGCCCTGGGCCTCCCGATCACGGCGGCCGACACCGCTCTCGAACGGCTCGGCCTGGTCGGCCGGCTGCGCACCACCGCGGCTGGTCGACTCTCGGCGGGACAGCGACGCCGGGTGGCACTGGCCGCGCTGGTGGCCCGCCGCCCAGCGCTCTGGTTGCTCGATGAGCCGCACGCCGGCCTCGACGCCTCCGCCCGCGCCCTCCTGGGCGAGCTCATCGTCGAGGCGGTCGCCAACGGCGCGTCGGTGCTGCTCTCGTCGCACGAGCCCCAGCTCGCCGTGCCACTGTCCGATCGCGTCGTGGCCATGACCGGGGGTCGGGTGACCGGCGAAGAGGCGGGAGGCCGCCGGCCCGCCCTCGCCGCGGTGCCCGCGGCGGATTCCGCCGCGGCGCCAGGCACCATGGGGGCGTGGCATGTGGCGTGACGCAGTTCTCGTGGCCGGCAAGGACCTGCGGATCGAAGCACGGTCCCGGGTCGCCCTGTGGCAGGTCGTGCCGTTCGCCGTCCTGGTCCTGGTCCTCCTGGCTTTTGCCATCGGGCCCGACGCCGCCCCACTCAGGGCCGCCGCACCGGGCATCTTCTGGATCGCCGTTCTCTTCTCGACCGTGCTCTCGATTCAGCGCAGCGTGGCCATCGAGTCGGGCGAGGGAACCCGGGACGGCCTTCGCCTCTCGGGCATCGACCCCGCCGGGATCTTCCTCGGCAAGGCCGCAGCCATCGGCCTCCAACTGCTCGTCCTCCAGATCGTGCTCTGGGCCGGCGTGACGTTCCTCTTCGACGTACGGGTGCACGTGGTGTGGCTGGCCATCACGGCCTCGCTCGTGGCCACGGTCGGTTTGGCCTGTGCCGGCGTCCTCTACGGCGCGCTCTCGGCCGGCCTGCATGTACGCGACACGCTGCTGCCCCTGCTCGTCCTGCCCGTGTTGGCTCCGGTGCTCCTGGCCGGGACGAAGACCTGGCAGGCGGCGCTCGACGGCAATGCGAGCTCGGGCACCGAGTGGCTCCGCCTTCTCATCCCCTTCGCCGTGATCTACCTCGTCGTCGGCATCGTGCTCTACGGACCGCTTCAGGAGGCCGCATGACCGCCACCGGCCGGACCGCTCGACCAACTCCTCGAGCGCCTGCTCCATCGACTTCACCTTCTGCTCGTTCTGCCGCTGCGGCCGGCCGTTCCCCCCGCTGGCTCAGCGTGGTGGGCCTCCTCGGTGTGATCGCCCTGGGCTTCACCGTGTGGTTGGGCCTGTGGATCACCCCGCCGGACGCCGTGCAGGGCAACTTGGCCCGGCTGCTCTACATCCACCCACCGATCGCCACCGTGGCCCTCTACTGGGCGGGCGGGGTGGCGCTGGTCGGCAGCCTGCTCTATCTGTGGCCGCGGACACGTTCGCTCTTCTGGGATCGTCTGGCCGCGTCGGCGGTCGAGGTGGGCGCGGTGTTTGCTGCGCTCACCCTGGTGACGGGGTCCCTGTGGGGCCGCCCGGCCTGGGGCGTGTGGTGGACCTGGGATGCCCGGCTGACCTCGACCGCTCTGCTGCTGCTGCTCGAAATCGGCTACCTGGCGTTGCGTCGGGTGCCGGCCGATCCGGCCGTCCGGGCTCGTCGCTGCGCCGTGGCGGCAATCCTGATCGCCATCGATGTACCGATCGTCCACTTCTCGGTTGACTGGTGGAACACGCTGCATCAAGGGGGCACGTTCCTCGACCCCGGTTTCAAGCTGCACGCCCACGGCTCCATGCTGTGGACATTCCTGCTCGGCTTCATCGCCTTCTCGTTGATCTTCGTGTGGTTGCTGGGGATGCGCTACCGCATCGAGGTCCTGCAGGACCACGTCGGCGACCAGGAATTGGAAGTGTCGCTGGCGGAGCGCTGGGACGAGGGGGCCGGACCCGACGGAGTCGGAGGCGGCGCCGGAGCAGGAGCCGGAGCGACCGTCGGGGTCGGGGTCGGGGTCGGCACCACGCCGCCGCCCCCGAGCAGTGTTGCGCCATGAGGTACGTCGACGCCGGCTACGCCGCCGCATTGGCCACGCTCACCGTCTACGCCATCACCCTGGGCCTGCGCCGCCGCCGTTGGGCGCGCGCCTTCAAGGTGGCCCAGGCCGACCAGCTCGCCGTGGACCGGCCCGACGCCGACGGGACCACGGCCCGGGTCGTCCCCGGCGTGCGGCCGTGACCGACACCATCGACGGATCCCCGCCTCCACCGTCGGTACCGGCAGACAGCCACGGCGGCCCCGCCTTGCCGCCCCCTCGTCGCCGACGTTCGAGGCGACTCTGGATCGTCTTTGCCGTCCTCGCCGCCGCCTTCGCCTTCTTGCTGGTCGAAGGTCTCGGGAGTTCGTTGAACTATTTCGACACCGTCGACCAAGCCTTCGCCCACCGCGGGACACTCGGCACGACCACGTTCCGCCTCGAAGGCGACGTCGTGCCCGGGTCCATCCGTCCCACCGCGCTGGGAACGGACTTTGCCATCTGCCAGGGTGCGCACACGGTGGCGGTCCAGAACACCGGCAGCCCGCCCCAGCTCTTTCAAGTCAACATCCCGGTGGTGGTGGTCGGGCACTTCACGTCCGCCACGTCGAGTGAGTTCGTCTCCAACCAGATCCTGGTGAAGCACTCCGCCACCTACACCGCCAAGTACCCGGGCCGAGTGAAGGCGAACACCGGGACTGCTTGCTGACGATGGACGCGTCGTTCGGAGTCGTCGGCGTGTGGCTGGCCTTTGCCGCCAGCGTGATCGGGGCGGGCGTCATCGCCGTCGGACTGCTGCGTGATCGCCACGCCGTCGCCGCTCCATCGACTGAACCGAAGCTGACCAGCGGGACCCTCGGCGGCCGCGCCGCCGTGGGGATGGGCGACGGCCGCATCTTTGCGCCGGTCATGCTCTTCGGGGCCGTGCTGGCCGCCGCGGCCATGGAGCACGCCCTGGTCACCCACGACTTCAGCCTGGTCTTCGTGGCCGAGAACAACAGCCGCGTGACGCCGTTGCTCTATTCCATCACCGGGTTGTGGTCGGCCCTGGCCGGCTCGATCCTGCTGTGGGGCCTCGTCCTGACCGTCTTCACCACCATCCTCGTGTGGCGCTACCGGCGTCTGGGCGCTGACCTGGTGATCAGGTGGGCCACCTTGGTCATGTACGTGGTGACCGCCTTCTTTTTCGGGCTGATGGTCGGCCCGGCCAACCCGTTCGTCACCACCCACGATGTCACGTCGGGTCTCGGCCCGAACTCGCTCCTGCAGGACAACCCGTTGGTGGCCATCCATCCGCCGCTCCTCTACATCGGGTTCGTCGGCTTCACGGTGCCCTTCGCCTTCGCCATCGGCATGCTGGCCACCGGTCGGATCGGCGAACGGTGGCAGGTCGAATGCCGGCGCTGGACCCTGGTGTCGTTCACCTTTCTCTCGGTCGGCATCGTGCTCGGGGCCTGGTGGTCCTACCAGGTGCTCGGGTGGGGCGGCTTCTGGGGGTGGGATCCGGTGGAGAACGCGGCCTTGCTCCCGTGGTTGTGTGGCACGGCCTACCTCCATTCGGTGCTGGTGCAGGAACGCCGCGGGCTGTTCCGGGTCTGGAACCTCTCGCTCTCGGTGGCCACCTTCGCCTTGACGATCCTCGGTACCTGGCTGACCCGTTCGGGCGTCATCAACTCGGTCCACTCCTTCTCGCCATCGACGCTCGGGCCCATCATCATCGGGTTCTTCTTCTTGGTGATCGTGGTCGGCTTCGGTCTCATCGCCTGGCGGGGTGACCGCTTGCGATCTCCCGGCGGCATCGACGCCCCGTTGGGGCGCGAGGGTGCCTTCCTCTTGAACAACCTGCTGTTTGTCGGTTTTGCCGTCGTGGTCCTGCTGGGAACGGTGTACCCCCTGATCTACCAGGCCCTGACCCAGCAACAGGTCAATGTGGCCGCCCCGTACTTCAACACGTTGGCGGTCCCGGTCGGCATGGCCCTCCTGTTCCTCATGGCCGTGGCCCCGGTGCTCTCGTGGCGCAAGATCAATGGCGCGGTGCTGTGGCAACGACTGTCCATATCGGTGTGGGTCGGCGTCCTCACCGTGGTGCTCTGCGTCGCCTTCGGGCTGCGCGGCCTGGCCCCACTGTTCGCCTTCGGCCTGGCCGCCACGGCCGCGGCGACGGCGGCACGGGCCCTGGCCCTTTCCGTGCAGTCGGCTCGCACCCGCCACGTGGGGTGGTGGCGCGGGCTCGTCGGGCGGACCAACGGCGGCATGGTGGTCCATCTCGGCGTCATCGTCCTGGCCATCGGCATCATCGCCGCGACGACCTATCGCCACCAGGCCGAGTTGGCTCTGCACAAGGGAGCGGTCGTCACCTTCGACGGGCATCAATTCGAGTTTCAAGGCCTGCGCAACGTGACGTCCCCGTCGAAGAAGTCAGATCAGGCCCTGGTCAGAGTCGACGGCGGCGGGGTGTTCGCCCCGGCCACCACGACGTTCGGCAGTGCGCTGGCGGCGGTCGGAACACCGGCCATCGACTCGGGGTTCCTCGGCGACGTCTACCTCACCTTCGACCAGGTCGGCGGTCAGGGCAACGTCTCGGGGGTTCAACCCATTCCAAATCTGCCCGCAGGCGCGGTCGCCATCGGCGTGGTGATCGAGCCGTTGCTGGCGTGGCTGTGGGCGGGAGGCCTCCTCATCGGGGTGGGCGGCGTGCTCGCCCTCATCCCGGGGAGTCGCCGACGGGCCACCGACCCGGTGTCGGCGGCTTCTTCCCTGGTGCGCGCCGGCGGTCCCGATCCCGCTGCCGACGGTGTCCCGGGCTCGGGCTCGGGCCCCGCGCGGGACGGCGATCGGGATGGGGATGTCGACGGGGATGGCGATGGGGATCGCAACGGAGCGACGCCGCCGGCCCGGGGTGTCCCGGCGCAGACCGGAGCGCCGAACGCATGAAGGACCCCGCCGCGAGCACGCGCCCCCCGACGCGCCACACCACCCGCTGGATCGCCGGGGGCGTGCTCTTGATCCTGAGTCTGGTCGGTGTCGTCCTGGCCACGCGCACCCCGCAAGAAGCGACGCAGGTGAGCAGCCCGCTGCTCGATCACCAAGCGCCGGCCCTGAGCGGCACCGACCTGCGGACGGGCCGGCCGATCTCGCTGTCGGCCCTGCGAGGTCACTACGTCTTCGTCAACTTCTTCGCCAGCTGGTGCGGACCCTGCCAGCAGGAGACGCCCGACCTGGTCACCTTCGACTACAACCAGGAGCACACGGCGGATGGAGCCCACCTGGTCGGTGTGGTGTTTCACGACCAGGTGACGTCGGCCCGGCAATTCCAGATCAGCCAGGGTGCCACCTGGCCCACGGTGAGTGATCCGGGCGGGAGCATCGCCGCGCACTACGGCGTGAGCGGGCCGCCGACCACGTTTCTCATCGACCCTTCCGGCCGCATCACGGTCAACCCCTCCACCGGTCCGGCCACCGAGGCCGACCTGTTGCACATGTTGAAAGAAGCCCGCACTGGCCGCTAACCGGGTAGGGCGTGCCCCGCTCGGGGTACGCGTTGCCCTGCCGTTGGTCGTGCTCGTGGTGGCGCTCGTGATCGGGAGCGGTGTCTTTTCGGGGGCGCCACAGACGGCGGCTCAGCGCGCCGCCCGCATCGAGGCGGGTGTTCGGTGCCCGTCGTGTATCGATGTCTCGGTGGCCCAGTCGGATGAATCGACGGCCTTGGCCGTGCGGCACGAGATCCTGCGCATGGTGGAGCAAGGTCGCTCCGCCGGTCAGATTGATCAAACGCTGGTGGCGCAATACGGCCAGACCATCTTGTTGGTGCCGCCCGCCACCGGGGGGTTCGCCCTGATCTGGATCCTGCCCGTCGTCCTGGCGACGGGCGCCATCATCTTCGTCGGGGTGTTCTTCGTGCGGCGCTCCCGCCAGTTCGCCGATCTCCGTGACCGTGAGGTTGCGGTCGGTGCGGGTCGGGGAGATGGAGAGGCATGACCGACCACTCCGTGTCCGACGTCGGAGGCGGCGCCCGCGCCGGCGATGACCGCTGGTACCTCAACGACCAGCGCGATTTCCTGCTCCGTTCCATCGCCGATGCCCATTCCGAGCACGACGCCGGCGATCTCAGCGACGCGGATTTCTCGCTCCTCGTGGCCCGGGACCGCCGCAGGCTGGCCGACGTGGAGCTCGCGCTCGGGGAGCTGGCTCCATTGCCTCCACCTCCGCCTCCAACTCCGACTCCATCTCGCCCGGCGGACGCGGCACGCGGCGGAGCGACGCCCCCTGTGGCCGATGCGCCTCGGGTTTCGCGCTGGCGACTCGTCGGCATTCTGGCGTCCTGTGCCCTGATCGTGATCGGCGTCCTGATACTGGTGGACCATTCCATCTCCTCCCGGCTCCCCGGCCAGGCGGTCTCGGGAGGGATCACCCAGACCCGAGCCCAACTGATCGAGCAGCAGCTGGCCCAGGCCGCCACGCTGTACAGCGGGGGTCAGACGGCCGAGGCGCTCACGCTCTACGAGAAGGTGCTCTCCGAGGATCCGACCGACCCCACCGCCCTGGCCCAGTCCGGGTGGCTGGAGTGGAACGCGGGGGCATCGGACAAGCAGCGCTCGTTGGAGACCCTGGGGCGACGGGTGGAGGAAGAAACGATCCGGGTCGCCCCGAATTTCTACGGCGGACACCTCTATCTGGGCTTGATCCTGCTCTACGAGGACAACAACCCCAAAGCGGCGGTGGTGCAGTTCAACAAATTCCTGGCGGATGCTCCGCCGCTGGCCCAGGTGAGCGCGGCGGCGCCGAAGATAAAGGATGCCTATACGGCGGCGGGCCTTCCGATCCCGGCCGCGCTCACCGCTCCGGGTTGACCGCTCCGAATTGAGGAGCAACGTGCGAATCACCGCGCCTCGGTGAAGGAAAAATTCTCGGCGAACGCGCCACTAACTCCGTAACGCCCGCAGCCCGGCTACGACATCACCGAAGGCCCGGGCAAAGGCACCGATGTCGGCGTCAGTGGTCGACCAGCCGACCGAGACGCGCAGGGAATGGTTGGCATCGACCCCCATGGCCTCGAGGACGGGCGACGGCTCGATGCTCTCGGACGAGCACGCCGAGCCCGAGTGCACGGCCACGCCCGCTCGATCCAGGCCGATGAGCACCGGCTCGGCCTCCACCCCCTGCACCCCCAGGCAGATCAAGTTGGGCAGGCGATCCTCGGCGTCGGGCGCCCCCACGACGTCGACCCCCTCAACCGAGAGGGCGGCCCCGATGGCGGCACCGATGTGCCGCCGCCCGTCGGTCATCTCGTCGCGCAGGGCCCGTTGGTCATCGGCCCCGAGGACGGCGGCCGCGGCGCCGAAGGCCACGAGGGCCGGCACGGCTTCGAGCCCGCCCCGCCGGGCCCGCTCCTGCTCACCGCCCACGACAAACGGCCGCACCCGGTAGCCCCGACGGACCAACAGTGCGCCCGCGCCAGGGATGCCGCCGAATTTGTGGGCACTGAGGCTGACCAGGTCGGCGCCGAGCGCCCCGAGGTCGAGTGGCACGTGGCCGCAGGCCGCCACCGCGTCGACATGCACCGGCACGCCGGCGCCCCGGCACAGCTGCACCACCTCGTGCACCGGTTGCAGCGTGCCCACTTCGTGGTTGGCCCACTGGCAGTGCACCAGGGCCGGGCGGGCCGCGCCGGAGGTCTGCAGACGCGCCTCGAGCCAGCCGAGATCGAGGCGTGCGGTCGCATCGACGGGAATGACCTCGACCGGGCCCGACCGGGCCGACGCGTCGCGCACGGCCGAGTGCTCCACGTCGGCACAGAGGATGGGCCCCGCGGCCCGGCCGCCGGCTCCATCGCCGTCACGCCCGCCAACCACGCCCCACACGGCCGCATTGACGGCTTCGGTCCCACCGGACGTAAAGACCACCTCTCGGGGCGTGACGCCGACGAGCCCCGCCACGCGCGCTCGGGCTTGCTCGAGGGCGTCGCGCACGCCGAGGCCCTCCTCGTGCAACCGTCCCGGGTCGCCGGTGGGCCGGGTCATCCAGTCGGTCAGTGCGGCCAGCGCCTCGGGGCGCGGTGGGGAGGTGCTGGCGTGATCCAGGTAGGAGCGGGTCACGGGCCGCGCTGGTTCAAGCTCAGGCAGAAGCGGCGCAGGCGGCGTCGCCACGGGCGCGGGACGACAACATCACCGGCAGTGCGTGCTCCGACGCTTTGCCGCACAACCCGGACAACAGCCCTTTGACCATGCCGCGGTCGACCGCGCACAGGACGGGATTCGTGGTGCTGGCGTCGCCGAAGGGGCACTGCTCGGCCACGACGGCCGTGGTGGCGCCGCGGTCTTCGGCGTGGGCGGCGAACCCGTGGGCGGTCAACGTGTCGGCCACCACGTGCATGGCGGCCCGAATGGTGCGTTGTCCCTCGGTCGGCGTCATGCGGGCGGCCAGCGACCGACCGTATTCCTCGCCGACATGGGCGGCCATGGTCTCGGCCTCCTCGGGCCCCAGGCGCTGCATCGCCTCGGCCAAGAGGCGCATGAGGAGATCGTCCCGGCGTTGCACGACGCCGATGGTCAGTTCCTCTTCGACGCAGAAAAACTGCTTGGACGGACGCCCGACGGCGGACCCGGACCCTGTCGCGGACCCGGTCCCGACCGAGGCGGAGCGGCGGCCCGATTCGACCCGCAGGTAGCCGCCGTCGACCAGCCGCTGCAGGTGGTGTCGGGCCACGTTGGGATGGAGCGAGAAGGTGGCGGCCACCTCGGTGGCGGTGATGCCGGGCTCGGCCCGCACGTGGAGGAAGATGTCCCGCCTGGTCGGATCGCCGAAGGCCGCCGAGACCGCGGCCACGGCCGCGGCGAATTGCCCGTCGTCGGAGCCGACCGGCGGCAGTTCATCGGGTGCCACCTGCTCCACTGCGATCGGGACCGTAGCCACGGTCGGTAGTCTACCGAGGGTTCAGGCCCGCCAGCTGGGGCGACGCGCTCAGGGCGCTCGCCGTGGGCTTCGGTGCCCGGTCCAGGCACCAGGGAAGACGAGGAATCGCATGGCAGTCGATCTATCAGAGCTTGTCGCAGCCCTCGATGCCATCGTCGAGCCCGAGCTCGGACTGCCCCTTGGGGTCCTCGGGATGGTGCGCGATGTGTCGGCGCGGCGGCGCCGGGTGCGCATCGAACTGGCGCTCCCCGTGGCGGCGTGGCCCGGTTCCGACGAGCTGGCCGACGAGGTGCATCGGGTGGCGCTGGGGGCCCCAGGTGTCGACGAGATCGAGTTCGACCTCACGGTGATGGACGAGGACGAGCGGGCCGCGCTGCGGATCGCCCTGCGGACGCGCATGGAGGGGGCGGCGACCACCGACGCCGCCGCCGGGTCCGAAGGCGATCACGACCACGGCGGCCATGAAGGCCACGGCCATGGTCACGGCGGTGAGGCCCCGACACCGAGCTTCCTCCTCCAGGATGCGACCACTCGCGTCATCGGCGTGTCGTCGGGCAAGGGCGGGGTCGGAAAGTCGACGGTGACGGTGAACCTGGCGGTGGCCCTGGCCCGGGCCGGTCACAGCGTGGGCCTGCTCGACGCCGACGTCTACGGCTTCTCGGTCCCCAAGATGCTCGGGACCGACCATGACCCGATCATCCTCGGCGACGTGGTGATCCCGACCTCCAAGCACGGGGTGAAGTGCCTGTCCATGGGTTTCTTCGTGCCCGACGACCAGCCGGTGATCTGGCGCGGCCCGATGTTGCACAAGGCCATCGAGCAGTTCCTGTCCGACGCCTACTGGGGCCAACCCGACTTCGTGCTGGTGGACATGCCCCCGGGGACGGGGGACGTGGCCCTGACGCTGGCCCAGGTGATGCCCAAGGCGGAGATCATCGTGGTGACCACGCCGCAGCCGGCGGCCCAGCGGGTGGCCCAGCGTTCGGCCTTCGCCGCCCGCCGCCTCAAGCTCTCGGTGCGGGGCGTGGTCGAGAACATGAGTTGGTTCACCGGAGACGACGGCACCCGCTACGAGCTGTTCGGCGCCGGCGGCGGAGACACCCTGGCCGCCGACCTCGGCGTGCCGCTGCTCGGCAAGGTGCCCCTGGTCAACGCCGTCCGCCAGGGGGCCGACGAGGGTCGTCCCATCGTCTCGGAAGATCCCGACAGCGAGACGGGGCAGGCCTTCATCACCATCGCCAACCGCTTGGCCGCCCTCGGCCCGGCCCGCGTCTACCGCAAGGAACTCAGCCTGAACTGACCCTGGCCGGGTGGTGGAGCAATTGGGTTCTCGACCGCGGCCGACGCAGTGCCAGCTTCTCCCGGTCGCCTCGCGGCCATTCTCGGTAGCGTTGGCTACACGGGCGCGGAAGGAGCGACATGGCAGACGACTGGGCACGGCCGGTGGTGCACTGGGAGATCGAGGCCAGGGACGCCGAGCTCCTGCGCGCCTTCTACGGTGAGCTCTTCAACTGGAAGATCGGCGACGGGTTCATCATGGCGATTCCGCCCGGCATCGGCGGACCCGAGCCCGGACCAGGCGGGCACATCCGCCAGAGCGACCGATCGGGCGTGACGCTCTATGTGCAGGTGAGCAACCTCCGGGCCTCACTGGACAAGTCCGTGGGGCTCGGGGCCGTCATCGTGGCCGAACCGTTCGACGTCCCGGGCGGCCCCACCCTGGCCGGCATCACCGATCCGGAGGGCAATCCCGTCATGCTGGTGCAGGCATGAACCGGTGCCGGCGGGCGGGAGTCGTGTCGTGTCGGTAGTCGAGATCACTACCTTCCGATTGGGCGCCGGGGCCGACGTGAAGTCGTTCCTGCGATCGGACCGGCGCGTGCAGACCGAGCTGGTGCCGAACCAACCAGGATTCCTCCGCCGCACCACGGCGCGAGACGGCGAGCACTGGGTGGTCGTCGTGCTCTGGGCCTCCCGGAGCGACGCGTCGGCTTTTGACCGGTCCGCCCAGGGTCACCCGGCGCAGGCGGAGTTCGAACGGCACCTCGAATCGGGCAGCGCAGAGACGCATCGCTACGACACCCTCGACTGAGGTGGAGCTCTCCGAGCTGAAGGCCACCCGCTACGACGTGGCGGACGCCATCGCCACCATCACCTTGCACCGGCCCGATCGCATGAACGCCTGGACCGGTCGGATGCACTCCGAGTACCGGTCGCTGCTCGCTCGCGCCGCCGACGAGACCAGGGTGCGGGTGATCGTGGTCACCGGTTCGGGTCGCAGCTTCTGTGTCGGGGCGGATGCACAGGCGCTCGAAGGCCATGTGGCCCGCGGCAGCTACGACCCTGGTGTCGACGCCGACCTGGCCATGCCGGGGTATGGCGTGCGGCCCGAGTTCGACGCCGATTTCGCCTATCACTTCGGCGTCGCCAAGCCGATCATCGCGGCCATCAACGGTCCGGCCGCAGGGGTGGGCCTGGTGCTGGCCTGCTACTGCGACCTGCGCTTCGCCGCGGCGGGCGTGAAGTTGACCACGTCGCACGGCCGGCTGGGACTGCCGGCCGAGTACGGCCTGTCCTGGCTGCTGCCCAGGCTGATCGGGCTGACCAGAGCGGCCGACATCCTCCTGTCGAGCCGTGTGGTCATGTCGGACGAGGCGGCCACATTGGGACTGGTCAATGGCGTGGTGCCGCCCGAGGAGCTGCTCACCACCACCTACGATTACGCCCGCCGGCTGGCCACCGAGATCGCCCCTTCTTCGTTGGCCGCGACGAAGCTCCAGATGTACGCCGACTTCCATCGCGATGTGGCCGCCTCGGTCCACGATGCGAACGCCCGTCTGTCCGCCATGATGCAGAGCGCCGACTTCGCCGAAGGCGTGGCCGCACTGACCGAGCAGCGGCCGCCTCGGTTCCCCGACGCAGTTCCGCGTCGCGAGCGCTGAGGGTCTGCATCAGCCGGGCACCCGCCGGCACCGGCTCGGCACCCGCCGGGCACCGGCTCGGCACCGGCCGGCCCGATAGTTTGACCGCCATGCCGAGGATCGAGATCCGGGATCGCACCCTGCGCGACATCACGATGGGGCAGGACAGTTACATCCTGCTGTTCCTGCTCCTCATCATCGACTACCTGTCGCTGAGCCTGGTCGACTCCCTCCAATGGGGCGGCCTGATCCACATGGTCCCGGTCTCCGTGTCGGTGCTGGTCGGATTGCATACCTCGGGCGCCCACAAGCGCACCATCCAGGTCTCCGCCGTGGTGCTGTTCATCGCGCTGCTCGGCGCCATCGCGCAGGTGATCAACCAGAACCGCCAGGTCGGTGCCTTCGCCTTCTTCACGGTGGCCGTCCTGTTGGGCATCACCGCCATCACCATCCTGGGTCGGATCCTCCGCCACCGCCACGTGAGCATCGAGACCATGTTCGGCGCCCTCTGCGTCTACATCCTCATCGGCCTCTTCTTCTCGAGCCTCTTCATCGGCATCGCCCTGGCGTCATCGGCCCACCACCTCGGCCCCTTCCTGGCCCAGCCGGGTCCGCACAACAGCAGCGACTACGTGTACCTGAGTTTCGTGACCCTGACGACGGTGGGCTTCGGCGACCTCACGCCGTACACCGATCTGGCGCGATCGGTCGTCGTGCTCGAGGCCCTCATCGGTCAGATCTTCCTGGTGACGCTGGTGGCCCGACTGGTCACCCTCTTCGGGCTGGAGCAGCCCCACTTGGCCAAGGCCCGAGACGATGACCAACCGGCCTCCGAGATCACACCCGATCCCTTCGAACTGGACGATCCAGACGATCCCAAAGATCCCTGACGCCGACCTACCGCCGACCGGTCAGCGGCCGACCGACCGCGCCAAGGTGCCCGAGGCCGGCTTGCCTCAGTAGTCGACGCCGGCCGGCAGCTTGTCGGCATCCCAGCCGAGGAGGGCCACGGCCTGGCGAAAGGCGAAGCGATCGGTCATGCCGGCCACATAGGTGACGGCGGCCCGGATGGCCTCCTCACTCCCGGCCACGACGTCGGCCGGCACGGCCGGCGAGCCGGACCCAGGCGCCGGGCCAGACCCGGCGGCCCCCGTGCGGTCACGTCGCTCGCCACGCCCAGTGCGGGCGCCGCCGCCCGCGCCGGTCTCGGCGATGAGGTGCGGCCGGTCGGCAAAGTGCTCGACCAGGGCCCGCAGCACACCGACCACGGCTTCGCCCTGCTGGAGGGAAGCTGGGCGCAGGTAGATGAGCTCGTAGTTGCAGGCGCGGAAGGCGGCCAGCGCGTCGGCCGGTTCCTCCTCCATGCCCACCTGCCCGGTGCGGACCGTGGCCGAGACCACGCCGTGAATGAAGGCATCGAGTTGCGCACTGCGGCGTTCCCCGCAGGCGTGGCGGACCGCCGTCGGGAGTTGGTGGGGTGTCACGATGCCGGTCAGGACGGCGTCCTCCCAGTCGTGGCACACATAGGCGACGCGGTCGGCCCAACTGACCACCTCGCCTTCGGGCGTCGTCGGCGCCGGCCTCGACCAGCTGTGATTGGCGATCCCATCACTGGTCTGCGCGCACAGATTGAGCGAGGCCAGTGAGACGTCGGCCCCCCAGGGGGCGTGATCGAAGCCGCCCGGGAGGAACGCGTCGAGGGCGTCCTCACTGGCGTGACCGCCGGGACCGTGGCCGCAGTCATGGCCGAGGGCGATGGCCTCGGTCAGCGCGACATTGAGGCGGCAGGCGCGGGAGATGGCGGTGGCGACCTGCGCCACCTCGAGCGCGTGGGTGAGCCGCGTGCGCTGGTGATCCTGGGGGAAGACGAAGACCTGGGTCTTGCCGGCCAGCCGCCGAAAGGACGTGGCGTGGAGGATCCGGTCGCGGTCGCGCTCGAAGCAGGTGCGCCATTGGTCCGGCTCCTCGTCCCGGGCGCGGTCCCCGCCACCGTGGGCCCGTGACGCTCCGGGAGCCAGCTGGCCGTCCTCACGCTCTTCACGCTCGGTGCGGCCGAGGGGCTCGAAACCAGCCCTCGCCGGGCGCGGGCCATTCTCGGGCGGGGGACCGATGCGGGCGGAGGAGTCCGCATGGGCCAGCCGGATCAGCCCGGAATACCCGGCCATGGTGGAGGCCCACCGGGCCGCCCGGGTGGTCTCCCCGGGATTCGGGGTATCGCTCATGTGTTGCAGTCTGGCCCATGGCTGTAACGTCCAGGTGCCCACAGAACCCCGTCACGGGGGTTTGACGAGAGGAGCCAGACCAGGTGGACGTTCGGATCGGAATCACCCAGACACCCAAGGAGATTGAGGTGGAGCTTTCGGATGATGCCGAACGTGACAAGGTGCTGGCCGACATGGAAAAGCTGCTCAAGACCGGCGACGGCGTCCTGTGGTTGACCGATCGCAAGGGTCGCCGGGTCGGCATCCCGGTGGCCAAGATCGCCTACGTGGAAATGGGCGAGCCCACGGCGCCGCACCGAGTCGGGTTCGGCGCACCCTGAACCGCCGGTGCCGTCTGCCGCGCCAACGCGCGACTCCTTCCACCCACCAGGGCGCGTCGGCCACGCGCGGCTAAGCGGTGACGACGGCGGCGCCCGACCTCCTCCAGCTCAAGCTGGTCTTCGTCACCGGCAAGGGTGGCGTGGGCAAGACGACGGTGGCCGCCGCGCTGACCCAGTTGGCGGCCGAGCACGGCAAGAAGGTGCTGGCCTGCGAGGTGGACGCCAAGGGTGATCTGTCCGCCCTCTTCGAGGCGGCGCCCACCGACTTCGTGCCCCGTGAGATCTCGCCGGGGATCTGGTCCATGTCCATGGACACCGAGGCCTCGCTGCGCGAGTACCTCAAGCTCCAGATGCGCATCCCGGTGGTCGGGCGGATCGGCCCCCTGGCCAAGGCCTTCGATTTCGTGGCTACCGCCGCGCCGGGTGTGCGCGAGATCCTGACGGTGGGCAAGCTCTGTTACGAGGTCCGGGAGGGCCACTACGACCTGGTGGTGGTCGATGCCCCGGCCAGCGGGCACGTCATCGGGCAACTGGCCGCGCCCCAGGCCATCAACGACCTGGTCAAGGTGGGGCTCATCCGGGGCCAGACGGACTGGATGCTCGAGATCCTCTCCGACCCGCGCCAGACCGGGTTGGTGGCGGTGACCACGCCCGAGGAGATGCCGGTCAGCGAGACGCTGGAGTTGACCGAGCGCATCAAGGCCGAGACCACGGTGCGCATGTCGGCCGTGGTCGTCAACCAGGTCCTGCCCGAGCTCTTCGGCCAGCGCGAGGAGGAGATCTTCGAGCAGCTCCGGGCCCACGAGGTCGAGGAGGTCGTCTCCGAACGGGCCGGCGGGTCGGTGGCGACCATCCTGGAGGGGGCCCGCCTCGCCGTCACCATGCGACGCACCCGGGCCGGGCATCTCGAATACCTCCAAGCCGGCCTGCCCCCCGACCTCCCGGTCCTGCTGCTGCCCTTCCTGTTCACCCGCACGCACGGCATGCGCACGACCCGGCAGATGGCCCAGGCCCTGGGCGAGGAGCTGGGTCACTGATGGCCCGGCACCGGTCCGCCCCCGACGCCCAGCCGCTGCCCCACTCGCTCGGCCAACTGCTGGCGGCCAAGGAGATCGCCATCGCCTGCGGGCCCGGTGGCGTGGGCAAGACCACCACGGCGGCCGCGGTGGCGGCCATGGCGGTGGTCGAGGACGGTGGACGGGTGCTGGTGCTCACCGTCGACCCGGCCCGGCGACTGGCCGACGCCCTCGGGCTCAAGGGCATCGGCAACCAGGAGATCCGCATCGCCGACGAGGTGTTCACCAGCGCCGGTGTCACCCCGCGGGGTGAGTTGTGGGCGGCCATGCTCGATACCAAGCAGAGCTGGGACGACCTGATCGCCCTGCACGCCCCCGACGAGGAGACCAAGGGCAAGATCCTGGCCAACCCGCTCTACCAGAACATCTCCGGGCGCTTCGTGCAGTCGCACGACTACATCGCCATGGAGCGGCTCTACGAGATCCACTCGGAGGGGAAGTACGACCTGATCGTGGTGGACACACCACCGACGCGCAACGCGCTCGACTTCCTCGATGCGCCCCAGCGCATGGCCGACTTCTTCTCCTCCCGGCTCCTGCGCTGGCTCATCGTGCCCTACCGCTCCCGCTTGGTGAACGCGGCCACCAAGCCCTTCTACAACGTCGCCGACCGGATACTCGGCACGCAGTTCCTGGCCGATATCTCGGAGTTCTTCATCCTCTTCCAGTC
This sequence comes from Acidimicrobiales bacterium, assembly GCA_035947875.1. Lineage (GTDB taxonomy): Bacteria > Actinomycetota > Acidimicrobiia > Acidimicrobiales > RAAP-2 > Bog-473. The sequence goes on from DASZJQ010000058.1 coordinate 19,614, forward strand.
CATGTACGAGGGGTTCGTCGAACGGGCCGATGCGGTGACCAGGCTGCTGTCGGACCGCCGGACCACCTTCCTGGTCGTCTCGACCCTCGAGGCCACCCCGGTGCGCGAAGCCGAGTTCTTCTCGGCCGAGCTCACCGAGCGCCAGCTCCACCTGGGGGCCATCATCTTGAACAAGGTCCTGCCCGACTACCTGCGGGATCCGAAGACGGCCAAGCTGGCCCAGCAGCTGACCCACCGGGCCGAGTCCCTGGCGGACGGGCTGACCGACGATCCCGTGGTGGCGGCCCGGGTGCTGGGCGAGGTGGCCGAGAGCTTCCTCAACTTCGGGGTGGTGGCCCGCCGCGAGGCCGAGCAGCAGGCCGAGCTGCGGGGCGCGCCGGACATTCTGGTCACCGTGCCCTTCTTCGACGCCGACATCTTCGACATGGAGGGGCTGCTCCGGCTCGGGGTCCAGGTCTGGGACTGAATTCCTCCACCTTCGCCCGGGACGGCCACGCCGGAGCGGTTGTCTGAGCGGGGCGGCCGTAGCCGGGACGTACCATGCAGGGCATGGCCGATCTCATTGACCCCGAAACCCTGGCGTACGCCGAAGCGCACTCGACCGCCCCGTCGGCCCATCTGGCCGCCGTGTACGCCTCGACCCTGGAGGACTTCCCCGCCTGGGGGATGATGGTGGGGCGCCAGGAAGGCCGCTTCCTCGAGCTGCTGGTGTTCGCCACCCAGGCCACCCGGGTGCTCGAGATCGGGACCTTCACCGGGTACTCGTCCATCGCCATGGCGGCCGGATTGCCCGAGGGCGGCTCGATCATCTCGCTCGAGGTCGACCCGCACCACGCCACCGTGGCCCGGGGCAACATCGCGGCGGCCGGCTACGAGAGCCAGATCAGCGTGATCGAGGGACCGGCGCTGGCCACGCTGGCCCAGCTGCAGGGGCCGTACGACCTCGTCTTCATCGATGCCGACAAGGAGGGCTACGACGCCTATTTCGAAGCGGTGCTCCCGAAGCTGGCGCCCCACGGCCTGATCGCCGCCGACAACACGCTCTTCCACGGCGGCGTGCTCGACTCGGCCACCGACCGCAACGAGTCCGCGGCCGCGTTGCGGCTGTTCAACGACAAGTTGGTCGACGATCCGCGGGTGGTGTGCGTGCTGACCACGATCCGAGACGGGGTGACGTTGATCCGCCGTGCTTGACTACCACCTCCACCTCTGGCCGCACAGCGAGCGTGAGACCCCGCTCAACCTGGACCAGATCACCGCCTACTGCGAGAGGGCCCAGGCCACCGGCGTCGAGGAGCTGGCCCTGACCGAGCACCTCTTCCGCTTCCGCCAGGCCGACGCGCTCCTGGGGGGATTCTGGAAGGACGACGCGATCCCGGCCGCCCTGGCCGAGTCGATGGCCGACTATTGGGAGTTCCACGCCACGGCCGACCTCGACACCTACGTCACGCTGGCCCAGGCCGCCCAGGACGCCGGCCTCCCGGTGGTGATCGGCCTGGAGGTCGACTACTACCACGGGCGCATGGACGAGGTGGCCGATCTGCTGGCCGGCTACCCCTTCGACGTCCTGCTCGGCTCGGTGCACTGGCTGGGCGCCTGGCGCTTCGACGACCTCGATGACCCGGTCAGCCTGGGGGAGTGGTCGGCCCGCCAGGTCGACGCCTGCTGGGAGACCTACACCGGGGCCCTGGAGGAACTGGCGGCCTCGGGTTCATGCGACGTGCTGGCCCACCCGGACCTGATCAAGGTGGCGGGGCACCGCCCCGACAGCCCGGCCGAATGGTGGGACCGCATCGCCGAGGCCGCCTCCTCGTCGGGCATGGCGGCGGAGCTGTCCTCGGCCGGGTGGCGCAAGCCGGCCGCCGAGCAGTACCCGGCGCAGGGGCTGCTGGGCCGCTTCGCCGCGGCCGGGGTGCCCCTGACCACGGCGTCGGACGCCCACCGGCTCGAGCACGTGGCCGATCACGCGGACTCGTTGCGGGCCCTGCTGAGCGCGGTCGGGGTCGATGCCCTGCAGGGGTACACCGCCCGCGCGCCTCGACCCGTGGCCGTCGGCGTGCCCCCGTCGGCGCCCCACCGGCCGGCGGCGCCCCACCCCCCGGCCGCGGCCTCGGCGTAGTCGATGCCCACCCCGGCCGAGCTGGCCGTCTCCCACACCGAGCTCGAACCCGAGGCGCTCGAACACCTGCAGCGGCTGATGGGGAGCTGGAGCGTGTTGTCCGACCTGTCGTTCTCGGACCTCTTGCTCCTGGTGCCGGTGGCCGGGCTCCTCGCCCGCGGGGCCACCGAGGACCCCGAGCTGGTGGTGATGGGCCAGATGCGGCCGAACAACCGGCCCACGCTG
>DASZJQ010000059.1:0-15892 GCA_035947875.1 Acidimicrobiales bacterium
CTCGGCCGTCCTGGCCGTCTCGGCCACCCTCTTCTACGTCTTCGTCTACACCTTGTGGCTCAAGCGCCGCTCCTCGCAGAACATCGTGATCGGCGGGGCCGCCGGGGCGGTGCCCGTCCTGGTCGGCTGGGCGGCGGTGACCGATTCATTGGCGTGGGCGCCGGTCGTGCTCTTCGCCATCATCTTCATCTGGACCCCGCCGCACTTCTGGTCGCTGGCCGTGCGCTACAAGGAGGACTACGCGGCGGCCGACGTGCCCATGCTGCCCGTCGTCGCCTCCATGAAGCGCACCACGCGCGAGATCGTCCTCTACACCGCGGCGCTGGTCGCCGTCTCCCTCCTCTTTGGTCCCGTAGCCCATCTCGGGGCCATCTACACCGTCGCCGCCGCCGTGCTCGGCGCCGGGTTCTTGTTCATGACGACGCGGCTGTGGCGTCTGGCGCGGAGCGACCGGGCCACCGGGCGCGAGGCCATGCGGGTCTTCAGCTACTCCATCACCTACCTGACCGTGCTGTTCGTGGCCATGGCCGGTGACGTGTTGATCATGAATCACGTTCACTGAGCAGGACATGGCACCGGGGCCGTGGGACGCCGGACCGTGGACGCCGGACCGTGGACGCCGGACCGTGGAGGGGCGGGTTTCCTCGCTCATCACCCGGGCCCGGGCCAGCGCCGATCGCACGCGCCTCGGAACCGCTTTCGCGCTCCGGCAATAAAACGAGGGTTTTCTTGTTATATTGGGTGTAGAGCGAATCTTTCGTTCGAGAAGGGCGGCAGGCCATGAGCGTGGCAATCGTGACAGGGGCGTCCCGGGGGCTCGGGGAAGCAATCAGCACGGGGTTGGCCAGCACCGGGTGGTCGTTGGTCATCGACGGCCGCGACGCCGGCGCCCTGGCGGCAACCGAGGACCGACTGGCCCTGATCATGGCCGGGGACAACCTGCGCGCCGTGCCGGGCGACATCACGGACCCGGGCCACCGACGGGACCTGGTCGAAGCCGCCGCCGCGCTCGGGGGTCTCGACCTCCTCGTCAACAATGCCGGCACGCTGGGTGCCTCTCCCCTACCGGCGGTGGCCGACTATCCGCTCGATGAGCTCCGAGCCGCCCTCGAAGTGAACGTAGTGGCGCAGCTCGGGCTGATCCAAGCCGCCCTCCCCCTCCTGCTGGCCTCGCCGCGACCCCGGCTCATCAACGTGACCTCCGACGCTGCCGTCGAGCCGTACGAAGGATGGAGTGGCTACGGTGCCGGCAAGGCCGCGCTCGAGCACTTGGGCGCCGTGCTGGCCGTCGAACGTCCCGCGCTCACCGTGTGGTCGGTCGACCCGGGCGACCTGCGCACGGCCATGCACCAGGCGGCCTTCCCGGGTGAGGACATCTCGGATCGACCCGAACCAGCCACCGTCGTCCCCGCCTTTTTGGATCTCATCGTGAGCGACCGTCCGAGTGGCCGTTACCGGGCCAGCGACCTCGCCCCGTCCGAGCCGGCGCCATGACGGCGAGCACCATGACGCCGCGCCAGCTGCCACCCCTCCAGCCCCTGTCCTTCACCCTGCCGCCCGCCCTCGAGGCACCGTCGCCGCCCGAAGCGCGGGGCATGACCCGCGACTCGGTCCGCATGATGGTGGCCCACCGGTCAGACCGTTCACTGGTGCACTCCCACTTCTCCGAGCTCCCCCGCTTCCTCGATGAGGGCGACCTGGTGGTCCTCAACACCTCGGGCACCCTGGCGGCCGAGGTCGACGGCAGCGGACCCGACGGTGAGCCCGTGCAGGTCCACCTCTCGACGCAACTGCCCGCCGGGCTGTGGACCGTCGAGATCCGCCGGGATGGACGCGCCTTTTTGGAAGCCGCCCCCGGGGCCACCATCGCCCTGCGCGGCGGCGCACGGGTGTGCCTCCTGACCCCCTATTCGCCCGGCCCCTCCGGTGTCGGAGTCCGGCTCTGGGTCGCCGTCATCGAGACACCCGGTGCACTCCCGACCTACCTGGCCCGGCACGGGCGGCCGATCCGTTACGGCTACGTCCAGGGGTCGTTCCCGATCTCGGCCTATCAGAACGTCTACGCCACGGAACCGGGCTCGGCCGAGATGCCGAGCGCCGGACGACCCTTCACCCCCGAGGTGTTGACCCGACTGGTGGCCAAGGGAGTGGGCGTGGCCCCGTTGCTCCTGCACACCGGGGTGGCCTCGCTCGAGGCGAACGAGCCGCCCTATGCCGAGTACTTCAAGGTGTCCTCGTCGACCGCGCATCGCATCAACGACGCTCGCCGCTCCGGGGGCCGCGTCGTTGCCATCGGCACCACCGTGGTGCGCGCCCTCGAATCGGTGGTCGACGAGCACGGGCGTGTGCACCCCGGTGAGGGCTGGACCGAGACGGTGGTGTCCCCGGCGCATCCGGTGCGCTCCATCGACGGCTTCCTCACCGGGTGGCACGAGCCCGAGGCTTCGCATCTGGCCATGCTCGAGGCCATCGCCGGGCGCCCCCTGCTGGAAGACTCCTACCGCGCCGCGCTGGCCGAGGGCTACCTGTGGCACGAGTTCGGCGACGTCCACCTGATCCTGCCATGATCGACGCCCCGCGAGCTTCAGAGGCGGCCCCCGTGCGGGCCCCGCTCGATACGCTGCCGACCACCCGCCGGGCCATCCTCAACCTGCTCAAGCGCCAGGGTCCCCTGGCCGCCCACGCGCTTGCCGTCGAGCTCGGCCTCACCCCATCGGCCATCCGCCTCCAGCTCGTCCATCTCGAGGAGGACGGGCTGCTTGAACGCACCGAGGCGTCGGGCGGCGGCACCGGGCGTGGCCGACCGGCGCACCTCTACGCCCTCACCCCGGCGGCCGAAGCCCTCTACCCCAAGCGCTACGGCGACCTGACCACCGAGCTCCTGGGCTACCTCGGAGGACCCGACGGAAAACAGGTCGACGCCCTCTTTGAGCAACGGCGCCGCCGGCGGGTGGCCGGGGCGCGGCCGCGGATGGCCGATCTCTCGTTCAGCGAACAGGTGGCGGCCCTGACCGCCATCTTGGACGAGGACGGCTACCTGGCCGACGCCACGGAACAACCCGATGGGAGCTGGCTCGTCACCGAGCACAACTGCGCCATCCTGACCGTGGCCCACGGCTTCTCCCAGGCCTGTTCGAGCGAGCTGTCCTTCATCCGCGACGCCATGCCCGGCGCCACCGTGGAGCGCGTGGCCCACCTCATGGATGGCGCCCACGTCTGCGCCTATCGCATCACTCCGACGACGGAGACCCCGGACTGATATCGAGCACTTCGGCCCCGTCCACTTCGTGAATTTCGTTGCGCAGGAGCTCGACCAGGTGCTGACCGGCCAGCTCAATCACGAACTCGTCGACCGCGTTGCCCTCGACCCGCTCGAGAATGTTGATGGCCACGATGTCACCGCTCACCGCCCCGATTCGGCTGGCCACCAGTCCGAGGGCCCCGGGACGGTCAGGGAGTGCGATACGAACGACGTAGCCGGCCATGGGCCCAGACGATAGGCGGTCTGTGTAAACAGACTGTTACGTGGTGGGTGGGTCAATCGGTGACCGGGCTCGGGACGGTGCGGGCGGGCACGTACTCATCGACGTAGTCACGCTCGGACAGGCGGGCGATCTCGTGCATGAGATTGTCGGTGAAGGCACGGCATTGGGTGTGGTCGTGCCCTTCCATGGGGTCGTCGGGGTTGACCGGCTCCTCCATCCGCATGGGCCGGCCGAAGCGGATGGTCACGGTCCTGAAAGGACGCAACATGTTCGAGTTGACCGGCTGCACGTCCACCGTGCCCACCACGCCGACCGGAATGATGGGCACGCCGCACTCCCGGGAGAGCCGGGTCACGCCGGTGCGACCCTTGTGGACATACTGGTCCACCGTGCGCGTGCCTTCCGGGTAGAGGCCGAGGAGATGCCCCTTGCCCAGCACCTCGTTGCGGGCGGTATCGAGGGCGCGCTCAGAGGCGCTCCCCCCACCGCGTTGAATGGGGATCTGGCCGGCCGCCCGGAAGAACCAGGCCGTCTTCCACGTGTCGAAGTACTCCGCCTTGGCCAGGAAGGTGACCTTGCGGGCGACCACCAACGGGATGAAGAAGGAGTCGCTGAACGACTGGTGGTTGGACGCCAGGACGGCTGGGCCCTCCTTGGGGATGTTCTCGCGCCCTTCCACCTTGACCCGCCACAGCAGAAAGAAGATCGGGGTCAGGATCGCTTTGAGTACCCAGTACGCCACGCTTCCAACGTAGCGCCGCACTCTCGTCGGTGCGCCGCCCGACTGCCACCCGACGTAGCCCGACTGCCAGCCCGTCGCCGCCCCGACGCCACGGCGACGGCTGTGCTGTACTGCGGGGCCGGGCCACCGGGCCCAAGGGAGGTGCACCATGTCCGCTCCGACACTGACCGCAGAGCCGCTCATCTCGGGTCTCTACTTCGGAGAATGCCCCCGGTGGCATGACGGCCGCCTGTGGTACTCCGACTTCTTCGACCACGCCGTATTCTCCATCTCACCCGACGGCGATCGCCGCACCGAGGTGGCCCTCGATGGTGAGCCGGCCGGCCTGGGCTGGTTGCCCGACGGACGGCTCCTCATCAATTCCCGGCTCGACCGGGCCATTCTGCGCCGGGAGCCCGACGGGACCCTGGTGCGCCACGGCGAGCTCACCCCGTGGGCCACCTGGCACGCCAATGACATGGTGGTGGCCGAGAACGGGCAGGCCTACGCCGGGAACTTCGGCTTCGACCTGGACGGCCTCTATGACGGCACGGTCAAGGCCAGCGAGATCCGCTCTACCTCGCTGGTGCGGGTCGACCCCGATGGCACGAGCGTGGAAGCGGCCGACGACTTGGCCTTTCCCAACGGGACGGTCATCACCGACGATGGCGCCACCCTCATCATCGCCGAGAGCATGGGCCGGCAGCTGTCCGCCTTCGAGCGTCGGGGCGACGGCACCCTGACCAATCGCCGCGTGTGGGCCACCTTCGAGGGCGTGGCCCCCGACGGCATCTGCCTGTGCGCCGACGGCACAGTGTGGGTGGCCAACGCCATGGGGTCCGAATGCGTGCGGGTGGCCGAAGGAGGCGAGATCCTCGAGCGGGTCACCACCAGTCAGGGCTGCTTCGCCTGCATGCTCGGCGGCGAGGATCGCCTCACGCTCTACCTCGTCACGGCCGCCTCCAGCGATGCCGCCAAGGCGCGGGCCGAGCGCAACGGGGCACTCGAGCAGGTGCGCACGTCGGTGCCGGGCGCGGGACGGCCCTGAGTCAGATCGTCCCTATGCGATTGGGTTGCTGTAGAGCCGGGTGGGGTGCACCAGGACCGCGGTCCGGCGCTGTTCGGCCATGGTGCGGTCGTAGGCGTCCCAGTCGTCGTGGACACCGCCAGCGGCCGTGAAGACCTGGCGCAGGAGCGCACGGAGACCATCGGCATCGATGTCGGGGTGGCTGTCGTCGGGACCCACCAGCTCCGCTCGACCCTCGACGGTGACCCATTGCCAGCCCGCCCGGAACGTGAGGCTGATCTGGGGGCGGGCACGCAGGTTGGCCAGCTTTGCTTTGCCATAGGTGACGAAACCGACCACCTCGGTGCCCACGACCGGATGGGCCAGAACGCCCGCGTTGACGACCGAGGATTGGATCGTGGCGTCGGGTCGAAGCGTTGAGACAACCGCCAGGAAGCTTCCCTGCCGAGCGACCTGCACCAGATCCTGAAACGACGTCATAGTGCCATGGCCTCCTTCGACCTAGTGCAATGGCCTCGATCCACGCAGCCTAGGAGTGCGAGCACACCCGAGGCGCGGTGACAGCGGATATTTGATTGAAACGACCTTGAGGCAGGACAGAGACCGCCCGAATTCCTATGTGCCGATCGTGGAGTTCGGGTCCTACGAGGATGCGATGTCCAATTCGGACCTGCCCGGGACGGCGTCTTTCGCCCAGAGCCTGGCCGAGCTGTGCGATGGGCCGATGGTATTCCGCAACCTGGATGTGCGCAGCGTCGAAGAGATGTGACGATCGATGTGGAGGCACAGCCGTTCAGACAAACATGTTCTTGTGCCTTCGCCGGGCGAAGAGGTCAGCCGAGGCGGCCAAGTCCGCCTGCACTTGCCTCTGAGTTTCGAGTAACTCATCGGCCCAGAGCATCTGCAGCGTCGTACGCAACTGATCGTCCCGACGTTGCGCGCGTGTGTCCGCAAACGCCTTTCGCAGAACGTCATGCAACGTCTCGTCATGGACCGGCGGCGGGTGAATGGAACTGCCCCTGTCGGCTAACACGTCGGCGAACTCTTCGTACCAGCGGTGGCTGGAGGAATACGAGTCGCGCAGGACCGCCCCAGCAACCGCCACGGTCTCGAGCTCAGGCTGGCCTGCCTCGAGGGGTGGTGCCGGCAGCGTCGCCAACGTGTACGCCGCCAACCGGAGTCGATTCGAGCCCGTGAAGAGTTTGGTCACGGTTTCGACCGACACCACCTTGGCCCCGCCCTCGGCCAGAAATTGACGGAAGACATCATCAAGGAGCAAATACGCACGATGTGACGCCAGCTGACCAGGCCCCGTGTCGACAGGGTGAGTCGTGGTGGTCAAGCGCTCCACGGCATCGGAGAGGTAGCCCGAACTCGTGACGAACGCGTGAGAAAGTGCTCGCCCCAGAGCGGCCGTGGCACCCCTGGGCCAGAACAACAGCCCAACCACGATGCTGACCGCACACCCCAGGGCCACGTCTTCAATCCTCGTCAGGCCAACCTTCCAACCGACAGGATCGATGATGTTGAACAGAATGATCACGACCAACGTGAACCCTGCCTGTCCCGCGGCGAACGAGATCATCGACGGGGCAACGCCCGAGACGAGCACGGCCACGGGAAGGAGCACCCACAACAGCACGGTGTGGTCGGCAACGCCGATCATGATGGCCGAGCCCACCACGAATCCCACTGCCGTCCCTCCGACGGCCCGCAGGGCCGTGGCACCGGTGCCGAGAGCATTGGACCGCAGTACAGAGAGCGTGCCGAGCACCACCCAGAATCCATGCTGGACATCGGTGACCTCGGCGACGCCAACCGCAAGGGCCAGCCCCGCCGCGCCGCGTACGGCGTTCCGGAACCACACGGAATGAAAGGAGAGGTGCGAGGTGAGACGGTTCCTGAGGAGGCGCGAAAGAGAGTCAGCGACCACGCCAAGCCGGCGGTCCCCGACCGCTTGGGCCCCGGCCGCCTCGAGCGCGGCGTCCGCCACCATCTCTGTGGCGATACCTAACGCCCGGGCCTGAAAGCTCGGGTCCAGCGACGAAGCAATACTCGTGTCCCGACCCCACTCACCCACCTCGGTCCCGACACGTTCGGCCTTGTCCCCATCGGATTCGATGTCAATCAACATCGACACATCGATCTCGAGCTCATGGCCGATCATGCGGTCCAATCGTCGGGTGGATTCTTCGACGGCGCTCACCAGCGACGGATCGTCCACGGGATGTGCTTGGTCGTCGCACATCAGAGACGCACTCTGACGAAGGCTCTCGGCAACCGCCCGCACAATCTCCCTGGCCGGGGACGCTCCCATGGTTTCTTCACCGATGAGCATCGCATTCCCGGCCACCCATTCGACCCGACCCACCAGCTTGGCCAGGGCCATCGCTCCAGCCACCGCGCCGGTGGGCGGGTAGGGCGTTCCTGCGAATTGGCGTCGCAAGAGCGACAGCTCCGACTTCACGTCAGCCCGGGCCAGGGGATCTGACGTTCCGCTCGCCTGTGCCTCCGACAGCCGGCTCACCGCCGACATCGCGGCGGCGAGGCGACGACGGAGGTTGTCGTGCCACGGGGTGGGCCAGATCAACATGCAGGCGGGAATACAGGCGGCGCCAGCCAGCGCCCAGCCGATCAGTCGCGGCCCCACCGCCGAGGCCGGTTGGGCCACCGCCACCGGCAAGACGAAGATCAAAAGGGCCGCAGTCGATGCGGTCGCGGCCAGTGGCGTGACGATCCCCGCGAAGAGGACAGCAAACCCCACCACGGCCATGACCACAACCGATGCCACCTTGTGCGTCGAGACGACCGTGCCGACAGAAATGAAACAACTCCCGACCAGGAACAGTGCAAGGTAGGAGAGGAGACGCGTGCGCGGTCGACCCGGGAAGTCCACGAGCAGGAGCAAGGCGAACGAACCGAAGGCTCCGAAGAGGCTGAGCTGTGCATTGGACGACACCACATGAGCGATCGCAAAGACCGAGGGCATGACGACCGCCGCCCTGGCCGAGCGTTTGATGGCCAAGAAGTCGGGGTCTTTCAGCCTGACCCATCCAGCTACGCCGGACCACAATCCGCGAGTCGCGGGTTCCGGCGGAGACGTGACGTCGCTCATCGGACCATCGCCCGTCGCGTCGGTCGCGCCAGATGGCGAACATCGACCATATCGAGCGCAAAACTACTCTGGCCACGCCGAACGGCCCCGGGGACCGACGGGGGCACGTGCCGTTTGACGTGCGAACTCGGCCGAACTCAGCCGAACTCAGCCCAACTTGGTCAGGGCCCCGCGGAGGTTGCGCACGGCCTGACCGATGCGTTGCTCGTTCTCGATGAGGGCGAAGCGAACGTGGCCGTCGCCGCCCGGGCCGAAGCCCACCCCGGGCGAGGTGGCCACATCGGCCTCGGTGATGAGGTGCTTGGAGAATTCGAGCGAGCCCATCTCGCGGTAGGGCTCGGGGATGGGCGCCCAGACGAACATGGTGCCCTTGGGCGGGACCAGATGCCACCCGATCCGGTTGAGTCCGTCACAGAGCGTGTCGCGCCGGGAGCGGTAGATCCCGTTGATGTGCTTGGGGTAGTCCGATGCCTCGTTCATGGCCACGATGGCCGCGATCTGAATGGGTTGGAACGTCCCGTAGTCGAGGTAGGTCTTGAGCTTGGTCAGGGCCTGGACGATCTCGGCGTTGCCCACCACGAAGCCGACCCGCCAGCCCGGCATTGAAAACGACTTGGTCAGGGTGTACAGCTCGACCGCCACGTCCTTGGCTCCGGGAACCTGGAGGATGGAGGGCGGCTCGTAGCCGTCGAAGCCGATGTCGGCATAGGCGAAGTCATGCACCAGGACGACCTCGTGCTCACGGGCAAAGGCCACCAACCGCTCCATGAACGACAGATCGACACACGCCGTGGTCGGGTTGTGGGGGAAGGACAGCACGATGACTCTCGGCTTGGGCCAGGACTCCTCCCAGGCGTGCATGAGCCCGTCGAAAAAGGCTTCACCCGGGTCGGGCGCGCTGATCCCGTCGGCGTCGACCGACGGGCCGGAGAGCGGCACCTGACGCACGTCCGCGCCGGCGAAGAGCGGTCCCCAGATGTGGATCGGGTACGACGGCGAGGGCACCAGCGCGGTGTCGCCCGGGCCGACCAGGACCCACATCAGGTGTGAGAAGCCCTCCTTGGCCCCGATGGTGGTGACCACCTCGGTGTCGGGGTCGAGCGTGACGTCGAACTTGCGCTGGTACAGGTCCGTCACGGCGCTGCGCAGCTTGGGAATGCCCCGGCTGGCGGAGTAGCGGTGGTTCCGCGGATTGTGTGCCGCCTCGGCCAATTTCTCCACCGCCACCGCAGGCGACGGCAGGTCCGGATTGCCGAAACCGAGGTCGATGACGTCGTTCCCGGCTCGCCGCGATGCCGCCTTCAGGTCGTTGATGGTGGCAAAGACATACGGTGGCAGACCGTTGATCCGGCGGAACTCCATCACGGGAGTCTACGACCCGCCCTGCCACGCTCTGAGCCACCCCACCTCAACCTTCACCGCCACCGTCACCGTCACCCCCTCCCTGGCCCGCACGTTCACCGATGCTGCCGCCCGCACCTTCGCCGATACCCGCCGTCTTCCTGGCCGCGGCCGCCAGCGCATCGAGGTCGACCGGCCACCCGAAGATGGCCCAGGTGGCACCGGCACGCGCCACCGCCGCCACGGTGCCGTCGAGTTCTTCGTTGGACGAAGGCGGCGGGCCGGCCCAGGTGACTTCCACCGCCCCGGGTCCGTGGGCCCGATCCACCACCAATGACGGATCGGCATCCCACACATTGAGGGCCGCGCCGGCGGCGAGCGCTTCGGTGGTGCGGGCCGCCGGGCCGCCGGCAATCCACACGGTCAAGCCCAGCACCCGCAACGCCCGAGCCACCTCCACCATCTCCTCCCGGCGTTCGGACGCCGAGGCGAAGGGAATGCCGTAGGCCCGGTTCTCGGCCTCGCTCAGGCGGTCACCGGTCCCCAGGGCGGCCACGATGCGGCCCGGGGCCAGGTTGGCCAGCGCGGTGAACTGTGCCAGCAACACCTCGTTGGGCACCAGCCCCACCCGGGCCACCAGCGTCCCGAAGTACGGACCGCCGCCGGGGGTGGCCGGGGCCGGCACGTCGGCCACCAGGGCGCCGAGCACGGGGAACGGAGCCAGCGCCGGTCGGTCGGGTTGGCTCATGGGCCAGATGTGGTCGTAACAGAACACCCCGTCGACACCGGCGGCAAACGCCTGCGCCGCCGCCTCGAGGGCGTCGTCCGGGCTCTCGCGGAAGGTCGGGAGCACCACGCCGGTGCGGATCACCACAAACCTCCCCGGCGGGCCGCCAGCGCGGCGCCCACGGCGCCGGCCCGCTCGCCAAAGGCGGCAGGCACGATGACCACCGGTTCACGGGCGGACCCGCCCTCGACCAGTGCCGCGAAGGCCGCCCGCGTGGCCTCGAACCACAGCTCGCCCGCGGCGACCAGCCCACCCCCGAGCACGATGCACGTGGGATCGAGCACGCAGGTCAGGTTGGCCAACCCGAAGCCGACCCACCAGCCCAATTGCTCCACCACCTGCCGGGCGTCGGCGTCGCCGGCCAAGGCGGCCGCGGTGACATCCTCGCCCCGCACGCTCTCGGGATCCCCACCGGCCAACGCCACCACGGCGGGCAGACGCCCGGCCATGGCGGCCTCTCGGGCCAGCAGGCCCAGGCCGCCCCCTGAGGCATAGCGCTCCCAACAGCCGCGCCGCCCGCACGGGCACGGCGGACCGGCCGGGTCGACCACCATGTGGCCGATCTCCCCGGCGTAGCCGTGGCCGCCCACCCGGAGTCGCCCGTCCACAATCAGCGCCCCGCCGATACCCGTACCCAACGTGACGGTGAGCACGTCGTCAAATCCCTGCGCCGCGCCCAACTGATGCTCGGCCAGGGCGGCGAGATTGGCGTCGTTCTCAATCAGGATTCGGCGCTGCGGCAAGGGCTCGGACAATAGGACGTGCCAGTCCACGCCCTGCCCCTGGGGGAGATTGGGCGAGAAGCGCAGGCGGCCCGCCCGGTCCAACATGCCGGGTGCCCCGACGCCGATGGCCGGTGCCTCCCAAGCGCTCGACGATCCCATATCCATGGCGGCGTCGAGGTGGGCCACCACTTCGGCCACCGCCTCGGCCACGGCGACCGCAACACCTCGACCGACCACATCACCCTGGCTCGAGCCGATCGGTGTGGCCACCCGGGCTTCGACCAACACACGTTCGGACGGGCCGAGGGCCACTCCGAGCACTTTGGTCCCCCCGATGTCGATGCCGAAGGCCACGTCGGCACCCGCCGACGGTCCGGCGTCGGACGTCACGACGAAGACTCGACCCGCGCCTTCAGCTCTCGCAGGGCTGTCGACATGATCCGGCTCTGCGCCCGCATCTTGATGAAACCCGGGATGGGCACGCGCAGTTCGACTTCGAGGTGGTACGTCACGTCGGTGCCGGTGCCGCCCTCGCCGGGGTCGAAGACGTAGCTCCCGTCCAGCTTCGAGGTGATGTCACCCTTGGTCAGCTTCCACGAGAGGATGCGCGGTGCCTCGGAATAGTCGTAGACCAGGGTGTAGCTGGTGCTGCGGCCGAAGGCGGCGGCACGCCAGGTGACGACGAGCGGGCGTCCCTCGCCGTCGCGCTCTTCAACGACGATCTCCTTGATGTCGGCGGCCCAATCGACATAGTGCTCGATGTCCGCCACGACGGCATAGCACCGCTCGGGCGAGGCCGACACCGACATGTGTTCTGTGGCCTGGTCCGCCACGGCTCTGTGCGTCCTTTCCTCTCGCCTGTCCGCCGGCGCGGTCAGGAGGCAGTCAGCCTGCCACTTCCTCCAAGGTGTCGGCCAGCCTAGAAGCGAGAGCGTCGTAGCCGAAGGATGCCACCACGCGGGCCCGCCCCGCTGCCCCCATGCGCTTGGCCAGGGCCGGATCGGACAGCAGCTCCCGCAGGGCCTGGGCCACGCAACCGGGGTCATCGGGTCGGGCCACCACCAGCCCGGTCTCCCCGTGGATCACCGCCTCGGCCGCTCCCCCGCTCTCCCCGGCCACCTGGGGCACGCCGGCGGCGGCCGCTTCGAGGAAGACGATGCCGAACCCCTCCTGCTCCAAGCCCAGCCAGCGGTTGCGGCAGGCCATGACGAAGAGGTCGGCGGACCCGAGCAGCACGGCCCGGTCCTGATCGCTCAACCGGCCCAACATGGAGACCGAGGCCAAGCTGGCGCCGGCTTGCCGGCGGAGGCGGGGCAGTTCGCGGCCCTCACCGCCGATCGCCAGCACCAGGTCGGGATAGGAGGGAACCAGTCGATCGGCCGCCTCGATCAGCACGTCCATCCCCTTGCGCGGGACGAGGCGGCTCAAGCTGACCACCAATGGTCCCGAGGAGGGCAGGCCGAAACGGACCCGGGCCGCCTGCCGCACCGACTCGAACATAGGCTTGATGCGGTCGGCGTCGACCCCGGGCGGGATCTCGACCACCGGCGCCGCCAACTCCCCGGAGGCCCGCCTGGCCTCCGCCGCCGGATAGCGCCCGGCCGAAATGACCACCGACGCACCCCGGAGCACGTGCGCCAGGGCGGCCCGGGCACCCGGCACCCGGCCGGGCACGGTGACTTCGGCCCCGTGCAGGATCACGCCGTAAGGCGTGCCGAGGCGGGGCCCGAGGAGACCGAGGGGCAGTGCCGGGTCGAGCAGGACCAGGTCGATCCCGTGTTCGGCCACGCAGCGGCGGACCTGGCGCAAGGTCCTGGGCGTCGGGAAGTAGAGGATGGGCTCATCGACCCGCTCGATGCGCACCCCGACCTCCGCCTGCGCCGCATCGAACTCGGGCGCTCCGGGGTCGGACGACGCGGTGAGCACCACGAACGACGCGGGATCGAGCCGGCGCCACAGTTCCCACAGATAGTTCTGGATCCCCCCCACCTTGGGCGGGAAGTCGTTCGTCACCAGCAGGTGCCGCTTCACGCCGACCCACCCGCGCTCGGACCGCGGGCGCCCTGGCCCGCTCGGCTGCTAACCCGCTCGGCTGCTGAAGCGCAGGGACGGCACCAGCCCGGCCCGCTCGAGCATGCGCATCGCCCGGGCCTCGTCCGCATCGATGACCACGGCATCATCTGGTTCGCGCTCGAGCAGGAAGCTGACCACGCAGTCGTCGCAGGCATCGGTCCCCTGAAGCTCGCAGCAGTCACAATCGATGGTGACCGTCGGATTCGATTCGGACATGGTGGTAACCCTCCGTGATTGGGCCTCGCTGGCGCATGTTCTCTCTGTCTGGCGTCAGCCTCCTCCCAGGGTGTGACACACCACTGATCCGGTGCGGATTCACGGCGTATCGGGTCCCGCCAGGGCAAGGAGGACGCTCGCCGCCGTCTCGCTCACCCCCCAGGCCACACCCTCGGTCCGGACCTCCCGACCGAGGGTCAGGGCATAGAAGGGCGGGCCGCCCACCCCGTAGTCGAGGTAGGCCTGCGAGCTCATCACCACCTCGGCTGCCCCCTGACCCGATCCGTCACCCGACACATCTCCCGACCCGCGGGCCCCCGGATCCGTCGCGGCCGACAACCGGGCCACCAACGCTGCGTCCTCCTGCTCGGGTCCCCGGGTCACCACCACCACCCGCACCCGCCGCCCGAGTGCGTGGCGCAGTTCGTCCATGCCCTCCCACAGGTCTCGGCAACCCTGGCAGCTCGATGAGAGAAAGAGGAGGAACACCGGTTCACCCGAAGCAACGATCCCGACGGACCGTCGCGCGCCGGCCGGGTCCACGCCCTCGATGTCGCAGCCGGTGGTCGCCGGGTGATCCCGGTAGGTCGGGATGGGACGCAGGCGGCCCAACAGCTCGGGGGACGCCGGCACCTGGTCGGTCACGTCACCCGTGAGGGTGCGCCCGGCTCCTGATGCTCCGGTTCACCCGGACCGTCGACGTCGCCACCGACGGTTTCACTCTCGGGAAGCTCGACCACGCTGCGGCCGTGGCCACACCAGCGACAGGACACGGCATCGACGTGATGGGAGAGCACCGTCTCCTCCTCGACCCGCAGCTCGCCGCCCACCGTGTAGTGGTGGAACGCGGTGGTCCGTCGGGTGGTGGTGACGTCGAAGCGGGTC
Organism: Acidimicrobiales bacterium; assembly: GCA_035947875.1. GTDB lineage: Bacteria > Actinomycetota > Acidimicrobiia > Acidimicrobiales > RAAP-2 > Bog-473. Next base: position 14,376 of record DASZJQ010000059.1, read on the forward strand.
AGGTTCCCGCAGCCGTCGCAGCGGTATCGAGGGGCACCCATGGGCACCACGGTAGTCGGCGCCTTCGGGGCAGCCCGAAGGCCCACCAGTCTCAAATGCGATCCAGCAGCTCCGCCTTCTTGGTGGCGAATTCCTCCTCGGAGAGGATCCCGCGCTGGCGCAGATCATCGAGCTCGATCAGACGGTCACGGATCTGATCCTGGGTGGCTCCGCCGGTCACCCCACCGGTCCCGGTGGGAGCCGCACCCTGGGTGGCCGCCCGCCCCGACGACGGCGCGAACACGCCGTGCGGGGGCGTCTCGTCGGTCTGATCGGAACCGGGTCGACGGTCCTCCGAGGCCATGCCCGCCGGCCGCGGGTGCGCGGTGTAGAGGTCGGTGCGATGACGATCGACCAACTCGTCGATCTGCGTGTTGACCACGCGCTGGAACACCAGTGGTTTGGCCACATCCTCGATGACCAAGGAATCTTCATCGCCCTGGACGTCGAGGATGAGACGGCCCACGCCGAGCGCCCGCTCCCACAGCCGTTGGGACGTGTTGACCTCGGTGACCCGTTGCAGTCGCAGCTGCAAGGTGTTTCGCTCGAAGACACCGCGGCGCACGATGATCCGGGTGGTGGTCAGCGCAATGATGTAGTTGCGCCACCGGAACATCCGACCGAGGAACCACAGGACCGGAACGGCGGCGATGGCCAGCAACGGGTAGGTGACGAGCGCGGTGGCATGCTTGCCGAGGGCGACGAGAGCGACACTGATGCCCACCACAACCAGGGTGGCGATGATGAGGGGCCCGACGAAGAAGACCCAGTGTGGGCGCATCTCGACCACGATGTCCTCGTCGTCACCGAGCAACTTTCGGGGCAGCGGCATCACCGAACAGCGTACTGGCGCCTCCTCCAGGGGCCGGGGAGGCGACCCGAGGCCGTACCCTGGACGCCATGGCCTACACCGACGTGGAACCCGACGAGATCCGGGCCCGATTGGCTCGGGGTGAAGAGGTGTTCCTGCTCGATGTCCGAGAGCCCGACGAAGTGGCCGAATGGGCCTATCCCATTGGCGTCAACATCCCGCTCGGGCAGCTGGGTGACCGCTTGGACGAGCTCCCCGGAGACGCCACCATCGTGGTGGCCTGCCACGTCGGTGGCCGGTCCGCCGTGGCCGCCGAGGCGCTCAGCCAGGCCGGCTGGACCACGGAGAACCTGGCCGGCGGCGCCCTGGCATGGGCGGCCACCGAGCCCGAAGGCTGACTTCACCCCCCGTGTCGCACCCCCGTTCCTCACAAAGGCACCCCTGTTACCCACAGACTTTCCCCACGTAAAGCGATCGGGGGGTGGACGAACCGTGACGGTTGCCGACCGGGCCGCAACCTCAGGTAGACGGTTCGCGAAGGGGTCGGCTCACCCCCCTCGGGGCCCTACCCGGCCCCGAGGGCGTCCCGCGCCGATACGCCCTGCCGCACGAGGGGGACGAGCTCCTTCCCGAACTCGATGACGTCGGCCAAGGGATCGAAGCCCTT
>DASZJQ010000060.1:0-5380 GCA_035947875.1 Acidimicrobiales bacterium
ATTCCTCCTTCCCAACGGGACCTTCTTCATTGAGTTGGCCATCTCGATCATCCTGATCTTGATCATCATGAAGTACGTCATCCCGCCGCTCAACGCGGCCACGGCGAAGCGACAGGAACAGGTCAGATCCTCGCTGGAGGCGGCTGACCGGGCGCGGGCCGACGCCGACGCGGCCGATGACGAGCGGCGCTCGGTGCTCGAAGAGGCCCGCGTCACCGCTCGCGAGATCGTGGCCCAGGCCAACAGCACGGCCGAGGCCGTACGCGTCGACGCGCAGACCCGAGGCCAGTCCGAGTTCGAGCGCATCGTCGGGGGGGCCGAGGTCGAGGTAGCCCGGGCCCGTCAGGGCGCGGTCGAGGAAGCGTCGAACCGCTTGGGGCAGATCGCCATGGACGTGGTCGAACGTGTCATCGGGCGCCCCGTCAGTGCCGAGGCTCACCGCGACCTCATTGAGGAGGCGGTCACTGCCTTGCATGCCGATACGAGCGGCAGCACGGCGGCCGGCTCCGGGGCCCGCCAGTGAGGAACTTCACCATTGAGCTGATCGTCGCCCTTATCTTGCTCTACCTCGCCTGGACGAAATGGCCCATCCCGCAGCTCAAGGTGGCCATGGCGAATCAACAAGAGAAGATCAGGTCATCGCTCGACGCGGCGGACAAGGCGCGGTCCGAGGCCCTGGCCGCCGACGACGAGCGTCACGCCGCGCTCGAAGAGACGCGGCAGACGGCCCAGGAGATCGTGGCCCAGGCCAACCGGACCGCCGAGGCGGTGCGGGTCAACGCGCAGGCCCGGGGTGAGGCGGAGTTCGAGCGCATCGTCGCCAGCGCCGAGACCGAGGTGGCACTGGCGCGCCAGCGCGCCGTCGAGGAAGCGGCCAATCGCATGAGCGAGATCGTCATGGACGTGGTCGAGCAGGTCATCGGACGCGAGGTCGATGCCGAGGCCCACGGGGCCCTGATCGACGAGGCCGTACGGGCCCTACAGGCCGATACCTCGGGCGGCGCGGCCGCCGGAGCAGCGGTCAGTCAATGAACCCCGCGCTTCAGGGCTACACCGCGGCAGTCGTGGCCAGCGCCGGGACGGGCGCGCTCGCGGGCCTGGCCGCCGACCTAGAGGACATCGATCGCTTCGTGCAGACCAACGACCCCATGCGGGGCCTGCTGACCGACACCAGCTTGCGCGGCCCGGTGCGCCGGGCGGTGATGCTCGACCTGCTGGAGGGCAAGGTGTCCGAGCCGGCCCGTCGCCTGGCCGCGTTTGCCTGCGCCGCGGTGGGGGCAACCGACGTGCCGGCCGCCCTCAGTTGGCTGGCCAATCGGACCCGGCAGCTGGCCGACGGCTTCGGCCGGGAGGAGACGCCCTTGGGCCTGCTGCAGTCCCGCCAGCGCATCGGCGGCTTCGCCACCGCGTTGCACGAGGACCACTCCACCGCCGACTTGGAGTCGATGGAGGACGAGCTCTTCCGCTTCGCCCGGATCGTGCAGTCCACGCCGGCCTTGCGCGGCGCCCTGGTCGACCGCGACCTCTCGGTCGAGGCCCGCCAGGCCCTGGCCACCCAACTCCTGGAGGGCAAGGTGCTGCCGGGCACCCTCGACCTGGTCCGCTACGTCGTGGCGGGCGGGCGGGCCCGCGACATCGTCGGGTCGCTCGACTGGCTGGTCGAGCAGACGGCCAGGGCCCGCGGCTGGCGCATCGCCCGGGTCCGGGCCGCCAGCACGGTGGAGGACGCCCAGCAAACTGAACTGGCCGAGTCACTGGGCGCCCTGGCCGGCGCGCCGGTGGAATTGCAGGTGGTCATCGACCCGTCGCTCCTCAGCGGCGCCGTGATCCAGATCGGCGACCTGCAGGTGGACGCCTCGGCCCGAGGCAAGATCGACGCCCTGCGCGAACACCTCATGCCGGGCGGTTCGGAAGACAGCAGGATCGGCGCCGGCGCGCGACCGACGGGAACGACGACACAGACAGAGGGAGCAGGCTGATGGCAGAGCTGACGATCGACGCCAGTGAGATTACGGATGCACTCCAGCGGCACGTGGCCGACTACGTGGCCACGGTCGGAACCGAGCAGATCGGCCGGATCGTGGAGGTGGGCGATGGGATCGCCCGCGTGTCCGGGCTGCCCGGCGCGGCGGTGAACGAGCTGTTGGAGTTCGAAGACGGGACGCTGGGTCTCGCACTCAACCTCGATGAGGACACCATCGGCGCCGTGGTCCTGGGCGAGGTGGACAACCTCGAGGAGGAGCAGACGGTCAAGGCCACCGGGCGGATCCAGACCGTGCCCGTGGGAGATGGCCTGCTGGGCCGCGTCGTCAACGCGCTCGGCGAGCCCATCGACGGTAAGGGCCCCATCACCAGTTCGGAGTCCCGCCGCATGGAGGTCCAGGCGCCCGGGATCGTCGGCCGCCAACCCGTGTCCGAGCCCCTGCAGACCGGGATCAAGGCCATTGACGCCATGACGCCGATCGGTCGGGGGCAGCGTGAGCTGATCATCGGCGACCGCAAGACCGGCAAGACCACGGTGGCCATCGACACCATCATCAACCAGGCCGGCCAGGGCGTGAAGTGCATCTACGTCGCCATCGGGCAGAAGAACTCCTCGGTGGCCCAGACGGTGGCCACGCTCGAAGAGCACCAGGCCCTCGACTACACGGTCGTCGTCGTCGCCTCCGCCGGCGACCCGGCCCCCTTCAAGTACCTGGCTCCCTACGCCGGGTGCGCCATGGGCCAGCACTGGATGGAACACGGCGAGCACGCCCTCATCGTCTACGACGACCTGTCCAAGCAGGCCGAGGCCTACCGTTCGGTCTCTCTCCTCCTGCGCCGTCCGCCGGGCCGCGAGGCCTACCCGGGCGACGTCTTCTACCTGCACTCCCGCCTGCTGGAGCGGGCGGCCAAGCTGTCCGACGCCGAGGGCGGCGGTTCGCTGACAGCGCTGCCGGTGATCGAGACCAAGGCCGGCGACATCTCGGCCTACATCCCGACCAACGTCATCTCCATCACCGACGGTCAGGTGTTCTTGGAGTCCGACCTCTTCAACTCGGGCATCCGCCCGGCCATCAACGTCGGCAACTCGGTCTCCCGGGTGGGCAGCGCGGCCCAGGTCAAGGCCATGAAGCAGGTGTCGGGCACGCTCAAGCTCGACCTGGCCCAATTCCGCGAGCTCGAGGCCTTCGCCACCTTCGGCTCCGAGCTCGACAAGGTGTCCCAGTCCCAGCTTGACCGGGGCTACCGCCTGACCGAGCTCCTGAAGCAGCCGCAGAACGCCCCGGTCCCGGTGGAAGAACAGGTGCTGGTGATCTACGCCGGCACCAAGGGCTGGGCCGACTCGGTCCCGGTGCCCGAGGTGCAGCGATTCGCCACCGAGCTGATCGAGTACTTCAAGGGCAACCACGCCGCCGTGCTCGAGGCCATCCGAACCAAGGGGGCGCTGCCCGACGGTGACGAGCTCGACCGGGGCCTCACCTCGTTCCTGGAGGGATTCGATACGGGGAAGGTCGACTGACCAATGGCCGGAGGCCAAGAACGTGTGCTGCGGCGTCGTATCCGCAGCGTGCAGTCAACCAGGAAGATCACCAAGGCGATGGAGCTCATCGCCGCGTCGCGGATCGTGCGCGCCCAGAACCGGATCGCCGCCAACCGTCCGTACCGGCTGGGGATGGAGAAGATCCTGCGCATCACCGCCGCGGCCGATCCCGCCGCCGCCAAGAGGCTGCTCGGCACACCGGAGGAACCGGTGCGGGTGGGGGTCCTCGCCATCGTGGGCGATCGGGGCCTGGCCGGCTCCTACAACTCGGGCGTCTTCCGCGCCACCGAGCGCTTGGTGAGCGAGCACGGGCGCAACGGAGCCGAAGTGACGCTGTGGACGGTGGGGAAGAAGGCGCCGTCGTATTTCCGCTACCGGGGCATCGCCATCGAGCGGTCATTTCCGGGCATCGCCGATCGCCCCGAGTTCGTCGACGCCCGGGCCATTGCGGCCGCGGTGACCGGCCCCTTCGTGGCCGGGGAGATGGACATGGTGCAGCTGGTGTCCACCCGCTTCATCTCGGCCGGGACGCAGCGGGTGGAGGTGCAGCAGATGCTGCCGCTCCCCCTCCCCGACGAAGAAGAAGGCGAGGCACCGGCCACCACGGCCGACACCGGCACCACCGATCTGGTGGGCTACACCGAGTTCGAGCCGGAGCCGGAGAAGCTGTTGATCAAACTGGCGCCCCGCGCCGCCGAGTCCGAGATCTTCGCCGCCCTCTTGGAAGGGGCTGCGTCGTTCTTCACGGCCCAGCAACGGGCCATGGCGGCGGCGACCGACAACGCCGACGAGCTGGTCCGGACCCTGACCCGGGTCATGAACCGCGCCCGCCAGGACGCCATTACTACTGAGATCATGGAAATCGTGGGCGGCGCCGAGGCGCTCCGCCAGACGAAGGGAGCTTGACCACTATGACGACCGCTACCGCCCAGGACACGGTGCCTGCCGGCTCACTCGAGGACGGCCGCGTCGTGGCTATCGCCGGGCCGGTGATCGACGTGGAGTTCCCACCCCACGCCCTGCCCGAGATCAACCACGCTGTCGAGTTCAGCATCGAGCTGGACGGGAACACGTTCGTGGTGGCGGCCGAGGTCGCCCAGCAGATCGGTGACGGCCGGGTGCGCTGCATCTGCATGCAACAGACCGACGGCCTGGTGCGCGGGGCGCCGGTCCGCAACCTCGGCCGAGGCATCACCGTGCCGGTCGGCAACGCCGTCCTCGGCCACGTGTTCAACGTCTTGGGCCAACCGCTCGACACCGACTCGATCGAAGGGATCGACGACTACTGGGAGATTCACCGCAGCGCGCCGGCGTTCGACCAGCTGGAGCCCCGGGCCCAGATGTTCGAGACCGGGATCAAGGTGGTCGACCTGCTCGAGCCCTACGTGCAGGGCGGCAAGATCGGCCTCTTCGGCGGGGCCGGCGTGGGCAAGACCGTCATCATCCAGGAGATGATCCACCGGGTGGCGCAGCAGCACGGTGGGGTGTCCGTCTTCGCCGGCGTGGGGGAGCGGACCCGTGAAGGTACCGACATGTGGCTCGAAATGCAGGAGTCGGGCGTCATCGACAAGGCCGCACTGGTGTACGGGCAGATGGACGAACCCCCGGGCGTGCGGTTGCGCGTCGCCCTGGCCGCGCTCACGATGGCCGAGTACTTCCGCGACGTGCAGAACCAGGACGTGCTGCTCTTCATTGACAACATCTTCCGCTTCGTCCAAGCCGGCTCCGAGGTGTCGACGCTGCTGGGCCGCATGCCGTCGGCCGTGGGCTACCAGCCGACACTGTCAACCGAGATGGGCGACCTCGAGGAGCGGATTACCTCGACACGCAAGGGCGCAATCACCTCCTTCCAGGCCA
>DASZJQ010000061.1:0-3690 GCA_035947875.1 Acidimicrobiales bacterium
AAAGGGCATCGAAGAGGCGCGCAAGAACCTCTTCGAGGTCCCGCTGGCCGGGAACACCATTGTGCACCCGGTGATCGGCGAGAGCGGAGCCGGGCGCGTCATGCTCAAGCCGGCCGCACCGGGAACCGGGGTCATCGCCGGGGGCGCCGCCCGGGCCATCCTCGAGATGGCCGGCATCCGCGACATCCTGGCCAAGTCCCTGGGCTCGTCCAATGGGATCAACGTGGCTCACGCCACCATCGCCGGCCTCAAGGCGCTGCGCCGTCCCGATGAGGTGGCCGCCCTGCGGGGCAAGCAGGCCGACGAAGTGACGCCGGCCGGCGTGTTGCGTGCCTACCGGGAGCGCCGGCGTGAGACCGACCTGTTCGCCGGGGAGGCTCGCTGATCATGGCGGCCCAGGCGGCCAAGACCGCACCCAAGAGCGCAACGAAGAGGGCGACCAAAGCCGCCACGAAGGATGACGCGCGCCTGGTCGTGACCCAGATCCGTTCGGCCATCGGGAGCAAGCCCAAGCACCGCGGCACACTGCGGGCGCTCGGCCTGCGGGGGATCGGGCAGTCCAACACCCTCCCCGATCGGCCCGAGATCCGCGGCATGGTGGCGCGCGTCCCGCATCTGATCGAGGTCGAGGAGGTGCCGGCATGAAGCTCCACGATCTGACGCCGCCCAAGGGTGCCACCAAGGCCAAGCAGCGCGTCGGTCGCGGCACCGGAGGCAAGGGCCACAAGACGGCCGGCCGGGGCATGAAGGGCCAGCGGGCCCGCAACACCGTGCCGGTCGGCTTCGAGGGCGGCCAACTTCCCCTCATGCAGCGCATTCCGAAGCTGAAGGGGTTCAAGAACCCGTTCCGGATCGCCTACACGCCGGTCAACATCGGTGTGCTGGCCGGCCTGGACGCCGACGAGATCACCGTGCAGACGATGGTCGACGCCGGGCTGTGCCGGCCGAAGGCGCTGGTCAAGGTGCTGGGCCAGGGGTCGTTGTCCCGACCGATCCGGGTCTCGGCCCATGCCTTCTCGGCTTCGGCCGAGGCCGCCATCTCGTCCGCGGGCGGTAGCGTAGAGCGGGTGCCCCTCCCCTTCGGCCACGGGCGTCCTCCGGCATCGGGCAATGCCTTGATGAACCGGTAGTGACCGCACCCGGACGCGACTGACGAAGATCGGCCATGCTCTCCCGGCTCGCCAACATCTTCAGGGTTCCCGACCTTCGCAACAAGGTCATCTTCACCCTGGCCATCATCGCCCTCTACCAGATCGGGGCCAACGTCCCCGTCCCGGGCGTGAACTGGGGCCAGTTGCAGTCGCTCCAGAGCACGGCGTCGGCTTCGGGTGTCCTCGGGTTCCTGAACCTCTTCAGCGGTGGTGCGCTGGTGCGCCTGGCCGTCTTCGGCCTGGGCGTCATGCCCTACATCACCAGTTCCATCATCATCCAGCTGCTGTCGACCGTCATCCCGAAGTTGGAGGAGTGGCGCGACCAGGGTGCGGTGGGGCAGAAGAAGATCACCCAGACCACGCGGTACCTGACGGTGGCGCTGGCCCTCATGCAGTCCTCGGGCCTGGTCTACGCCTTCCACGGCCACGACTCCGCCCTCCTGGGCACCAGCATCGACCTCATCCCGCGGTTCAATCTGGGCCTGGCCGCCTTCATGGTCCTGTGCCTGACGGCGGGGACGGCCTTCGTCATGTGGTTGGCCGAGCTCATCACCCAGCGCGGCATCGGACAGGGCATGTCCATCTTGATCTTCGCCAACGTGGTGGCCGCCATCCCGACCGGCTTCAAGGCCATCTACGAGGAGGGCGGGAAGATCAAGTTCTCGGTGATCCTGATCGTCTCCCTCGCCCTGCTGGTCACCATCGTGTTCTTCGATCAGGGCCAGCGACGAATACCCGTGACCTTCGCCCGGCGGGTGGTGGGGCGACGAATGTACGGGGGGAGCAGCACGTACATCCCCCTGAAGGTGAACCAATCCGGGGTGATCCCGATCATCTTCGCCTCGTCGGTCCTCTACATCCCGGTCCTGTTGTCCAATGTGATCCAGTTCAACTGGTTCCAGAACTTCGTCCGCAACAGCCTGCAGCCCACCAGCTTCTTCTACATCGGGCTCTACTTCATCCTCATCTTCATGTTCACCTTCTTCTACGTGTACGTGGCCTTCGACCCGCATCAACAGGCCGACCTCATCCGTAAACAGGGTGGGTTCGTCCCCGGCATCCGGCCCGGTCCGCCGACCGAGCGTTACTTCGCGCACATCCTGAGCCGGATCACCGTGGTGGGTGCCCTGTTCCTCGGCAGCGTGGCCGTGGTGCCCTCGGTGATCATGGCGCTCTGGCACATCAACCGGTTCCCCTTCTACGGGACGACCCTGCTGATCTCGGTGGGCGTCGCCCTCGAGACGATGCGCCAGATCGACAGCCAGCTCATGATGCGCAACTACGAAGGCTTCCTCAAGTAGGGCAATGTGATCCCCGGGGTCAGGCTCGTAGTCCTCGGCAAACAGGGGGCGGGCAAGGGAACGCAGTGCGTTCGCCTGTCGCACCACTACGTCGTGCCGCACGTCTCGACCGGTGACATGCTGCGGGGCGAGGTCAAGTCCCAGACCCCCTTCGGCGTGCGGGCCCAGAAGCTGATGGACGAGGGTGAGCTCATCCCCGACGACATGGTGATGCAGATGGTCCGGGGCCGGATGTCCGAACGTGACACCCGCGGCCGGGGCTTCGTCCTCGACGGCTGCCCCCGCACCACCGGCCAGGCCGAAGCCCTCGACGACATCGTGTTCCCGTTCGGGATGGACCTGGTGGTCGACCTCCAGGTCCCCACCCCCCTGGTCATGAAGCGGCTGGCCTCGCGGCGGGTCTGCGTCGATTGCGGGTCCAATTACTCGACGGCCGCCCCGCCCATGGTCAACTGGACCTGCGACGTCTGCGGCGGCGAGGTGGTCCAGCGCGAGGACGACACCGAGGAGGCGATCCAGCGCCGCTTGGACCTCTACGAGGCCCAGACAGCGCCCCTGATCGCCTGGTACACCGAGCGCAACCTGCTGGTCACCATCAACGGGACCGGCTCGCCCGATGCGGTGACCCGCCGGGTCGTCGGGGCCATCGACGCCCAGCGCCAGAAGCGGAAGGAGCGGAAGGAGTAGCGGTGCGGCGCAACGACGAAGAACTGAACAAGATGCGCAAGGCGGGCAAGGTGGTGGCGGAGATGCACGCGGCCACCCGCGCCGCCGCCAAGCCCGGGGTGACCACCCTCGAATTGGACGCGGTGGCCCGCGCCGTGCTCGAGCGCCGGGGCGCCACGTCGAACTTTCTCGGCTACCACGGCTTCCCGGCCGTCATCTGCACGTCGCCCAACGACATGATCGTGCACGGGATCCCCGGCTCCTACACGCTCAAGGAGGGGGACATCCTCTCCATCGACTGCGGGGCCATCATCGAGGGCTACCACGGGGACGCCGCCTTCACCATGGGCATCGGGGAGGTCTCGGCGGAAGCCCAGAAGCTCATGGACGTGACCGAGCGCAGCCTGTGGGCCGGCATCGAGCAGCTCAAAAAGGGCAATGCCCTGCACGAGGTGGGGCGGGCCGTCCAGGCCGTGGCCGAGGCCGGCGGGTTCTCCGTGGTGCGTGAGTACGTCGGCCACGCCATCGGCACGGCCATGCATGAGCAACCCCAGGTGCCGAATTACTGGCCC
>DASZJQ010000062.1:0-4103 GCA_035947875.1 Acidimicrobiales bacterium
GATTTCTTCAGCGACCGGGCCGCCCGACCGTGTGGTCGCTTTGCGCTGATGGCCCAGCTCCTGGCTTCGTGAGCGTATGACGGCCCGCCGGCTGGCCGTAGCATGGTCCGACCGCTCCGACCGCTTCCTCGTCCGGCGGCCACCATCCTGATGCCACCTCCCGACCAGCGAGCCGAGCGTTTCCAGTACGACGGCTTCACCATCGACCCGATTCGAGGGGAGATCTGTTGTCGCTATTCGACCGGTGGCCAAAGCTTCACGGAGCGCTTTGAGTTCGGGCCCGATAGCCGGTGGGACGACCCCGCCACCCAGGCGGCGGCCCGCATGCTGTTCCTCCTCGCCGGGGTCTCGTACTACAAGACGACGGCCGCCCGGGTCATCGACCTCGGGTCGACCACCTCCACACCGGACGAGCGCGCCTTCTTGACCCGCTACTACGTGCACGGGTTGGGGGAGTTCGCGTACCGCAACAACATCGAGCTGAGCGACCTCGTCGTCGAGGGGCCCGACGCGCCGACCGGCGCGCCGGCCACCTCGCCACCCCGGTACGACCCCACTCCGGGCCGCCCCCTGATCCCCTTCGGCGGCGGTATCGACTCCATCGTGACCGTCGCCGCCCTGTGCGTCGGCCCGGTGAAGGCAGCCGATGCAGCGTTGTGCATCGTCCACCCGCCCCGAGATCGTTTCGCCGCCATCGAGGACGCGGCGGCGGTGACCGGGGTGCCCGTCGTCCGCGTCACCCGCCGGCTCGATCCCTTGGTGCGCCGCTCGGAGGAGCTCGGCTTCCTCAACGGGCATGTCCCCATCACCGCGGTGATCTCGGCCGCCGCCGTGGTGGCCGCCGTGCTGGACCGGCGTGACGCCGTCGTGCTGTCGAACGAATCATCCGCGTCGGTGCCGACGCTGCTCCACGCCGGTCAGGCGATCAACCACCAGTGGTCGAAGGGCATCGAGTTCGAGCAGAGCTTCGCCCACTTCGTGGCCGCATCGCTCGGGCCGCGTCTCTCGGTGTTCTCCTACCTGCGGCCGCGCAGTGAGTTGTGGGTGGCACAGCAGTTCGCCCAACTCGGCGAGTTCCATGAGGTCTTCCGGAGCTGCAACCGGTCCTTCCATCAGGATCCGGCCCAGCGGTTGCATCACTGGTGCGGCACCTGCGACAAGTGCTGCTTCATCGATCTCATCCTGGCTCCGTTCCTGCCGGCGGCATCTCTCCGCGGCCTCTTCGACGGTCACGAGCCGCTCGAGCAGCCGGAGCTGGAGGGTCGCTTTGCCACCCTGCTCGGACTGGCGGCCGACGACAAGCCATTCGAGTGCGTGGGTGACCTCGACGAGTGCCGCGCCGCTTTGGCCCTGGCGGCGGCGCGGCCCGACCGGCAGCGCACCCCGTTGGTGCGGACCCTGGTGGAACGGGTGACCGAGGCGGGAGACGCGTCGAGCGCGGCTCAGGCGGCTTCACTCCTGGTACCGGCGGGACCGCACTACATTCCGGATCGATATGCGCCCCCCGATCTCCTGGTCCCAGCTCACTAGCGCCGCGGTCGGCCTGTGGGGCATCGGCGTCGAAGGGACAGCCAGCCTGCACCGGCTGCGGGCCATGGGCGTGGTGCCGGTGTTGGTCGACGACGCTCCCGGCGCCGCCGGTGACGGCGCCGAAGGCGCCGAGGGCGCCGGGGATCTCGACATCCTGGCCACGACGCAGGGTGGGCTCGACGCGCTCTTGCGCTGCGACGTGGTGATCAAGAGCCCCGGCATCAGTCGCTACCGACCCGAAGTGGCTCAACTCGAACAGGCCGGCATACCGGTGCGCGGCGGACTTGGCCTCTGGCTGGAAGACACCGATCGGTCCAAGGTGGCCTGCATCACCGGGACCAAGGGGAAGAGCACCACCACGGCCCTGGCCGGGCACCTCCTAGACCGGCTGGGCCGCAACGCCCGGGTTGGGGGCAATCTCGGCCAGCCCCCGTGGGAGCCCTCGGCGGAGCCCGAACCCGACGTGTGGGTCATCGAAACCTCGAGCTATCAGGTGCCAGATCTCACCACCGGACCAGCCGTCGCGGCCGTAACCTCGCTGTCGCCGGACCACCTGGACTGGCACGGCAGTCTCCAGCGCTACTACGCGGACAAACTATCGCTGTGCACCAAGCCCGGCGTCGACGTGGCGATCGTCAACGGAAGCGACGCGACGCTGCGCGAGCACGCCGGCGCGCTGGGGTCGCACGTCCGCTGGATCGAGGGAGACGATGCGCCGTGGTCCGCCGCGCTGGGACTGATCGGCCGGCACAACCGGCGCAACGCCGCCATGGCGCGAGCGGTGTTGCTGGCCCTGGGCATCGAGGAAGCGGCCGATGACGGACTGATGGCCGAGGCGGCTGGGGGCTTCAGCGGGCTCCCCAGCCGCTGCCACTCGCTCGGGCGGGTCGACGGCGTGGAGTTCATTGACGACAGTCTCTCGACCAATGTGCTCCCGGCCCAGGTCGCGCTCGAAGCCTTCGGCGACCGACCGGTGGCCCTCCTGGTGGGTGGCCACGACCGGGGCCTCGACTACGTGCCCTTGGGCCACACCCTCGCCGGCCGCACGCGGCCGACCCTGGTGGTGACGCTGCCCGACAACGGTCCCCGCATCGGCCAGGCCGTTCGGGGCATCACCGGTGATCGGATCGAGGTGATCGACGCCCCGGACCTTGACGAGGCGGTGGTCACGGCCTTCGCATGGTCGAAGCCGGACGGGGTGGTGCTACTCTCCCCCGCCGCTCCCAGTTTCGGGCGGTTCGCCGACTACCGAGACCGGGCCCGTGCCTTTGCCGATGCCGCCGCCCGTTTGGGCGAACTCGAGCCTTAGACGGCTAGACGGCTAGACGGCTAGACGGCGGGAGCGAGTTCCTCTCGCTCGGTGAGAAAGTCCCACCAGGCCTCGGCGGCCACCCGCGCCGACTCGTGCACAACGGCGGGGTCCGCATCGACTGCGGCCAGCGCTTCGGCCGACCAGTCGGCGTGAGCTACCTCCTGCGTGGTGTGAACGTCCCAGAACCGCGTGCTCTCGGCATCCATCCCGTAGTGGCGGCGCAGGCCGTCGGCCTTTGAGGCGGCGATGTCGGCGGCCTGGACCTCGTAGGCCGCCACCATCGACAGGGCAGCCACCGGATCGCGGCCGGCCGCCGAGCGAATGGCGGAGAGCAGCGCCGCGGTCGCCTCCGTCGGTGCCACGTCCGCCCGCGCCCCGGCCGCCCCGGCAAACGACTCGAACATGACGGCATGGGGAGCGGGCTCGCCCAACTCGTCGGCCAAGTTGGCCTCCACCAGGGTGCGTGCCCGGCCGGCCGGGAGTTGCCCGGCGATGGCGGCCAGGGTCAGCGGCAGTTCGCCCTCGAGGTGGCGGTACTGCTCGGCGTAGGCGGCCAGTTCGCCGGCGGCCAGCGTGCCGGCCTCCCAGCGACGGTAGAACGGGTGAGTCAGAAGTTGGCGTCCGGTCAGCGCGTCGACCAGAGCCTCTTGGATGTGCGCGGTGTGCATGCCGCACAGTATCTCGCCCGGCCAACCCGGCCAACCCGCGTTCCCCGGGCCACTCCGGCAACGGGCACAATCGTGGCGTGCTCAGCCTCCTGTGCTTCATCGTTGGGGGCCTGGTGGGGTGGGGGGCCTCACACGGCGGGCCGGGCGTGCAGAGGGCGTGGCCCGTCATCCTGCGAGTCCAGATCCTGCTGACCTCGGCCGTGCTGTCATTGGTGGCGGCGTGGCGGCTCACCACCGCCGGTGAGGTCATCGCTCCCCTCGTCTTGGCGGGCGGCCTCTGGGTCATGTTCATCGCGGCCACGTTCACCCGGGGCAGCCGCAGTGAAGGCGAGGGCGCCCTCGAGTCATGGGCCGTCTCGCCCAACGCCGCCTTCTGGGTGGTGCCGACGGCAACCGCCTTTGCCGGACCCGCCGGGGCGATGATTGCCGTGCTGACCAATGTGGCCAACACCGCGGTGGGCGCCGTATGGATCCACCTGATGCGCCGCGACGCGCCGATCGATCAACGCCGGTCGACGTCGTGGGTCGATCAGTCTCCACTCCTGGCGTCGGCGGTCGGATTGCTGCTGCATCTGGTGGGGAGTGCCCCGGCT
>DASZJQ010000063.1:0-10626 GCA_035947875.1 Acidimicrobiales bacterium
CCGAAGGGCTTATCGGTTGCACTGCGGACGGCCGAAATCTCCGCCACCATCTTCTCGTTGCCCATGGTCGATGCGCCCAGGCACCCGAACCCCCCAGCGGCCGAGACGGCCGCCGCGAGCTCGGAGTACGAGACGCCCCCCATGCCGGCGAGCATGACGGGGTGCTCAATGCCCAGGAGGTCGGTGAGTCGCGTGCGCATCAGGTCAGCCTTCTTTCAGCTCGTTGCGTTCTGGCGAGTGGAGTGTTGCACGTGCGGTGGAACTCCGGGCCCGATGCCCCCATGAGAGGTGAGCTGCCTTTACTCATGCGTCACTGATCCGTCGCATCGGCGGCCACCATGCGGTCGTACCGAACCCGAATGTCTTCGAGATCGTTCGGTTCGGATACGGACTGCTGGGCCATGCGGAAGATCATGTCGGCCTGCCTCATGAGGATGCGCCGCTGCTCGTCGGACGTAGTCTCGGTCATGACCGAAGACAGGGTGTCCAACAGACGAATGATGACTGCGGGCATGCCCCGCGCCGATTGACGGACCTTATCGAACGAGCGGTTGACCATGCGGGCATAGGACGGGTCGGATTCGATGAGGCGAACCCGTCCGAACCCGTCCCGCCACACGCCTTCCGTGAGTGTTCTGCTGGAGATCGCGCTCAATCCGGCCGAGAGCCAATCAATGCATGTCAATGCGGTGAAGGTGTCGTTGACGGCGGGCGAAAGGGCCCGAATGGCAATTTCGACCAGTTGATCGATGGCGAACACCGGATCCTGCATGAGCGTTCTGTGTGGCCCGGTGACGTGTGCCTTGGCGAGGGCCAGAGCGATCTGCTTTGCCGCACCGTGCGGCCACACCGTCGCCAAGGGGTGTCCAGACGAGATGAAATGGCCGGGTCGATGATCGAGGCGTATCACCGCATCGGTTTGGGCGGCAATCTCGAGCAGTTGTGCGTATCCGACAAACTGTAAATATCCACTCTCGTTCGCCGGTACGGTCGTGCCCCGCTCGTCAATGAGCTGGAGCAGTTCGGGCACCGATCGGCCCTGACCGATCTGCTCGGCATTCCCAACGTCATCGTGCTGAAGTGGGAATTCGGCGTCAATGGCATGCATGAGGTCGCGGGCAATGCCGGCGATTACTTCTGGAAGTTGAATCGACTTGGCAATGTGGTGAATGAAGTAGATGAGAAAGCCGAGGTCGACCAGCAGCAGGAATTCAGCCACGGTGATGGAGAGGTGGGGTACGAAGTCAGCATGCGGCGGGTTGCTGGTGATTGAACCCAATGCCAGCACCGAATAGACGAATGTGCCAACGAAGATGCCCAGCGTCAGTTGATTCCCGACATCTCGAATGAAATTGCGCATCATCCGTGGCCCGAACTGCTGGGAAGCCAGCGTCAGCGCCAGGATGGTGATGGAGAACACCACACCGACGACGGTGATGACGGCGGCGGCAATGGCAATGAGTACCTGGCGTCCGGCGTCGGCGGTTCCGCTGCGGATCCAGAACGGCAACGCGACGTGGTGGTGATAGGCGGCCAAGTCGATTTGAAAGGTCACGGCGAACAACCCGGCGGCCACCACGACGAGAATCGTTGGGGCAAGCCAGAACGTCGTGCGGAGAGCCTCCCAACGCCAGCTGGGCAACTTGCTCGGGTTGAACTGCACCCGATTCGTCGGTGCAGTCAATCCGTCGGTCTCATCCATCTGCGCCCACAGGGAAGGAGGACGGTCCAACGGGGCGCCGAAATCCGCCACGGCGGATGCCCTTCCCGTCTCCTAAAAGGTTCAGGCACGTCACGGGGTGGGTATGGGGCATTGGCGTGGTCCTTCTGCTCGCCGACCAGACTTCCCGGCACACCCTTCGGCAATTGTAGCTGCTGGTGCGACTTGGCCCGTTCTCACCCGATGAGCAAACGAGTTCCCCCGAGTGTGATCACGGTCCCAGACCAACGATGGATGCCCGGACCATGTCGAGCTCTTGTCCACCGGCGAGGGAGTCGGCTCGACGCACTCAGCCATTCGGTGACGGGGCGGGGTGTTCGGTGGGATATTGTGTTTGATTCAACATAGCTTTATAATGCGATTATCATGGCGGGCACCACCGTGGAATCTCCGATTGCCAGAAGGGGGGTACGCGCCGATGGTGCCGATGGTGACGACGAGACGGCCGACGATGCGTGCGACCTCTTCTTGGCCTTCATCCGACTGGCCAGGAATACCAAGGACAACGGCAGTATCCCAAACCGGGTGCGTGCGCTCCTCGAAGAGGGGGTCCTGGCTCCGCGTCACATGACGACGTTTGCCATCGTCGCTATGCATGGGCCTCTGTCCGTCTCGGAACTGGCTCGTCGCGAAGGCTGCGCCACGACGACGGCCAGCCTCCTGGCGACTCAATTGGCGGACGCCGGGTTGGTGGAGCGCCGGGAGGACAGCCTCGATCGCCGAAAGACGGTGATCACCGTCTCACCCGCTTTTCGCAAGGACAGTGAGAACGTCCTTCGGGCGCGCCTTGCTCCACTCCGCCGAGCCCTGGTGCGCATGGGCCCCGATCGCGCGCGCGCCATGTTGGAGGGTCTCGCCGTTCTAGCCGAAGAGATCACATGACCGACGCCACGGGTCCGGCCGATGAGGGGGTACCAGGAACCGTCATCGCACCACCGGCTGTGGAGGAGATCACCAAGCGTCGCCTGTGGTTCATCCTGGGCGCGCTCCTCCTCGGCATGTTGCTGGCCGCACTCGACCAGACCATCGTCTCGACCGCGCTTCCCACCATTGTGGGGGACCTCCACGGCGGCTCGCACCTGGCCTGGGTGGTCACGGCCTACCTTCTCGCCTCGACCGTATCGACGCCCTTGTGGGGAAAGCTCGGCGACCAGTTCGGCCGCAAATTCTTCTTCCAGGCCGCCATCGTCATCTTCATTGTCGGGTCGGCCCTGGCCGGCTTCAGCCACACCATGAATGAGTTGATCCTCTTCCGGGCGGTGCAGGGTCTGGGGGGCGGCGGGCTCATGGTGGGTGCCCAGACGATCATCGGCGACGTGGTCTCTCCCCGGGAGCGGGGTCGTTACATGGGCCTCTTCGGAGCCATGTTCGCCGTGGCCACGGTGATCGGTCCGCTCATCGGCGGACTCTGCGTGACCTACCTCACGTGGCGCTGGGTGTTCTATATCAATCTGCCCCTCGGGGTCCTGGCCCTGTTCGTCACCGGGGCAGCCCTTCCCGGAACGTTGCGACGGGTCCATCACGCCATCGACTACATGGGCACCTTCGTCCTGTCGGCGTCGGCCACCCTGTTGATCCTCTTCGCCAGCCTCGGCGGCATCTCCTGGGCCTGGGGATCAGTGCAGAGCCTGGCCCTGCTGGTCTCGGGAGTGGCGACGGCGTTCCTTTTCCTCCTGGTCGAGCACCGGGCACCAGAGCCCGTGATTCCCTTGAGGCTCTTCCGGTTTCGCGTGTTCTCGGCAGCCAGCGCCATCGGTTTCGTCATGGGCTTTGCCATGTTCGGCGCGTTGACCTTTCTCCCGCTCTTCCTGCAGGACGTGAAGGGCGTGAGCCCGACCTCCTCGGGGTTGCGCATCCTGCCCCTTATGGGCGGCATGCTGGCGGCGTCCGTCGTGTCCGGGCGACTGGTCACTCGTTGGGGTCGCTACAAGATCTTTCCCATCGTGGGCACCGCCATGATGACGCTGGGGGCGTATCTCATGTCGCTCATCGGCCAGACCACCGGAGCCTGGGTCATGGCGGGGTACATGCTCATCTTCGGTGCCGGCTTGGGGCTGATCATGCAGGTGTTGGTCGTGGCCGTCCAGAACGCCGTGTCCTACAACGACCTCGGGGTGGCCACCAGCAGCGCCACCTTCTTCCGCATGATCGGTGGCTCGTTTGGGACTGCTGTCTTCGGTGCCATCTACGCCAATGTCTTGCGGAGCAATCTGGCGCCCACGCTGGCCTCGCTCCACGGTGCCCGGTCCAATCTCAACCTGCAGACGCAAGATCCGTCGGTGCTCCACGAGCTGCAACACCTTGCGCCGGAGATCTACCAAAAGGTCCTGGCCGCCATCACCGATTCGGTGCAGACCGTCTTCCTGGTGGCGGTGCCGATCGCCTTCGTGGCCTTCTTGCTCAGTTGGCTGCTGCCCGAACTCGAACTGCGCAAGACGGTCCAGACTGTGGATACCGGCGAGGCCTTCGGGGTCCCCGACCCGAGGACCTCCCTGCAGGAGATTCAGTTGGCCCTGGAGCGCTTGTCGAGCCGGGAGAACCGGAGTGAGCTCTACCAGACCCTGGCGCATCGGGCCGGGATCGACCTGCCACCTCGTTCATGCTGGTTGCTGTACCGCCTGGCTGACCGACCGGCCTCCACCGTGGGTGAGGTGGCCAACCGGCTGAAGGTCGACAGCCAGATCCTCGAGCCGGGGATTGCCGGCCTGCTCGAAGCCGGAATGATCACCGAAGTGACCCGAGGGACCGAATGCGACCTGGTCTTGACCCCGGCCGGGGTGGCGGCCATCGCTCGATTGACCGAAGCCCGCCGAAGTGGATTGACCGAGCTCCTCGAAGGTTGGAATCTCGAGGAGCATCCCGAGGTCGTCGAGATGGTCAAGGAACTGGCCGGCTCCCTCCTGGCCGATGATGAGCGACTGGTGGCCGACGCCCTGCCCCGTCCGCCGCTGGCGGCGACCGGGAGCCGAGGGAGTTAGCCCACGACCCGCCGTCGATCGGGCCGGGCGAAGACGACCGTCGGTTCTACGCGAGGATTCAACCCTCATGGGACCAGCACAGGAACGCCTGAAAGTGCACCGGCGGTCGGTTCGTCTCGATGGACGTGCCTATACGGTCCTGTCGCCGCGACCAAGCGTGTCATCGAGATTCGCCACGAGCCGAGATGGCGCAACGTGCCAAATCCTCACCGACCCCGTCGGAGCGCAACTCCTGGCTCGCCTGTGTTGGGCGATGGCGTATCAACGGCACGAGCGCACCGTCACCGTCATCGATCCGCCATTTTTGGTTCCCAATCCCTTCGGTGCCGAGCCGTCATCGCCCATCGTCATCGCCAATAGCGACTTGGGATCGTTGAACGGCCCCACCCTGGCCGATTTGCATTCCCAGCTTCCATTGGCGACGCCCTCGGACGGCACCGTGGTGCTCCAGACCCGGGGGCTCGATCAGGCGCTCGACGACCCGACGGCATTCGGCCAGCGCGCCGACCAGGTGGCCCGACGCAGCGAACGTCACCAGGAGCGATGGATAGACGGAGACAGCGGCCTCTGGGTACTGACCGCGCCACCGCCCGTCCTGCGAGCTTGGGCCGTGGAATTAGCGGGTCCCGACGGGGAGGGAGCCGGCGCGGGCGAGGTCCGTGTGTTGGCGAGCATGGACGACCAAGCCGCACGATCGGTCGCCCCGCCGAATCATCCGCTCTCTCGGCGGTCACCCACGGCGGGTTGATCACGGCGTGGAGCTGACGAGAAGAGGGGTCGGCGCACGGTCGTGGCCGATTCGAACTGCCCCTCTTGTGACTACCGACGGGCGGATTCGGGCGGGGAGAGAAACCGGCGCAGTTGGGCGATCCGGTTGCTGACGATGGCGTCCACACCCGCTTTGGCCACCCGGGCCATGTGACGGGGTTCGTCCACCGTCCAGGTCGAGACCTTGATTCCGAGGTCGTGCACGGCGGCAACGCGCGCCGAGGTGGCCAAGCGGAAATACGGATTCCAGAATTCCGCCCCGAGCTCGCACAGGAGCGATGGTGGAGGAGATCGGCGCTCGATCCACGTGAGGCCGATCCGGGCTTCGGGGGACAAGGCGCGCAAGGCGCGGAGAGCACCGACATGACCGCTGACGAACAGCGAGCGATCCGTGGCGTCGGCCTCCCGTACGGCGTCCAGAGCGCCTTCCACAACCTCGTCGCCGGTGAAGTCGACCATAAGCGGAATGGTGAATTGGTCAAGGACCTCTCGCAGAGTCGGGACGCGCACGTCGCCCTCTCCGATCTCTCGTATCTGGGCCAGGTCCAGGTCGCCGACGGTCCGGTCAATACCCCAGAGGCGGAGCAACGTCGGATCGTGCAGCACCACGATCACCCCGTCGCGGGTGCGACGAAGATCGAGCTCCACCATGTCGGCGCCCAGGTGCACGGCTGCCTCGAAGGCCGGCATCGTGTTCTCCCGTTGGCCAACCGGGTCGCCGCGATGGGCAATGGCGATGGTCACGACAGTGCGGCCCGGAGTCTTTCCTTGGCCTCATCGTCGGCGCCCAGGACATCGAGGCCGAGGAGGGCGGCGCCGAGAACCGGCGGAGCGGTCAGGTGCCGCAGGACAGCTCGAGGTGCGACGGCATGAATCCCATCGGCCACCCGGGTGTGAAAATCGGCGTCGTCCGTCTTGAAGATCCCCCCGCCCAAGACCACCTCCACCGCCTGGTCCGTGACACCGAGTCGGGTGGCGGCCGCAACGACGAAGGCGACCACCTCGTCGGCCAAGAGGTCGGCCGCTTGGCGCGCCGGTGGGTCACCCTCGGACGCGGCCGTGAGCAGGACGGAGGCGAGCTCAAAGAGTCGCCCGTACCCGAGGTCCCCGGTGTAGACCGCGTTCAGCACGGCCTCCGCATCGGGCAGGTCGAAGTACCCAGGCACGCGTGTGCGCAGCAGTGTCGGTCCGCCTCGCCCGTCCGAGGCGCGCAGGGCCAACCCCAGGGCACGGACGCCCAGCCATGCGCCACCCGGTGCGAAGTCACCGGAGAGTTCGGCCAGGGCGGGGAAGCGGACCGACGTTCCATCCGGCCCAACACCGGCACAGTTCATCCCGGTGCCGCACACGACCCCGATGCCCCAGGGCACGGACGTCCCGGCCCGCGAGACGGCGAAGGTGTCGTTGCGGAGGAGATCCGTCCCGGTCCAGCCGCGGAGGGCGATGGCCGGAGCCAGTCGCTCCTCGTCCACGGCAAGGTCGATCCCGGCCAGGCAGTACACGCCGAGGTCGCAGAGGGGGAACGGTGGGTCGGCGATCCCGGCGTCAGCGACGGCTCCCGCGATGGCCTCACCCAAGGCGTCGATTGCCGCATCGAGACCAATCATCTGATGATTGCTCGGTCCGGTGCTGGACCGTCCCAGGACGTCGCCCTGTCGCGAGACGAGAACGGCGTCGGTCTTTGACGCGCCGCCATCGAGGGCCAGGAACGCCGGGAGTGGCGCCAACCCTCCGGGTGCCGGACTTGGCACAGCGTCCTCGGCCACAGTCGGATAGTACGTTGAGTCGACGTGGGGATAAAAGTTGCGGTGGTGGGAGGGGGCAGTACCTACACACCGGAACTTGTTGACAGTCTGTGTGACAACGAGGATCGCATGGTCGTCGACGATCTCGTGCTGCTCGACCCCAGTGAGGAACGGCGAGATGCCGTCGGGGGCCTCTCCGAACGGATATTGCGGGCGCGCGGGTGGAACGGCGCCTTCGGTACGACGGGCGACCGGGACCAGGCGCTGGAGGGAGCCGATTTCGTGGTCGTCCAATTGCGCATCGGCGGGCAGGCGGCACGTCAGGTCGACGAGACACTTCCGGTCGGCTACGGCTGCCTGGGGCAGGAGACCACCGGGGCGGGCGGGCTGGCCAAGGCCCTGCGCACGGTTCCGACCGTGCTCGAGTTGGCCGAGGAGACGGCCAAGCGGGGCAATCCCGGCGCGTGGTTCGTGGACTTCACCAACCCGGTCGGCATCGTGACCCAAGCGCTGCTCGATGAAGGCCACCGTGCGGTCGGATTGTGCAACGTGGCCATCTGGGCGCAACGGAGAATCGGCCACTACCTCGGCGTGGACCCCGATGCGGTCGAAATTGAGCATGTCGGTCTGAATCACCTGACGTGGATCCGCTCGGCTCGACTCTCGGGCGAATCGGTCGACCGCCTGCCCGAGTTGTTCGACCGCCACGGTCCCGAACTTGAACTCGAGAGCGGGGTGCCGATCGCCGCGCTCAGGTTGCTCGAAGCCTTGCCGTCCTACTACGTGCACTACTACTACCAGCACGACGCAGAAGTGGCGCTGCAGTCCCGGCCCGGGCATCGATCCCGAGCCGAGGTGGTGGCCGAGCTGGAGGCGAAGCTGCTCGATGAGTACCGCAATCCTGAATTGGTGACCAAGCCGGCGGCTCTTTCCTTCCGGGGTGGTGCGTTCTACTCACTGGCGGCGGTTCGCCTCATGGCCTCGCTCCACGCCGACACCGGAGATATCCAGGTCGTCGACATGCGAAACGACGGAGCCATTCCGGGCCTGCCCGACGAGGCCGTGGTCGAGCTCCCGGCCGTGGTCGATGCCGACGGGGCTCACCCGCTTCCTCAGCGTGCCCTTCCGCCCGAAATGTTGGGGCTGGTGCATCACGCCAAGGCCTACGAGCACCTCGCCGTCGGCGCGGCGCGGTCGGGCAGCCGGGATCAGGTCGTGCGGGCCCTGCTGGCCAATCCCCTGGTGGGACAGTATCCGCTGGCGGCCGAGCTGGCCGACGAATTGCTGGCGGCCAACCGGCACTACCTGCCGCGTTTCTTTCCCGAGCAAGGACGAAGGGAGAAGGTCGGATTATCCGGCGTTGTCGGTCGGCGCGGTGGTCGTCGCCGCGGTCGTGGTGCTGGTGGTGGTCGATGACGAGCTCGAGCTCGAGCTGGACGCCGACGTCGTGGCCGTCGTCGGAGCGGTCGTGGTCGTGGTCGTAGTGGTGATGGGGGGGGCGACGAAGGGCGCCGTCTCTCCCGCCACGGTGGCTTGGCTGGTGGCGGGGGCGGCCGAGAGGCCGGTGCAGCCGCGCGCCGCATCCCAACTGGCCACCGCTGATTGCGCCGCCGTACCGGTGAGGGGTTGGGGCAACCCGTTGACGTCGGTGGCCGGACGGAAGACGGCGGTCACAATCTTTCGCCCGATGGCGGTGACCAACAACGATCCGCTGTCGGATTCCGGCGGGGCGCTGTCGTAGAAGGCGAAGTTGCCCAATCCGTAGTCGACGTAGGCGCCCCCGAGGTACCCACCGCCGGAGAGCACGTGCGTTCCCGAGCCCACCACGATGTCAGCGCCGGCCTTCACCAGTTGCTGGGCCAGCGGCTCTTGTTGCGGGTTGGGACAGGTCACCGTTTCGGTCCCCCAGTGCAGGTAGACGACGACCGTGTCCGAGGTACGCCGCGCCGCCTGGACAGTCTGTACCAACTGGGTCGGGTCGATGGCCGATGCCACCCCGGCTTGTGACGACGTCGCCGTCCATGTGGTGACCAGGTTGGGGGCGATGACCTGCGTGGCGGTGATGATGGCGACCCGCTGGCCCTTGATCGTTGTTCGGTACGGGGCGAAGGCCTGCGCCGCGTTGCTTCCGATGCCGGGCATGGGGTACTTGGCCTGGGCGACGGCGGTGAGCCCCTGGCTCAGGCCTTCTTGGCCGCAATCCACCGAATGGTCGTTGGCATCGCTGGCCACCGTCACACCGGCTTGCTGCAGCGCGGTAAGCGCCGTCGGTGGGGCAAAGAAGATGTAGGGCTTGGTCTGCGGCTCCGGGCACGTTCCGGCCGTCAGGGCCGACTCGAAGTTGACCATGCTCAGCTGGGCTCCCGAGAACAGGGTCGGGAAGGTCGTGCCCAAGGCAGTGGCCGCGTTCTGTTGCAGGCTTGCGCCGACGGTTCCTTCGAAGTGCACATCGCCGCCGAAGGCCAGCGTGACCGGATTCCCGCTGCCGGTCCAGTCCGGATTGAGGGGGGAATGGGCGGGGAACGCCTGGGTCGTGTGCGCTTTGACGGGCGCCGGAGGCGTGGCCTTCTTGCCCCCGCCCGAGAAGAAGACCACGTAGATCAGAAGCAAAAAGACAAGGACCCCGACCACTGTGACTTGTCGGCGCCGTTGGCGGACCCTGCGGGAGACCACGTCGGCACTATGGCACACGACCTTCGCCATCATCAGCCGAGGCCAGAAATGGCCCCCGCTGGTGCGCGTTGTCCGAGTCCTCCGATGCGTCCGGGTGGCGCGAGTCGCCCGACGCGTCGCGCCGGACGCTGCCCTCCCACAGGCCGGTCAATTCGGAGACCAGGCCGGTGCAGGCGGCAGCGATCATGGCGAGGCAATCGTCGAAGACCGCGTCGTCGCCGTAGTAGGGATCGGGCACGTCGGCCGCCGCGCCGGCGGCCGGATCGAAGGCGCGCAAGAGGAAGAGCCGGTGGGGGTCGGCGCCCAGGCTGCGCAGGGTCTGCTGGTGACGTCGGTCCAAGGCCACGATCAGGTCGTAGCCGCCGAGCTGCGCCGCTGAGATCTGGTGCGCCACGTGGCGGTGACTCGGCAGACCGGACCGGACCAGGGCCGCGTCCGTACGCGGGTCCATGGGCTCACCCTCGTGCCACGGGCCGGTCCCCGCGCTCGTCACGACCAGTCTCGTGCCCAGGGTGGAGCCGTCTGCGAGCGTCGTGGCGTCGGCGAACGACCGGGTGATCACTTCGGCCATGGGGGAGCGGCAGATGTTGCCGGTGCACACAAAGACCAGGCGTGAGGGCGGTGGCGCCGAGCGGGTGTCGAGTTGGCTCACTCGGCGTACTCGTCGCGCAGGCTCTTCTTGACGATCTTGCCGGTGCCCGCCCGGGGCCATTCGTCGCGCACCTCGAGTTGCTCGGGAATC
>DASZJQ010000064.1:0-4919 GCA_035947875.1 Acidimicrobiales bacterium
TACTCACCCATGCGGGAACGCGGGATCGGGCTGGCCCTGGTGGAGGCCGATGCCGAACTGCTCGACGGCGATGCGGTGACCGTGATGCAAAGGGGACGTGAGCTGCCGGCCAACTTGGTGCGGCCACCGTTGTGGCCGCCGAGGGTGGAGGAATAGTTAGGTGCCCGACTACATGCCGCACACCGAGGACGAGTTGGCGCAGATGCTGGCCTTTCTGGGCCTCTCGTCGCTCGATGAGCTCTTTGCCAGCGTCCCGGCCGCGCTGCGCCTGGGTCGCGGCTTGGCCATGGACGAGGGTTCGCCCGAACCCGACGTGCTGGCCCGCATGGAGTCGCTGGGTCGGGCCAATCCGGCGCGCACCGACCACCTGGTCTGCTTCGCCGGCGGGGGTGCCTATGACCACGAGGTGCCGCCGGTGGTCCGCGCCCTGGCCGGCCGCTCCGAATTCGTGACGTCCTACACGCCCTACCAGCCCGAGGTGGCCCAGGGGGTGTTACAGGCGGTCTTCGAATTCCAGACCATGGTGGCCCGCCTGGCCGGACTGCCCGTGGCCAACGCCTCTCTCTATGACGGGGCCAGTTCGTTGGTCGAAGGCGTGAACCTCGGCGTGGCTGCGTCGGGCCGATCCACAGTGTGGCTGTCCAGCGGTATCCACCCCCACTGGCGCTCGGTGCTCGAGACCTTCGCCGCCGGGACCGGGCACGACGTGGTGCCGGTACCCCTGCGGGCCGGTGTGACCGACTGGCCCGAGGTCGGGGGTGCGGCCGAGGCGCCCGGTGTGCTGGTCGTCGGGTACCCGAACTATCTGGGGTGTCTGGAGGACCTCGGCGCCGCCCGCCGCATCTGTGACGCCACCGGCGCGCTGCTGGTCGTGGCGGCCGACCCGGTGGCGTCCGCTCTGCTGCGGTCACCGGGGGAGTGGGGTGCCGATGTCGTGGTGGGGGAGGGGCAGGCGTTGGGAACCGCCCTCAGCTTCGGGGGACCGTATCTCGGCTTGTTCGCCGTGGCCCAGCAGCACGTCCGACGCCTACCGGGGCGGTTAGTGGGAGAGACGGTCGACCTGGAGGGCACACGGGCCTACGTCACCACGTTGCGAGCGCGCGAGCAGGACATCCGGCGGGAGAAGGCGACATCGAACGTCTGCACCAACCAGACCCTGATGGCGATCTACGCCGCCGTGCAGCTGGGCTGGCTGGGCACCTCGGGTCTCCGCGAGGTGGCGGTGCGGTGTGCCCGCGGGACGCGCTTTTGCCGGGAGTCGATGCTGGCTCTCGGTGGGGTGGCACCCATCACCGGGACCACGCCGACCGTGCGCGAGTTCGCCGTGCGGTTGCCGATTGCCGGTCCGCTGGCCGTGGCCCGTCTGGCCGATGAGGGCTACCTGGGCGGACTGGCCCTGGCCGACCTGGTCGGCGCCGGCGGTGACGGGTCGATCTCGAACGACGAGGCCGAGCACGGCCTGTTGGTGGCCGTGACCGAGCGGCGGACCCGGAGCGAAGTGGAGGGTTTCGTGCGCACCCTGGACAAGGTGGTGCGGTGAAGGTCGTCGGCGGAACCGAACACGGACTTCCGGGGGGCCGCGCCACCAGCGCGCCACTGATGGGGGGAGACGCGGAGCCGACGCTGTTCGAGCTTTCCCAGCCCGGGCGCCAGAGTTGGCAGCTCCGGACGACCGGCATGCCTGAATGGAAAGCCGAAGAGCTCATCCCCGAGGAGCATCGGCGCGACGAACCGGTCGCCTTGGCCGAGGTGTCCGAGCGGGACCTGGTGGCCCATTTCACCCGCTTGAGTCATCGCCAGTTCTCCGTCGACCTGGGGGCGTACCCCCTGGGCTCGTGCACCATGAAGTACAACCCGAAGATGTGCGACACCGTGGCCGGCCTGGCCGGCCTGGCCGGCGTGCACCCGGGGGCGCCGGCCCACCTGGTGCAGGGGTGGCTGCAGATCTTCGTGGAACTCGAAGAAGCCCTGTGCGAGGTAACCGGCATGGCCGCGGCCACCCTGCAACCGGCCGCGGGGGCGGCCGGTGAGCTGACCGGCCTGCTGTTGATGCGGGCGTACCACGAAGCACGTGGCGAGTCCCGCCACCGGGTCATCATTCCCGACTCGGCCCACGGGACCAATCCCGCCTCGGTCACGCTGGGCGGCTACGAGACGGTGACCGTGCCCAGTGACGACCGTGGGTGCGTTGACCTCGAGGCGTTGCGGTCGGTGCTCGACACCGATGTGGCGGGGATCATGTTGACCAATCCCAACACGCTGGGCCTGTTCGAAGAGGACATCGCGGCCATCGCCGCGGCCGTGCACGAGGTCGGGGGTCTTCTGTACTACGACGGGGCCAATCTCAATGCCATTCTCGGTGTCGTCCGCCCGGGCGACATGGGGTTCGACATCGTCCACATGAACCTGCACAAGACCTTCGCCACGCCTCACGGCGGTGGGGGACCGGGAGCCGGGCCGGTGGCCGTCTCACCCCGACTGGTTGACTTCCTGCCCGGGCCGCGCCCGGTGCGCCTGTCGTCGGGGTACGGCTACATGACGCCCGAACACTCCATCGGTCGGGTCCACAGTTGGCACGGCAACGCGCTGGTCCTGGCCCGTGCCCTGGCCTACATGCAGGTGCACGGGGGCGATGGTCTGCGACGGGTGGCCGAGCGGGCCGTGCTCAACGCCAACTGGATCCGCCACCGACTTTCCGACACCTACGAGGTGCCGTTCGACCGGCCCTGCATGCATGAGGTGGTGCTGTCGGTGGCCAAGCTCAAGAAGGCCTACGGGACCAAGGCACTGGACGTCGGCAAGAGGCTCCTCGAGGAGGGCTTCCATTCGCCCACCATCTACTTCCCACTCATCGTCGACGAAGCACTCATGATCGAGCCCACCGAGACCGAAAGCCTCCAGACCCTCGAGGCCTTGGCTGAGGCGCTCGAGAAGATTGCCGCCGAGGCGGCCGCGGGGGAGCCCCTGAGCGAGGCTCCCCGCACGACGCCGGTGCGACGGGTCGACGAAGCTCGAGCGGCGCGTACCCTGGTGCCGACCTTCGACGCCCGCCCGTAGCCGAGAGGCGCGCCCGGCGGTTGCCCGCCCGCAGTTACGAGTTGCCTCAGATGACAGCGGCCATGGCCAGGCCGGCGACGGCCCCGCCCACACAGGCGGCCAGGCCGCCGAAGGTGTACACGACCGCCGCCCACCGCTGGCCGCTACGCACGAGGTGCAGGGACTCCCAGCTGGCCGTCGAGAATGTGGTGTAGCCGCCGCACAGCCCGATCCCGACCACGCTGAGGAGTCGGGGGGCCAGCCCGTGGTAGATGGAGAGACCGGTCAGGAACCCGAGTACCAGCGATCCCGACGCGTTGACCACGACCGTCCCGATCGGCAGCGGATCCGGTCGGCGCACGGAGAAGTAGTGGATGAGAAGCGCCCGAGCCATGGCACCGACGCCACCGGCCAGCGCCACCAGGAGCGCGAGCCCGAGCGTGGGGGAGTGGGCCGCGGTGGCGGTCATCGGGTGACAAGCCTTCGGCCCGCCGCGGCGCCCAATGTCACCAGCGCGAGCCCGCCAACCAGGCTGGCCGCCAGGTAGGCCGCGGCCAGTCCGACGTGAGCACCCTTGCCGAGGAGCACGGCCTCCACGGCCAGGGTGGAGTAGGTCGTCCATCCCCCGAGGAAGCCCACGACGAGGAAGGGGCGAGCCAGGGCGGAGCGGGCGGAGACCGTCTCGGTGAGGGGAACCAGGAATCCAATGGCCAGGGAGCCACTCAGGTTGATCAGGAGGGTGGTCGCCGGGAAATGTCCGGTCGCGGTGGTGAGGGTGGCACCGAGGAGGTAGCGGGCCAGGGTTCCCAGGGCGCCCCCGAGTCCAATGGCCAGGATGGAGCCCAGGGATAGCCCGAGCCGGGGTACGGCCGATGTGTCCAGTGCGTCTTTGTGGGTCATGGTCCTCCTGTGCCCGACGCGGTCGCGTGCTCCGAGAGCGTCACTTGGTCAGGAGCCATCAGCCGGTTCATGCCGGCGGTTCAGAGTGTGTCCACTCCCCGGCGGGACCCATCACCGGGCGCACACCGGTGCAGGCAGCACACCGGGTCGCAGGAACAACTGTAGCGGGGGAGGGTCGACGCCCTGAGAGACTTGTGACCTGTGGCGGGCTACTCGGGAACCCCTCTGGCTGCGAAACTCGGCATCAAGGCGGGAATGAACCTCGTCCTCCTCGCTGCCCCGTCTGACTTTCACATGGAACTACCTGAGGCGGTGGTCGTTCGGCGCCAGGCGAGAGGCCGGGCCGACGTGGTCCTTGCCTTCAACACGCAGATGGCACGGATCGAGCCACGGATCCACGCGTGGGGATCCATGGTCTTCCCGTCGGGCGGTCTGTGGCTGGCCTGGCCCAAGAAAGCGTCCGGACGCCCCACCGACATCACCGACGGGGCGTTGCGGAGCGTCCTTCTTCCGGTGGGGATGGTGGACAACAAGGTCTGCGCGGTGGATGCCTTCTGGACGGCCCTGCGATTTGTCTGGCGTCGGGAACATCGGGCTTTGGACGCACCGCCCCCCAAAGGTGGCTCGCCGGCCCCTATGCGGTGACGGCTTCGACGATGCGGCGCATCCCGTCGCGCCAGGGCACCTCGGTTCGGCCGAGGACCTGGTGCATTTTGGAAACGTCGGGCCAGAGGGGCCAAGGGGCGGTCGGGTCGTAACGAACGAGGGCCGGCCGGCCAACGAGGTCACCCAGGTAGGCGCAGTACTCCTCGGCGCTCACCGTCTCGCTGCCGGCCCAGTTCACCACCATGGGATCGAGACTGGCGACCTCGAGGGCTCGGATACCCAATCGGACGTAGTCGTCCTCGTAGATGGGGTTGTAGTTGTTGGGTGCGTCCGGATGAAGCACGATCTCCCTCCCCTCGAGGATCCGACGAAGTCGG
>DASZJQ010000065.1:0-18855 GCA_035947875.1 Acidimicrobiales bacterium
CCTGCTCCTCGGCGTGGGCGGGCTGGCGCTCATCTGCTTCTGGATCGGAGAGCGTTCGTGAGCGACGACCTCCACGAACCGACGCGCACCAAGGTGCCGATGCCGATCGCGGCGTTCGATGATCCGCACCTGGGGGATGCGGCCAGGAATCCACAGCGGGTGGAGGCGATCGTGGGCGGCCTCTTCGTGCTGGCCATCGTCCTCATCGCCGGCTTCGGCGCCGCCTACTGGCAGAACTGGAGCCCCTGGATCCTCGGCGGCACCATCGGGGCCGGGCTCTTCCTGCTCGGCTTCGGGCTGACGGCCTGGGGCAAGTACCTCATGCCTCAGGGCCCCTTCGTCGAGGAACGCCATGTGCTGGCCTCCAGCACCGAGGAACGCGACTTGATGTCGGCGGCGCTGGTCGAGCGGACGGCGGTGGTGGTCAAGCGCCGCAAGTTGCTGGGCGGCCTCTTCGCCCTGGGCGCCGGCATCTTCGGCATCGTCGCCATGTTCCCGCTCCTTCGTTCCCTGGGCCCGGTGCCGGGTGACACGCTGGCGCTGACCAACTGGCGCAGGGGGACGAAGTTGGTCGACTCGAACGGCCGGCCGGTGCATCTCGAGACCCTGGTGGTGGGTGGCATCATGACCGTCTATCCGAGAGGGAGGGTCAACACCGACGAGGGTCAGGCCACCGACCAAACCGTGCTGATCCGGGTCCAGCGCACCGATTTCACCACCGTGCCGGGGCGCGAGACCTGGGCCCCGGCCGGCTACGTGGCGTACTCGAAGGCATGCACCCACCTCGGTTGCCCCGTCGGTCTGTACGAGCAGGAGTTGGAGCTGCTGGTGTGCCCGTGCCACCAATCGATGTTCAACGTGCGCAACGGGGCCGTTCCCCAATTCGGCCCCGCCCCCCGCCCCCTGCCCCAGCTGCCGCTGATGTTCGATGCCAACGGGTACCTGGCGGCCCAGGCGGGCTACGACCAACCGGTGGGCCCGGGGTACTGGACGAGGTCGAACACGACGTGAGCGCGCCCACCACCACCCCGCGGACCAAGCGCCAGGCCAAGGCCGCCCTCGGTCCCTACGGCCGGGCCGGCAGCATCGTCAACGACCTCGATGACCGGCTCGGCATCGCCAAGGGCGGCCGGGTCTTCTTGGACAAGATCTTCCCCGACCACTGGTCGTTCATGCTGGGCGAGATCTCGCTGTACTCCTTCGTCGTCCTGCTGGCCACCGGGGTGTTCCTGTCCCTGTACTTCGTCCCGTCGGCCAGTCAGGTCCTCTACCACTGCGCTAGCACCGCCACCAACTGTTACCACCCGCTCAACGGCCAGCGCGTATCGGAGGCGTTCAGCTCCACCGTCAACATCTCCTTCGGGGTGCGGGGTGGCTTGCTGGTCCGCCAGATGCACCACTGGTCCGCCGACATCTTCACCGGCTCGATCATCGTGCACATGGCCCGGATCTTCTTCACCGGCGCCTTCCGCAAGCCCCGCGAGCTCAACTGGATCATCGGCGTCACCATGCTGACCCTGGCCATCCTCGAGGGCTTCATCGGCTACTCGCTGCCCGACGACCTGATCTCGGGGACGGGCCTCCGCATCGGGTACTCCATCGCCGAGTCGATCCCCCTGGTCGGGACCTACCTGGTGACGTTCCTGTGGGGTGGGCAGTTCCCGGGCACCGGCATCATCATCCCGCGCTTCTTCATCATCCACGTCCTCATCATCCCGCTCGTCCTGTTGGGCCTGATCGGCGCCCACCTGACCCTCCTGGTGGCGCAGAAGCACACGCAGTTCGCCGGCGAGGGTCGCACCGAGAACAACGTGGTGGGCTCACCCATGTTCCCGACCTTCATGGCCAAGACCACCGGCTTCCTCTTGATGGTGACGGCGGCCTGCGCCCTGCTCGGGGCGTTCGCCCAGATCAACCCGATCTGGCAGTTCGGGTCCTATGACGCGTCCAAGATCTCCTACGCCGTGCAGCCCGACTGGTACATGGGTTGGCTCGACGGCGCGCTCCGCATCATGCCGTCGTGGGAGTGGACGGGCTGGGGCTACACGATCCCGTTCGAGGTCTTGCTGCCGGCCGTGGTGTTCCCCGGTCTCATCTTCACCATCGCCGGCATCTGGCCGGCGATGGAACGCCGAATGACGGGTGATGTCATGCTGCACAACCTGCTGGACCGCCCGCGCGATCGCCCCAAGCGCACGGCCGCCGGTGCGGCGATGCTGGCCCTTCTCTTCACCTTGTTCGCCGCCAGCTCGACGGACGTGCTGGCCAACTTCTTCCACATCTCGCTGAACGAGGTGCTGTGGTTCTTCCGGATCGCCACCATCGTCGTCCCCGTCATCGTGGCCGCGCTGGCCTACCAGATCTGCCTGGAGATGCAGGGGGTCCACGGGATCGGCAAGCGCAAGCGGGCCGTGGTCGTGAGTCGATCGGTCGACGGCGAGTACTCCACCGTGGAGTCCGACCCCCGCCCCGACGACGAGCGCACCGAGATGGACCCCGAGCCGGTGCCCGAGCGGATTGACGTGGAACCGCTGGTCGGTGGCGCCGTCGCCGCTTCGAACGGCGCTCCGTCGCCCACCGGCGTGCGTCAGGTCACTCGCTGACCCAGCGCCGCACCGCCCGCGACCTGTGGGTGGCCCTCGAATCGTTGCACGCTGTCACCTACTTTGCCCGGCCCTGCCGTCACGCCCTGCGTGACCGCGGCCTCGTCGGGTTCTGGACCGGCTACTTCGCCGCCCGGGCCGCGCCGCTGGGCCGGGTGGGGCACGGCCCGGTGGCCGCGGCCTTCTTCAACTTCGAGCCGGGCATGGTGGCCGACGCGGTGCCCGGTTGCTGGAAGGTGGTCGACCCGGCGGCGTTGACGGTGGTGCGGGCCGTCGCCGGATCCGGCGCGCTGGGCGAGCTGTGTTCGCCCGACGCGCTGGGCCGGGCGGTCGGGGCCTTGCCCCGACTGCGGATCGCCTCGTCACGCTGTTCGGATGCGGGCCGGACACTGACTGGCGTGAACCGGGCCCTGTGGGCTTCGGTCGAGCCCGAGCTCCTGCGCGAGGGGCTGGAGGAGCATCAGCTGGCGTTGGCGGAGATCTGGCAGGCCTGCACCACGCTGCGTGAGCACCGCGGTGACGGGCATGTGGCTGTGCTGGTGGCGCACGGCCTGGGTGGCTGCGAGGCGCATGTGCTGGCCGCCGCCGCCGATGGGATCCCGACCGAGGTGCTGCGGGACAACCGGGGATGGAGCAGGGCACAGTGGGAGGACGCGGCGGCCCGCCTGTCGCGTCGGGGCCTGCTCAATGCGGACGGGGCGGTGTCCGACGACGGTCTGGCCTTGCGTGGGTCGATCGAAGGAGCCACCGATGTCCTGGCTGAGGAGGCCTACGCCTCGCTCGCCGACGATGACATCGGCGCGCTGTACGACGCTCTCGTCCCGTGTGCTCGGGAGCTCCAGGAGTCGGGCCTCTACCCCTTTCCCAATCCGATGGGGTTACCTCGGGGTCCCTTCACGGCTCGCGGTGCGCCTCCCCGGCCGATGGAGTGAACGTTACGTGAACGCCGGTGGAACGCAGTCTGTTTCCGCCGCTTGCGGCGACGCAACGGTGCGACGATATGCCGTGGGATGTGCCGTGGCCCTGGCCACTCAATCGGGGTTGGACGCTTGAACAACCTGGAACAACCTCGTAGGTAAAAAGATCCCATGGGTAGATGAGAATCTGACTCAGCGCTCGTCTGCCAGAACAACGGCCCCGGCTTGGGGGAAATTGCTCCTCCAGCCATGCGCCGTGAACGCTAAGTTGCAGCGCTTGCCCTCGATCGACGCCAAGGGAGACCCACGAGATGACGACAACGGAACAGGGGACGAGTGGAACCGCGCCCCCGTCGATCCTGCCGGCGGCCCGCGCTATCGACCTGGTCAAGACCTATGGCAAGGGTGATGCCGTCGTCCATGCCCTCGACGGGATCAACGTCGAGTTCGAGAGTGGCCAGTTCACGGCGGTCATGGGTCCCTCTGGTTCGGGCAAGTCCACCCTCATGCACTGCATGGCCGGACTCGACACACCGACGTCGGGCCGGACCTTCGTGGGTGACCGGGAGATCGGGAAGCTCGACGATGCCGGCCTCACGCAGATGCGTCGGGACCAGATCGGGTTCGTCTTCCAGTCCTTCAACCTCGTTCCGACGCTGACCGCGAGGGACAACATCACGCTGCCGGCTGACCTGGCCAAGGTCAAGGTGGATCAGGCGTGGTTCGACTACCTGGTCGGGCAGCTCAGGATCGGCGACCGACTGTCGCATCGTCCGAGTGAGATGTCGGGTGGCCAGCAGCAACGCGTCGCCTGCGCCAGGGCCTTGATCGAGCGGCCCGATCTGGTCTTCGCCGATGAGCCCACCGGCAACCTCGACTCCAACGCGTCCGCTGAGATGTTGGCCTTCATGCGCCGTTCGGTGACCGAACTGAGCCAGTCGATCGTCATGGTCACCCACGATGCCCGGGGTGCGGCCTACGCCGACCGGGTGGTCTTCCTGGCTGACGGAAAGGTGGTGGATGAGCTCGTCTCACCCACGGCGGACTCTGTCCTCGAGCGGATGAAGCAGCTGGGTAGCTGACGTGCGCAGGATCGTTCTCCAGGGCCTGTTGGCCCACAAGCTTCGCCTGGCGCTGACCGCTCTGGCCATCGTGCTCGGCGTCACGTTCATCTCGGGAACCTTCGTCCTTACCGACACCTTGCACAACACCTTCACCACCCTGTTCGGCCGCATCTATCAGAACGTCGACTTCGAGGTCCGTGCGAGGGCCGCGTTTTCCAGCAACAACGGAGGCGCGGGCGCGGTGCGCAAACCAATCCCCCAGTCGATCGCCACCTCGGTGCGTCACGTCCCCGGCGTGGCCTACGCGCAAGGCACCGTGAACGGGTACGCGCAGTTCGTCTCCCCCGACGGGAAGGCGATCAGCAACGGGGGAGCCCCGACCCTGGGCTTTTCGTATGACCCCAACCCGCAATTGGCGGCGCTGAACCTGTCCCAGGGGACGGCCCCCACTTCATCGCACGACGTGGTGATGGACGCCGGAACGGCGCAGAAATACCACTTCAAGGTCGGGGACCACGTCCGGGTGCTCCTTTCCGGACCACCTCAGACGTTCACCCTCAGCGGGATCGTCAGATTCGGCACCGCCAACAATCTGGCCGGGGCGACCATCGCCGCCTTCAAGCTGCCCGTGGCCCAGCGGCTGTTCGGTGAGGTGGGCCACTACGACGCCATCGATATCTTGACCTCGCCGGGGACCGACAAATCGACCGTCCAACACGCCATTGCCGCCACGCTCCCCAAGGGGGTGGAGGTGGTCACCGGCCAGACGGTGGCCAACGAGCAGTCCAACAACGTCAACCAATCCCTCTCCTTCTTCTCCACCGCCCTCCTGGTCTTCGCCTTCATCTCACTGTTCGTTGGCGGCTTCACCATCTTCAACACGTTCTCGATCACCGTGGGCCAGCGCACTCGCGAGCTCGCGCTCCTCCGGATCGTCGGGGCCAGTCGCCGGCAGGTGTTCCGCTCCGTGTTGGCGGAGGCGGTCATCGTCGGGACCGTGGCGTCCCTGGCCGGGTTGGGCCTCGGTGTGCTGGCTGCGTTGGGCCTCGAGGCGCTACTCAAGGGCTTCGGCATCACCCTGCCGTCGGGATCTTTGGTCTTCGAGGGCCGGACCATCATCGTCGCGTTGGTGGTGGGCGTGGGGGTGACGGTGGTGTCGGCCGTCGGTCCGGCCCGGCGCGCCGTTCGCATCCCGCCGGTGGCCGCCCTGGCCGACTACCGGGCTGACGAGGAGGAGTCCTCCCGGCGACGGATCGTCATCGGCTCGGCGATGGCCCTGCTCGGCGTGGCCGCGCTCGTCGTCGGCCTGACCAGGCCGGCGATCGAGTTGGTCGGGCTCGGAGCGTTCGCCATCTTCATCGGGATCGGGATGCTGGCGCCCGTCGTGGCCCGGCCGATGGCGAGTGTGATCGGTCGCCCGCTCGCCCGCGTCTTTGGGATCGCGGGCAAACTCGGTCGGGAGAACTCCATGCGCAGCCCGCGACGGACGGCGCAGACCGCCTCGGCCCTGATGGTCGGGCTGGCCCTGGTCGCCACCATCGCCGTGTTCGGCGCGTCACTGTCCAAATCCGCCACCAGCAGTGTCGACAATGCGATCAATGCCAACTACATCATCACGAGTTCCGCCCAAGGCGGCGCCGGAGGGTTCAGCAACTCGGTCTCGAGCGCCGCAGCGAAGGTGCCGGGTGTGACAGCCGTCTCGACCGTGTATCAGGGTGCCTTCGAGCTCCGACGTTCCGTGTCAAACCTCACCGCGGTATCGACCGATCATTTGCCCCGTACGGTCATCCTCCGTATGGACAGTGGCCATGGTGCGACGTCCCTCGCTGCCGGCCAGCTGCTCATCGACACCACCACGGCGAACACCAAGCAGCTGTCGGTTGGATCGGTCGTGCCGGTGACGTTCGCGCAAACGGGATCGTCCACCCTGCGGGTCGGCGGGATCTTCAAGCCCAACGCACTGCTGGGCAGCTATGTGGTCGGGGACCGCTATTTCTTGGCTCATTTCGACAACCCGTTGCCCGTGGCGGTGCTCTTGCAGACCGAAAACGGCAGCTCGGCTACCTCCAAGGCGGTCGACAGGGGACTGGGTGCCTATCCGAACCTCAAGATCCAGTCCCGGGCCGCGTTCAAGAAGACACAGGAGCAGCAGATCAATCAGCTCCTCGGTCTGATCTACGCCCTGCTGGCCCTGGCCGTGCTCATCGCTCTCATCGGTATCGTGAACACCTTGATGCTTTCGGTGTTCGAGCGGACCCACGAAATTGGTTTGCTCAGAGCAGTCGGGATGAAACGTCGGCAGTTGCGGGCGATGATCCGATCGGAATCGGTGATCCTCGCCATCTTCGGTGCCGTCATCGGCATCGTCGTCGGCACAGCGCTTGGCGCGGCGTTCGCCGCGTCGTTGAAACAGCAGGGCATCACCGACATTGTGATCCCGGTGGCCAGCCTGGTGGTGTTCGTGATCCTCGCCGCCCTCCTCGGCCTCGGCGCGGCCAGCTGGCCGGCTCGCCGTGCCGCCAAACTGGATGTGCTGACGGCGATCGCGACCGACTGACGCGACCGACGAAACGATTAAAGCGGCCTCGGCTCGGACGGCCGGTCGTTCCAGTGCGCCCGCAGGTCGTCCAGCCACGGCGGGTACTCCAGTGGTGGATCGGGCAGCGCGGTGGCGCCTCGCTCGGCCAGGGCGCGCTCGAAGGCCGCTTGGTCATCGCCCCATGACCGTGGGTCTCCCAGCATCACTTCGAAGAGCGTCGCCCCTTCGGGGCCGGCCACCAGGGGGCCGAACGCGGCCCCGAGGGGCAGCTCGATGTGCGTTCCGGCCGGACAATGCCGCTCCCCGCACCAGATCTCTCCGGCCAGCACGATGAGCACGTGGGGGCTGAAATGACCGTGCCGCCGCACCACCATCCCCGGGTCGTAGCGGGCGTAGAGCGAGAGGTACTGCGGGTCGGGGGAGAAGGCCAGCCACTTCTCGTGGACGAAGGACTCGGTACCGTCGGCGTTGCGCTGGCCCTTGACGGCCTGCCACGGCACCTCGGGGTCGTCCAGCAGCCGAAAGGTCGGCTCGGACCCGGCCACCCTGGGATCGGCCGCCGGGACCGGACGGTCCACGCTCACGGCGACGTGGCTGCCATTTCTCTCCGGACCGGCGCCGGCCGGACCCACTCGAAGAGGCTCATGGCGCAGGTCAGCGCGCCGAGGCCGGCCCCCAGGACACACACGGCGGACCAGCCGCCGCTCGCATAGACCGACCCGGCGGCGATCGACCCCACCGCACCACCGACGAAGTAGCAGACCATGTAGGCGCTGTTGATCCGGCTCCTGGCGTCGGGACGCAGCGCGTAGATGATGGTCTGGTTGGTGATCTGCATGCCCTGTGTCCCGACATCGAGCACGAGGATGCCGATGAGCAGCGCCGCCAACGAGGTGCGGCCGAACCACAAGAGGCCGAACGATCCGACCAGGAGCACACCGGCCACGATGGTCGATGCCTTGGCGCGGTCGGCGTCGGCCAGCTTCCCGGCCAAATTGGCGGCCAGCACGCCGGCGGCCCCGACCAGACCGAAGAGCCCGATCACCGCGTTGGAGTAGTGGTACGGCGAACCGGAGAGCAGGAAGGCGAGCGTCGTCCACAAGACGCTGAAGCAGGCGAAGGCGCAGGCTCCGTGCCAGGCCCGCCGCCGCAGGACGGGCTCGTCAACCAAGAGGCGCAGGGACGACCCGACCAGGTGGCCGTAGGACCGCCGGGGGCGGGGGCCCTCGTCGGGCAGCGCCCGCCACAAGATGACGGCGAAGAACACCATGAGGGCGGCCGAGACCCAGTAGATGGCACGCCACCCGGCCCATTGGGCCACCAGGCCCGACACCGTGCGGGCCATCAGAATCCCGAGCAGCAGGCCGGTCATGATCCGGGCCACCACCCGCCCCCGCCGCTCGGGCGGCGCCAGATCGGCTGCGAACGGGATCATGACCTGCCCGGCCACCGAGGCACACCCGACCGCCAACGAGGCGAGCCCGAAAATGAGGAGGTTGGGGGCCAGCGCGCAGCCGATCAGGGCCACGACGGCAACGAGGAAGATCTGCACCACCAGTTTTCGGCGACGGAACAGATCGCCGAGCGGGACGATCAGGAGCAGGCCGGCGGCATAGCCGATCTGGGCGCTGGTGATGACCAGTGCGGTCGTGCCGGCGCCACTGTGGAAGTCACGCCCGACGTCGTGCAGGACGGGCTGGGCGTAGTAGAGGTTGGCCACCACCGCTCCGGTGGCGACGGCCATGACGGCAACGAGGCCTCGGGACAACCCCCGTGAGGCCACCGGTGTCGGTGAAGTGGTGGTCACCGTTTCAGGGTACCGGGTGGGCATCGCCCACCTCTCGGAGCCCGGGTGGGCTCGACCCGCTGGTTCAGACGTGACCGCCGCGCCGGCTCTCGGCCGTCACGCCGGTGAGCGCGGTCAGGATCAGGGGGACACCGAGGAAGGCCAGCCACGAACCGAACACCAGGGCCAGCACGGTGAGGAAGGCGCCCATGCCCAGGACAAAGGGCCAGATGGAGGAGCTGGGGAACGAGTCGATCACGCCCGCCCCCTCGGCGATGGAGGCGTCATCGCTGTCGGACGGCCGGTCACCCGCGCCCGGGGCCCGGCCCCAGAAGAAGAACTTCCGCCCACCGAATCGCTTGTGCCAGAAGAAGTAGTACAGACCCGGGAGGAATCCCAGCGCGGCGGTGCCGACCAACATCATGGTCCCGCCGTCCTCGTAGCTCCAGAACCAGTAGACGGTGCCCACGATGCCGAAGAAGACACCGAGGAAGAGGAGGAACATCGCTTCGATCTTCACGCGACGGGCACCTTCTCCTTCGGGGGGCTCTTGGACGGTCCGTGGTGCACGGTCAAGTTGTCCGGGTGATTGTAATCCCAGGTCGGACGCTCGGACCGGATCGGGGGCAGGTGGGTGTAGTTGTGGTGCGGAGGCGGCGAGGTGGTGAACCATTCGAGGGTGTGCGCGTCCCACGGGTTGTTCCCGGCCGGGACGGGATTGCGCCACGAGACGACGAAGTTGACCAGCAGGATGAAGAACGACACGCCGATGATGAAGGCGCCCACCGTCGAGACGATGTTGTAGCTCTGCCAGCCGAGGTTGGAGGGGTAGCTGGCCACGCGACGGGGCATCCCGAGCAACCCGACCACGTACTGCGGCATGAAGGTCACCCAGAATCCGATGAACAGCAGCCAGAAGTGCCACTTGCCCAACGTCTCGTTGAGCATCCGGCCGAACATCTTGGGGTACCAGTAGTAGACGCCGGCGAAACCGGCGAGCACGGCCGTCCCGAAGAGCACCTGGTGGAAGTGGGCCACCACGAAGTAGGTGTCATGGGTGGCGAAGTCGATGGGGGGCGACGCCAGCATGATGCCGGTCACGCCGCCCATCAAGAAGGCGAACAAGAACCCGAGGCTGAACAGCATGGCGGTGGTGAATACCAGTTGCCCATGCCATAACGTCCCGATCCAGTTGAAGAACTTGATCCCGGTCGGGACCGCGATCAGCAGGCTCAAGAAGGAGAAGAACGGCAGCAGCACCGCCCCGGTGGTGAACATGTGGTGGGCCCACACACCCGTGGAGAGGGCGGCGATGGCCATGGTGGCGAAGACCATGCCCTTGTAGCCGAAGACCGGCTTGCGGGCGAAGACCGGGAATATCTCGGTGGCGATGCCGAAGAAGGGCAGGGCGAGGATATAGACCTCCGGATGGCCGAAGAACCAGAAGAGGTTCTGCCACAGCAGGGGTGACCCGCACGACGCGGTGGGCAGTCCGTTGACCAGATGGCACCCGGTGGCCGTGAAGATATGGGTGCCGAAGTGCCGGTCGCAGAACAGCATGATCAGGGCGCTGGTGAGGACGGGGAAGGCGATCAGGATCAAGATCCCGGTGACCAGCATGTTCCAGGTGAAGATGGGCATGCGGAACATCGTCATGCCCGGGGCGCGCAGATAGAAGGTGGTGGCCACCAGGTTGACCCCGGTGAAGATGGCCGAGAACCCGGTCAGGACCAGGGCCATGATCCAGACGTCACCCCCGATGCCCGGTGAGCTGGTGGCGCCGGAGAGCGGTGCGTAGGCCACCCAGCCGAAACTGGCCGCCCCACCGGCGACGAAGAAGCCGAGCAGCATGGTGATCGATCCGGTCAGGTACAGCCAGTAGCTCAGGGCGTTCAGCCGGGGGAACGCCATGTCGGGCGCGCCGATCTGGAGCGGCACGATGTAGTTGGCCAGGCCACCGAACGCGAACGGCCCAGCGAAGAGGTAGAGCATGAGGCTGCCATGCATGGTGAACAGCTCGTTGTACTGGTTGAACGAGAGCAGGGTGGAGTGGGGAGCGGTGAGCTGGAGGCGGATGAGAAGCGCCATGATCCCGGCCAGGTAGAACATGACCAACGAGGTGATCATGTAGCTCATGCCGATCACCTTGTGATCGGTGGAGGTCAGCCACTTGAGGATGCCGGTGGGACCGTGCTCGGCGTGTCCGCCGTCATGGCCGTGATCGCCGGTCGGGGGAGGCGCGGCGGCACCGTCGGGCTGGTCGACGACGAGTGGTGGATTGAGAACTTCAGTCACTGAACGCATCGCTTCCTGAAGTCGGGAGGTTGGCACCACTCGAGCCGGCCCTCACACCGCTCGGAAGTTGGGGGACCGACGCCGGGTTGAGCCGCACCAGCGCCTGCTGGGCGCGCAGCCAGGCGGCGTACTGGCTCGGCGTCACGGCCCTGACATTGAAGAACATGAGCGAGTGGTACAGCCCGCAGAGCTGGGTGCACTGGCCTCGATACGTCCCGGGGCGCAACACGTTGAAGTCGAAAGAGGTCTTGTAGCCCGGGCTGGCGTAGCGGCTGAAATTGAACTGCGGGACGTAGAAGCCGTGCAGCACGTCGAGGGATTGGAGGGTGATCTGCACGTCGGTGCCGGCCGGGATGATCATGGTCGGGGCCTGCGTGGTCTGGCCGATCACCTTGACGCCGCCGGGATAGTCGAACTCCCAACCCCACTGGAAGGCGTTGACGTTGAGCGTGGCGCCCGGGTTGGCCGGCGTGGCGTCCACCTTGTTCTCGGCCAGGACGGTGAAGACGAACAGCACCAGCACGATGAGGATCGGCACCACCGTGTAGGAGATCTCGAGCACGGTGTGGTACTGCGTCTGCTTGGGGATGTCCTCCGAGGTGCGGCGGTACTTGAAGACGGCCCACAGGATCAGGAGCAGAACGAACCCGCCGACGATCAATCCGGCGATGAAGAACCCCTGCCAGAGGTGGAAAGTGGTTCGGCCCTGGGTGGTGGCGCCGGGGTAGAAGCCGAAGGACGGGAGCTTGCAGCCGCCGAACACCAACGCGGCGGCCAGCACCCCGACCACGGCCAGCGGTCGACGCCGGGCCCGAGAGGGCGAATGTGGCGAATCTGCGGACGTTGCACCGCCAATTTCGGCAGAAGGGCTGGTCAACGACGAGTCCACGAAGCTGACACTATCGAACCCCACAAAAAAACACGAAGTAGCTGTTCACCGGCTCGTTCGGTGGGCCGCTCCGTGCCTAGTGAGCGTGGTGCGCCGCCGCCTCTGACCCATCGTCCAGCGACTCGTTTGCGGCCCAGGTGAAGACCCCCCGGGCCATGGTCGAGGTGGCCCGC
The DNA here is from genome assembly GCA_035947875.1 of Acidimicrobiales bacterium. Lineage (GTDB taxonomy): Bacteria > Actinomycetota > Acidimicrobiia > Acidimicrobiales > RAAP-2 > Bog-473. The sequence continues at coordinate 12,267 of DASZJQ010000065.1, forward strand.
TCGGCCCGGGCGGCGAAGACCCGCTGACGGGCCGCCTGCACCGCCGTGTCGGTCGGATTGGCCAGCCAGGCCTGCTCGGCCAGATGCCCGGCCAGGCGGAGGGCTTGCTCAGCGGCACCGGCATCGGTGGCGCCGTCGGTGGCCAGGTCCAAGAGCTCGAGGGCGCGGTCGGCCAGCACGACGGGCCCACCGGCCAGCGCGGCCAGTTCGGCCGCCAGGGCGCGTTCGGGTGCGGGCTTGAGCGTGGCCGGGTTCCCGTCCCACCACCCGCCGTACTGGCGCCACACGGTGTGCACGATGAACTCCGGTTCGTCGTAGACCGGGCGCAGGTAAGGCCGCGCTTCGAGCTCGGCTGGCGGTGACACCGAATGGATGGCGTCGTCGAGCCGGCCGCCGGCGTTCATGACGGCCAACGTCTGGTCGACCAGTGAGGTGAGCAGGTCGGCCGTGTCGGTGAGCGCCTGGCGCACGCGGTCGGCCCCCACCACCGGGAGGCCGTGGCCGGGCAGGAGGAACTCCGCCTCGAGGGCCAGCATGCGCCGGAGCGCGTCGGCCCATTCGCGCGGGTAGCGCTGCACCTTCTGCGGGTTCCCGGCGTTGGGAGAAGCCCAGATGAACAGGTCGCCGCAGCACAGCACCTTGGTGTCGGCTTGCCAGGTGATCGTGTGGTCATCGGTTTCGCCCTTCTCATGGCGCAGGGAGAAGTCGACGCCTCCGACGGAGAGATCGAGGGTGTCGTGGTACGTGCGGTCGGGGTAGCGGTATGTGGTGGGCCAGTTGAGGTCGGTGAATCCGAACTGCCGCCGGTTGATGATCGTGTTGTACCCCGCCGTGAAGATGTAGCGGTCGAATCGGGCCGGCAGCGCGTGGTGGGCGATCACCTCGGGCGCTTTCCACCCTTGGGCTCTCGACTCTTCTTCCCAGACCGGCACGCCGAAGACGTGGTCGATATGGCCGTGGGAGTAGATGGCGGTATTGAGGCGGGCCCCGCTCCAGCCCCGGATGTCGCCGTGGACCACCGGGGCCAACGGCAAGCTCCCGGTGTCGACCAGGACGAGCCCGTCATCGGTGGCGAAGGCCGAGACGTTGGCGAAGGAGGGGGTGAACCCAACGCCATCGGTGATCTCGACGAATCCACCGATGTGGTCCACGGGGTGCATGGTGGCCGTCGATACCTCGCCGCGCCAGAGGCGGTCGGCCAGGGTCAGGACATCTTGGGACACGATCCCCCTGTCCGGCGATTCAGTCGATTCAGTCGATTCAGTCGTTCAGTCGTTCAGTCGTTCAGTGTGGTGAGTCCGGACGCCGGTCCGGCGCGGTCAGGACCCCGGTGCGCTGTCGTCGGCCTTGGGCGTGGCCGACGGAGCGGCCGTGTCGGCGGCGGCGGCGGTGCCGTTGCTCGCGGCCATGGTCCCGGTGGCCGAGGCGGCCGCCGAGGGGTCCTTCTTGGCTTCGCCCAATCCCTTTTCGAATTCGTTCTTCGCCGAGCCGAGGTTGCGGGCCAGCTTGGGGATGGCGGCCCCACCGAAGAGGACGACGACCAGGACGATGGCCACGATGAGCAAGTCGGGCCCAAATATGTCTGCCAGCATGTGAATCTCCTTCGCATCGGTCCACGTGAGGTGTACCACCCGTCAGGTTAGACCTATTCGGCTGCCCCCTTGCGGCGGACGGCCTCAGGCTGCACCCGGATCCGACCAGTATTCGGAATCACCCGCCCAGAAGGATGTCGATAGCCGATGAGGCCCTGCTGACCAGGCCGGATGTTGAACCCCGCTGGCCAGGACCGTCCTGGGCGTGGACCTGGGGTGGAACCGCGTCACCAGACCCGCCACCGCCACGACAGGTGCGGTGAGGACGGCAGGTGAAAGGCCCGAGACTCGAAGCCCGAGGCCAGGCAGGGTGACTGGTGGCCGGTGCTACTTGCCCTGCCACTTCGGTGGGCGCTTTTCGGCGAAGGCGATGGGGCCCTCCATGGCGTCGGCCGACGAGAACACGACGCCGGCTGCCTCGGCATTGATCTTCCATCCCTCCGATTCGGGAAGCTCGGCGGCCAGCTTCATGACGCTCTTGGAGTAGCGCACGGCCAACGGTGCGTTGGCCGCAATGGTCCCGGCCAGGGCGAGCGCCTCGTCGAGCAGTGATGCCGCTGGCACGACGCGGTTGACCAGACCGAGCGCGTGGGCCCGTCCGGCGTCGATGGGATCTCCGGTCATGGCCATCTCCAGAGCCACGGCCATGGGCAGGCGCTTGGGCATCCGGATGAGGCCGCCCGCACCGGCGATCAGGCCTCGCTTGGCCTCGGGGATGCCGAACACGGCATGGTCGGCCGCCACGACGAGGTCGCACGAGAGCATGATCTCGAAGCCCCCGGCCAGGCATGAACCGTTGACGGCGGCGATGATCGGCTTGGGGAATTGGCGGGTGCTCAGGCCGGCGAAGCCGCCGGATGCCGCCGTGATCTCCGCCCCCTCGCCGCGGGCAAACGCCTTGAGATCCATGCCGGCGCTGAACGCCTTGTCGCCCGCCCCGGTGATGACGACGACCCAGCAGTCGGCGTCTTCGCCCAGCTCGTCCATGATGGCCGACATGGCGCGGCTCACCGCGCCGTTGATGGCGTTGCGGGCCTCGGGTCGGTTGATGGTGAGGATCTCGACGTTCCCTCGACGTTCCCGCAAGACTTCATCGGCCATGAATGTTCCCTTCGCTGGTGGGGTCCGGCGAAGATTAGTGCGCCGGCCCATTCGGTGGCCGGGGCCCTCTGGTCCCGCTCACGGTCGTGGCGGGCATGCCGCCGCCTCCGCCGGGTGCACCACCACGACCAGGAGCGCGGGAACCCCCCGACCGTTCGGGCGTAGGCTTGAGAGGTGACATTTGTCGAGCAGGTGCTGGTCCTTCTGGTGATTCTGTGCGGGGTCCTGGTGCTGGGCGGGACCATCGCCTTCCTCGTGGTCCGTCGTGTCCTGCGTCGACGCTGGCACGGCGTCCGCAACCACGTGGCGACCCGGGCTTTCATGGCCACCGTGGCCCTGCTCTCGGGATGGCGGGAGCGGGTCGGGGCCCGAGCCACGCCCGAGACAGACGCGCGCGGCACCGCGGCCAGGACCCGGCGCAGACTGTGGTCCGCCATCGAGGACGCCGAAGCGGCGGTCCATCATGCCGACGTCTCGCACGCGCCGGTGGGTGAGCTTCCCTCCGTGTGCCGATCGCTGCGCCAAGTGGCCGGACAGCTCGACATGCTCCTGCGTCTCGAACGTCGGCTGCCCCCGGCGCCATCGGCCCGACCCGACGCGCTGCGGGCGCAGGTGGCCGAGGTGATGACGGCGGCGCGAGACGTCCAATCGGCCGCCTTGCACGCCTGCAGCGACGCCAACCAGCCGCGGATCCGGACCCTGGTCCGAGACGCCGGCGATGAGGTGGCGATTGTGGCCGCCGCGGTGGCTCGGATGCGCTCGATCTCCTCGTCCTGAGCGGCTCCGCCGCGGTGGTCCTCCGGCTGCCCTCGCCGTCGCCATGCCAAGCTGTGCGACGTGCCCGCTCCGGCCCATGCCCGTCGTCCCGAACCCGAACCCGATGCCGAGACGAGCTTGCTCGGTGCGGGGTTCGTCATCGGGGTGGCCACGGCGGGCTACCAGGTCGAGGGGGGCTACAACGGAGCGGGAGAGCCGGGGAACAACTGGCTGAACTGGGAGCGCTCGGGCCGGGTGGAGCGCTCCGGCGTCGCCTGCGACTTTTGGGAACACCCCGAAGAAGCGCTCGACCGGGCGTCGGCCATCGGTTGCAACGCCTTCCGCCTGTCGGTCGAATGGGCGCGCCTCGAACCCGAAGCTGACCACTTCGACGAGGTCGCCCTGGCCCGCTACGTCGAGATCCTCTCGATGTGCGCAGCGCGCGGCCTCCAGCCGATGGTCACCCTGCACCATTTTTCTTACCCCTGGTGGCTGGGCGAGGAGTTCTGGTTGCGCCCCGGCTCACCGGACCGCTTTGTGGCCCACGTGGAGCGGGTGCTGCCGGCACTGGCACCGCACTGCCGACATTGGGTGACCATCAACGAGCCCAATATTCAGATGCTCATGGGCTGGATCGAGGGGGCAACGCCGCCGGGGCGCCGCCGGGCCTTTGCCGATGCGTATTGCGTGCTCGACAATCTCCTGACGGCGCACGTCCTGGCGTCTGACGCCATCGTGGCGCGGCAGCCCGAAGCGGTGGTGACGTGCAACACCAGCTCGTCGTCCATCTACGAGCATGATCGGCTCTTGACCGATCTCCTCCTCCTGCGTTCCGCCGCCGTGGACGAGTCCGCGGTCGACGCCTTCATTGATGAGCGCCGCGTCCTGCACGACGCCGCCTTCCCCCCGCAACACGCCGGAGAGCTCATGTTGCGCCGGTTCTTCGCCGCCGTGAGCCCCTACGGCACCACCAAGAGCATCGGCGGGGGGGCGCTGTGGCCCCGGATCCGCGCCGTCTCACGTCGCTCCGCACCTCGCCGCGTGGTCGAAGCCGTCTACGCCTCGCCGCAGACCTCCACCCTCGGGGCCGTCGGCTTCGATTGGTACGACCCGATCGCCAGCCATGCCATCCGCCTGCCGGGTCGGCGCGGCGAGAGCGGCGGTCGCGACTGGTCGGTCGGGCGGGCACTGTGGGACGTCCCACCGGACGCGGCGGCCCTGCGGTCGTGGTGTCGGGCCGAGTCGGCCCTCCACCCCGGCCTTCCCCTGTGGGTGGTGGAGAACGGGATGGCCAGCCGGGGTGGCGCGCCCCGAGCCGACGGGTGGGACCGACCGCGCTACGTGCGCGAGCACCTTGGCGCCGTGCTCGAGGCGATTGAAACCGACGTCCCGGTGCGGGGCTACCTCCACTGGTCGCTGGTCGACAACTACGAGTGGGGCACCTACGAGCCCCGCCTGGGCCTGTTCGGCCTGGACCGGGATCTCCCGGGCGGCGGCGTGCGCTGGCAGGACACCGACGCCCAGGGCAACGATGCGGCCGGCGCCTTCAGCCGCATCGTCCACGGCCTGCTCGCGGGCGACCGGTCGGTGCTCGAACCGGGGGACGGTTGAGTTTCAGCCTGGGTCGCCGGGGGCCGCCACCGGGTCGGCTGAGGCATCGGCTGAGGCATCGGCTGAGGCGTCGGCCTCGGCCAGCTCGGCCCGCTCCTTGCGCCGGCCGCGGACGAACAGCACCACGATGACCACGACGATGAGGCCGAGGAGGATGTCGGAGGCCAGGCTCGAGATGCTCTCCAATCGCGCGTAGGCATTCCCCACGAAATAGCCCAGCAGGCAGAAGGCGGTGCCCCACACGACACCCCCGGCCGCGTTGGCGGGTAGGAAGACGCGATAGTGCATGTCGGACATGCCGGCCAGTCCGGGCACCACGGCGCGCAGGAACGCGGTGAACCGGGCGACGAACACGGCGATCCCGCCCCGGCGGTTCAGCTGGTCGGCGATGCGGTCGATCAGCCGGCGACGCCGGCGCAGCAGGGGCAGGTCGAGCAGGCGGGTGCCCCACCTCGCACCAACCACGTAGCCGACCGAGTCGCCCGCAATGGCGCAGAGCACGACGACCACGATGAGAACGACGATGTTGATGTGGCCGCGGGAGGCCACCACCCCCCCGAGAATGACGGCCGTCTCGCCCGGAAAGATGAAACCGATGAGGATCGCCGCTTCGGCGAAGACGAAGGCGCCGACCAAGGCATAAGCCTCCAATCCGTGCAGGTTCAGGATCGGGTCGAGCAGTCGCAGAATCATGGTCCGTCGCCTCGCGTCAGCGCGGGATCACCGCCCGCTCGGCATGGCAGCGAACAGTTCTAGTTGACGGCGCGCAGTGTGTGGTCGCGAGCTGTGAACTGGCGCCAGCGGTCCTCGACCGCGGACATGAACGCTTGGCCTGAGGCCAGGTGGAGGAGGATGTCGGACTGGCCCTGCGGGCGAGCCAGCATCCAGCTGTGTCCACCGGGGACCCACTGGACGGGTGCTCGCGCCACACTGGCGAATTCGGCGGCGGCCGCTCCCGGCGTGATGCGATCGAAACAGCCCCATTCGTTCAGAATCGGAATCTGCTGGGCCACCAAACCTCGCACCTCCGTCCGCTGGTCGACTCCCATGAGGAGACTCCCGATCGGCATCGTCTGACTCACGGTGCGGATGTTCTGGCGAAAGTCAGGCAGGAGGGATCGCACGGTCGAATACAGGCGGCCGATGAGGAGATCGGGAAAATCCATGACGACCGCGGCGACCATGTCGACCATGGGAGCGACGTCCGGGATGATGGGTGTGAGAAGGGTCGGGATGATGCCGCGGCGGTCCTTCCAGGCCGGTGTGCTGACCCCGTCGCGGTAGATGAGCCCAAGCGTGCGTCGAGGATGGTCGTGGGCGAACTGGACGGCGACGGCGCCGCCCATCGAATGTCCCAGGAGGACAACCGGTCCGGCATCGACCTGATGCACGATGGCCATGACCTGATTGGCCAGGCTCTCCATGGAGACGTCGTGCCAATCAAGTGGGTCACTCCCGCCGAAACCCGGCAGGCTGGGATTGATGACCCGCCACCCCATCTGCTCCGCCAGTCGCGCGCTCTCCCGCCA
>DASZJQ010000066.1:0-2920 GCA_035947875.1 Acidimicrobiales bacterium
CAACTTCACTGGCTGCTCCATCACCAAGGCGGGCACCGGTTACACCCTGGCCGCCACCTCGAGCCCGGTCCTGACGCCGCCGGTCAACGCCAATGCCTTCAACATCACCGCTGGCGCGGCCAGCCAGCTCGTTTTCTCCACTCAGCCGGTCGCAGGAGTGCCGCTCGGGACGAACTTCCTCACGTCGCCGAAGGTCTCGGTGGAGGACGCCAACGCCAACGTCGTGACGTCTGACACGGGGACCGTGACCCTGGCGATCGCCTCGGGACCGGCTGGGGCGTCACTGTCTTGTTCGAACCCCGGCTTCCCCACGATCGCAGCGGTGGCCGGCGTGGCCACCTTCACCAATTGCCAGATCGGCGGCACGTTGATCGGCACCTTCACGCTTCAGGCCACCCGCTCCGGGCTCACCACAGCCACGTCAATCCCCGTCGTGATCATCTTGTGATCCTGTTTCTTCCAGTTGTCGTTCGCCGGAAGGCACCGCGGCCGGATGCATACGGCTTCGCCTCCTAGTCCCATTAGGCCAACGCCCGGCGCAGGAACTCCTCGACGTCGGCGCGCTCGACGGTGCGGCGCATGGGCGGGAGCGTGGCCAGGAGAACGGTGCGGTAGCTGGCGGTGGCCAGCCGGGAATCGAGCACGGCCACCACGCCGCGGTCCTCGGCCGTCCGGATGAGCCGCCCCGAGCCCTGGGCCAAGAGAGTGGCGGCGCGGGGGAGATCGACCAGGTTGAAGGCGCCCCCTCCGGCGCGCTCCCGGCGAGCCTGCAGGAGCGGATCGTCCGGTCGGGGGAAGGGCAGGCGGTCCAACGTCACCAGTGACAGGGCGCGGCCCGGGATGTCGACACCCTGCCAGAAGCCGAGGGTGGCGAAGAGACACGAGGTCTCGTCCTCGGCGAATTCCTCGAGCAGTCGGCCCTTGGGCAAGTCACCCTGCCGAAGCAGGGTGTAGGGCAGGTCGGGGGCCAGCGCAGCGGCCGCTTCCTCGGTGGCGCGACGGCTGGTGAACAGGGCCAGGGTGCGCCCACCGGCGGCGGCGATGAGAAGGGCCAACTCCTCGTGCAGGGCCGCTTCGGCTTCGGGAGACCGTCGGTCGGGGAGGTGGCGGGCCACGTAGAGCAGGGCGTGGGTGCGATAGTCAAAGGGACTGCCCACGTCGAGTTGGGTGGTCGTAAAGGCGGCCAGACCGACCCGCTCGACCAGCCGCGGCGGCACCGTGGCACTGGTCAGGACGGCCGTGACCTCGCCCCACAGGACGGCGGCCAGCGGCGGCCCGACATCAATGGGGGAGAGGCGGAGCCGGGGGTTGCGGCGCGAGCCGTCGACCCAGGCCACCTCGCCGTCGTTCTGTCCCAGCAGCCGGTGCAGGTCGTCGATCAGGTGGGAGGCGGCCCCCACGGCTCTGGTCTTGCGACTGGCCCGCTCCGGTGAGCCGCCGTCGCCCGAGAGCAGCGACGGGGTGCCATCGCCGCGCCGCAGCGCGTCGGCCACCCGACCGGTCAGCTCGGCGCATCGCGCCAGGAGGTCGGCCATCGGGCGATCGTCGACTTGCGGTTCGGCCTGCTGGCGCAGGACGCGGGTACCCACCCGGTCGGCCAACAAGAGGTCCAGCTCGTCCCCGGCACTGGCCAGGCGGGCCAGGTGGTCGGCATCGGTCTCTCGCACCAGGGGGCGGGCCGAGGCGACCAGGGCCCGCAAGCGCCCCGGCGTGATCTCGACGCCGAGGGCGGAGGTCATCACTTCCTCCAGCTGGTGGGTCTCGTCGAAGACGACCACGTCATGCTCGGGCAGCACGGAGCCCCCGCTGGCCAGGTGGGCCCCGTACAGATGGGTGTTGACCACCACCACGTCGGCCGCGGCCGCCTGGTCGCGGGCCGCCTCGGTGAAGCACCGGTTGCCCGAAGGGCAATTGAAGGCCCCCGGGCACTCGCGCGGCCCCACGCTGACCATCCCCCACGCCCGATCGCTCGGTTCGAAGGCCAGCTCGGCGCGGTCGCCGGAGGCCGTTTTCTCCGACCAGGCCAGCAGGGTTCGGACCTGCTCGACCAGGCCTTCGGGCGCAGGCTCATCGGGTGTCTCGGTGTCGTCCGGCTCGCTGCGAGACTCGGCCCCGGTGCTGTCGCCCAGGTCGGGCTGGATGCCGTCTTGCCCCACCTCGGCTACCCGCTGGCGGCAGATGTAGTTGCTCCGTCCCTTGAGGACGGCAAAGGACACCGGGACGCCCAGCCCGTCCGCCACCAGGGGCAGGTCCTTGTCGGCCAGCTGGTCCTGCAGGGACTTGGTGGCCGTGGCGACCACCACCTTCTTGCCGCTGAGCACGGCGGGGACCAGGTAGGCCAGGGACTTCCCGGTCCCCGTCCCCGCCTGAACGACGAGATGGGTCTCGGTGACCAAGGCCCGGCCGACGGCCTGGCACATCTCCTGCTGCTGGGGTCGCTGCTCACCGCGGTCCATGGTCGCGGTGACCCGGGTCAAGGCTTCAGTGGCTTGGAGCGCGGCCCGGGCGGCAGCTCGGTCGGCGTCAGCACCGGTGCCGACGTCGCCCTCGGCGTCCCGGTCCCATCGCTCGTCCACTTGCTCGTCCACTCTCAGATCATGCCCGCCCCGGGTGACAGTGCCCGAAAACCGGGAACCAAGCCGATCGCCGATCGCCGACCGCCCACCGTACGATCGCCGACCGCCGATCCGTCTCGAGAGGGATGGGCGAAGCGCCGAGTCCGGGATCGTGCGGCGGGGAACGAATCCCCGGTTCTCCGATCAGGAGTTTCGGAGCGGCTGACGACGTGCTTCGCTCTCGGGTCCAGGCGGCACGGGCACTCTCGCCGGAGGGGGTAGGTTCGGCGGGTGGCCCATCCCGTCTCCGACCAGGGTGTTGATCCTGTTCCGAGCAAGCTCGATCTGACCCGCGTTCCGGCGCA
>DASZJQ010000067.1:0-80716 GCA_035947875.1 Acidimicrobiales bacterium
GGCGTGCACGCCCTCGAAGGCGCCCCGTTCCAACATGAAGATCTTGCCTCCACCGCCCTCTTCGGCCGGCGTGCCCAGCACGCGCACCTGGACGCCGATCTGATCAGCCACGGCGGCCAGCGCCAGCCCGGCACCGACGGCGGAGGCGGCAATGATGTTGTGCCCGCAGGCATGGCCCACCTCGGGCAGGGCGTCGTATTCGGCGCACACGGCCACCACCAGTTCACCGTTTCCTGACCGACACTCGAACGCCGTGGGCAGGTCATAGACGCCTTCGGTCACGCCCATTCCGCCAGCGCGCAGGGCGTCGGCCACGGCCTTGGCCGAGCGGGTCTCGTTGAAGCAGAGCTCAGGGGTGGCGTGGACAGCGTGACTGAGCGTCACCAGGTCGGCAAGGCGGCGATCGACGACCGATACCGCGGCGTCCTTGATGGACTGGGTCTTCGGGTCCGTGTCGGTCATGACATTCCTATTCGATCACCGCGACGATGTCGCCGGCACCGACCGAGTCTCCGGCCGTGGCTCGCACCTCTTTGATCACGCCGGCCCTCTCGGCGTTGATGGCGTTCTCCATCTTCATCGCTTCGAGCAGGCAGATGGTCTGACCGACCTCGACCTTGTCGCCCACGGCGACCAGGACCTTGACGATGGTGCCCTGCATGGGGACGATCACCTCACCCGAACCGGTCCCGCCGGCGGCCGATCCCGAGGCGGCGCGCTTGCCCCGCACCGGCATCCGGAGGCCGGCGACCGTCCCGAGGTCAGGCACCCACAGCTTGACGGCAAACCGGCGGCCGTCCACCTCGGCGGTCACGTCGCGCTCGACCAAGGGGAACTCCTCTTCGGCCGGGATGGGGGCCACCGGGCTGGAGTCGACCGGCTCGGCCGGGAGGTGGCTGAGGTCGAGCACTTCCTCGACCCACTTGGTGGAGTGGCGGGCTTCGGCGAAGTCGGCGTGGCTCAGGATGGCGACGTGAGCCGGAATGGTCGTGGCGATCCCGGTGATCTGGGTCTCCGAAAGGGCCCGCAGCATGCGGCGGCGCGCCGATTCGCGGTCGGACGCCCAGACGATCAATTTGGCCACCAGGTTGTCGTAGTACTGGCTGACGGTGTCACCGGACTCGTAGCCGGCGTCGAGCCGGACGCCCGGACCCGACGGCGCGTGGAATTTGGTCAGCGTGCCGGGCGACGGGGAGAACCGACCGCCGCTCGGGTCCTCGGCATTGATCCGCACCTCGATGGCGTGACCGTTTCTCTGGACATCGTCCTGGCCGAAGGTGAGCTCCTCACCCGAGGCGATGCGGATCTGCCAGGCCACCAGGTCCAGCCCCGTCACCATTTCGGTGACCGGGTGCTCCACCTGGAGACGGGTGTTCATCTCCAAGAAGTAGAACTCACCGTCCTGGTAGAGGAACTCAACGGTCCCGGCGTTGTAGTAGCCACAGGCTTCGGACACCTTGACCGCGGCGGCGCCCATGGCCTGGCGGATGTCGTTGGGGAAGTCGGGAGCCGGGCTTTCCTCCACCAGCTTTTGATGCCGCCGCTGGGCCGAGCAGTCCCGCTCGCCCAGCCACAGCGTGTTGCCGTGGGTGTCGGCCAGCACCTGCATCTCGACATGGCGGGGCCACCCCAGGTAGCGCTCGACATAGATCTCCGGGCGGCCGAAATAGGCCTGGGCCTCACGGGCGGCTGACTCCATGGCCTCGGCCGCCGTCTCGGCACTCTCAACCACCTTCATGCCGCGACCGCCCCCGCCAAAGGCAGCCTTGATGGCCAGCGGCCATCCCACCTCCTCGCCGAAGGCCACCACCTCCTCGGGCGAGGTGAGCGGCTCGGAGCGCCCCGGCACCCCGGCGACACCCGCCTTCTCGGCGGCAATCCGCGAGCTGATCTTGTCGCCCATGACCTCGATGGACTCGGGCGGGGGCCCGATGAACGTCACCCCGAGATCGGTGATGGCCCGGGCGAAGTCGGTGTTCTCGGAGAAGAATCCGTAGCCCGGGTGGACGCCGTCGGCCCCGCTCTTCTCAATGGCGTCGAGAATTGCCTCGGTGTTGAGGTAGCTCTCGGCCGCCGTCTCGCCGCCGAGGGCGTAGGCCTCGTCGGCCATGCGGACATGGAGCGCTTCCCGGTCGAGGTTCGAGTAGACGGCAACGGTGGCGATGCCCATCTCGCGGCAGGTCCGGATGACCCGGACGGCAATCTCGCCGCGGTTGGCGATGAGGATCTTCTTGAGCACGCTGCGCCTTTCGATTCCTTAGGGGTCAACACAATTGCATGGACCCTATGGTGTCTGCCATGTGGAGCGGGCGGTGGGACGTGCGATGGTTCGAGTCCCTCGACTCGACGAACAGCTATCTCCTCGAGCAGGCGGCCGAGGGGGCGTTGGAGGGCCTGGTGGCCGTGGCCGACCACCAGTGGGCCGGCCGGGGCCGGTTGGACCGTCGTTGGGAGTCGCCGCCGGGGTCGTCCCTGCTCACCTCGATCCTCTTCCGGCCCACATTTGACCCTGCTGACCTGCATCTCTGCACGGCCGCGGTGGCCCTGGCCGCCGCCGAGGCGTGCCGTCGGGCGGCCGGGGTGGGGCCCGTGATCAAGTGGCCCAACGACCTCCTGGTCGGAGAGGCCAAGCTGGCCGGGGTGCTGGCTGAGGCGGACTTCACCGGTGACGCCTCCGCCATCGTGGTCGGCATCGGGATCAACGTGGCCTGGCCCGGCCCGACCACGGTGCAAGGGACCTGCCTGGACGATCTGTGCGGGGAACCGGTGGATCGCCACCTGCTCCTCGAAGCCCTGCTCAAGGCCCTGGCGCCCCGCAGGGGTCTCCTCGATAGTCCGGACGGTCGGCGGGAGCTGGCCGCAGAACTGCGTCAGCGTTGCGCCACGTTGGGCCAGCGCATCCGGGTCGAGCTGGCCGCGGAGGCGATCAGCGGGGTGGCCAGTGAGATTGACGATGCCGGCCGGCTGATCGTGCAGACGGCGACCGGACCACAGACGGTGAGTGCCGGGGACGTCGTCCACCTGCGTCCGAAGTAAAGTGCCACGCTATGCGCCTTCTCGTGACGGGAGGTGCCGGGTTCATCGGGTCAAACTTCGTCCGCTACTGGGTCGAACAACATCCCGAGGACCACGTCGTTGCGTACGACGTGCTCACCTATGCCGGCAACCGACCCAACCTGGCCGATGTCGAGGACCAGATCGTCTTCGTGCACGGTGACATTTGCGACGGTGCGCTGGCCGAGAAGACGCTGCGGGCCCACGAGATCGACACCATCGTCCACTTTGCGGCCGAGTCGCACAACAGCCTGGCCGTTCTCAACCCCGGATTGTTCTTCCGCACCAACGTGCTCGGCACGCAGACCATGCTGGAGGCGGCCCGCCAGGCCGAGGTGGGGCGGTTTCATCACATCAGTACCTGCGAGGTGTACGGCGATCTGGCGCTGGACTCCGAGGAGGTCTTCACAGAGGACTCCCCGTATCGTCCCCGCACGCCCTACAACGCCAGCAAGGCGGGGGCGGACCACGCCGTGCGCGCCTACGGCGAGACCTACGAGTTGCCCGTCACCATCACGAATTGCTCCAACAATTACGGTCCCTTTCAGTTCCCCGAGAAAGTCATACCGGTCTTCACCACGGCGGCCCTCAACGACAAGAACCTGACCCTGTACGCCACCACGCAGAACCGGCGCGAATGGTTGCACGTTCGTGATCACTGCACGGCCATCGAGGCGGTCCTCCGTCGCGGCAAAATTGGCGAGACGTACCACGTGGGGAGTGGCGTCGAGGCTTCCATCATGGAGATCGCCGACCTGGTCCTGGCCACCCTGGGCAAGCCGGCGTCGCTGAAGGAGATCGTGCCCGACCGTCCCGGACACGACCGCCGCTATCTGCTCGATGCCAGCAAGATCCGTAGCCAGCTGAACTGGGAGCCCACGATCTCGTGGGAGGACGGGTTGGCCGCCACGGTGGCCTGGTACGCCGATAACCGGGCCTGGTGGGAACCCCTGCTGTCCCGAGCCCCCGTCGTCGAAGCCGGTTGGGGATCGGCCGGCTGAGGCCGATCTCCAGCATGCGCATCCTCATCACCGGCGCTGACGGGCAGCTCGGACGCGACCTGCTGGACGCGCTGGCCGGGCGTGTTCCGCTCGGCGGTCGACGCGTCAATCTGTTGGCTCCCGAAGGACCGGTGCCCGAGCCGGGCCATCAGGTCCTGGCCACCGATATCGGCAACATGCCGGTCGACAACCGCGCCGCGGTCCAGCACGTCATGCACTCGTTCGGACCCGACGTGGTGCTGCACGCCGGGGCACTGACGGCGGTCGACGCCTGCGAGAGCGAGATCGACCTGGCCTACGCCGTCAACGCCGTGGGAACGCGCAACGTGGCCGAGGCGGCGACGGCGCTCGGCGCCCACCTGGTCTACGTCTCCACCGACTATGTCTTCGACGGGACCTCTCCCCGGCCCTACAACGAGTGGGACACCCCCAACCCCCAGTCGGTCTACGGGGCCAGCAAGCTGGGTGGCGAGCGGGAATGCCCGCCGGGGTCGACCATCGTGCGCACCTCGTGGGTCTGCGGGGCCCACGGGAAGAACATGGTGAAGACCGCTCTCCGTTTGGCCGAGGGGGACGGCGTCCTGCGCTTCGTCAACGACCAGCACGGGTCACCCACCTTCACGGCTGATCTGGCCCCGGCGCTCGTCACCCTCGGCCTGGACCGGCGCCCCGGCCTCTTCCACGTGACCAACGGCGGGGCCACCACGTGGTGGGGCTTCGTGCGGGCTGTGCTGGAGGCCGTCGGTGGCGATCCCGAGCGGGTGCTGCCCATCACGACAGCCGAATACCCGCTTCCGGCGCCCCGCCCGGCCAATTCGGTCCTCGACAACATGGCCCTGCGCCTGAGCGGGCTTCCTGCCCTCCCGGACTGGCAGGATGGACTCACTCGGCTGGTCACCGCACTACAAGGACAGGAGGCGCCAACATGACGATGCGCTCGCATTCACGCCACGGGCGGGACGAGTCGCGCACGGTGGCGGTGATCGGTGCCGGCTATGTGGGCCTGCCCACGGCCGCCACCTTGGCGCATTTCGGCCACCGGGTGGTGCTGGCCGAGCGCGACGAAACCCGCCTGGCCGCGCTGCGCAGTGGGAAAATGCCCATCGTCGAGGCCGGATTGGACGACCTGGTGGCCGAGAGCGTGCTGGCCCGTACCCTGCGCTTTTCGGCCTCGGCCGTCGAGGCGGTGCAGGGCGCCGAGTTCGTGTTCCTGTGCGTGCCGACGCCACAGAGTGACGATGGGTCGGCCGACCTGTCCTACGTGGAGTCGGCGGCGAAAGAAGTGGGCGAGCAGCTCATGCCCGGGGCCATCGTGGTCAACAAGTCGACGGTCCCGGTCGGTTCGGCCACCATGGTCGAAGAGGTCATCGGCCGACCCGATGTCCGGGTCGTCTCGAACCCGGAATTCCTGCGCGAGGGCTCGGCGGTCCAGGACAGCCTCCACCCCGATCGGTTGGTGGTCGGAGCCGACGATGCGCAAGCCGCCGCTCTGGTCGGCGGTTTGTTCGCCGCCACCGGTGCGCCCCTCATCGTCACCGACGCCACCACGTCCGAGACGATCAAGTATGCCTCCAACGCCTTCTTGGCCACCAAGCTGAGCTACGTCAATGCCGTCGCCGGCCTCTGCGAAGAGGTGGGAGCCGACGTGCGCGATGTGATGCTCGGACTGGGGTACGACAAGCGCATCGGCTTTGAGTTCCTGCGGCCCGGACCGGGATGGGGCGGGTCCTGCCTACCCAAGGACACGCGCGCCCTGCTGCACATCGCCCGAGAGTCCGGATACGACTTCTCGCTCCTGGCCGGCGCCATCGACAGCAATGAGCAGCAACTCGCCCGGGTGGTGGCCAAGGTGGAAGCGGCCTGCCGCGGCTCGGTGGAGGGTGTGACGGTGGCCGTCTGGGGCCTCACCTTCAAGGCGAACACCGACGACCGTCGCGATTCTCCGAGCGTGGAAATCGCTGGGCGCCTGGCCAAATTGGGTGCGGTGGTGCAGGCCTTTGACCCGACCGTGTCGGGCGAATTCCCCGCCGATGGCGAAACCGTGGGCGATGATCTGAGCGGTCTGCAGATGCGGGCCGATCCCTACGAGGCGGCCACCGGGGCGTCGGTGGTCGTGGTGCTCACCGAGTGGGACGAGTTCCGCTGGGTGGACTTCACCCGCGTCGCCTCGGTCATGGCTTCGCCCTCCATTGTCGATGCCCGGAACCTGTTGGATCCGGCGGCCGTGCGGCGCATGGGCTTCATCTACGACGGGATCGGCCGCCGATGAGCCGAGTGGTGGTGGCGGGGGGAGCCGGGTTCCTGGGCTCGCATCTGTGCGATCACTTGATCGGACGGGGTGACTCGGTCATCTGCCTCGACGATCTCTCCACCGGCAGCCGCGACAATGTCGCTCACCTCCGCGACAACGAGCACTTCACCCTGGTCGTGACCGACGTCAGTGAGAAGGTCGAGTTGGAAGGAAGCGCCCACATCGACGCGGTGTGCAACCTGGCCAGCCCAGCGTCACCACCGGCCTACCTGCGCCGGCCCCTGGCCACGCTCGCCGTCGGGAGTGAAGGCACCCGCCGACTATTGGAGCTGGCCCGGGAGCACAAGGCGCGCTTCCTCATGGCGAGCACGAGCGAGATCTACGGCGACCCCGAGGTGCACCCGCAGATCGAGTCCTACCGGGGCAACGTCGACTCCACTGGGCCGCGCAGCGTCTACGACGAGGCCAAGCGGTTCTCCGAGAGCCTGACCATGGCCATGCACCGTGAATACGACGTGAACGTCGGGATCGCCCGCATCTTCAACACCTACGGACCACGCCTGGCTCCCGGAGACGGGCGCGTCGTGTCCAACTTCATCGTCCAAGCCCTGCGGGGAGACCCGCTCACGGTGTACGGCGACGGGTCCCAGACCCGCAGCTTGTGTTACGTCGATGATGAGATCGCCGGCCTGGTGGCGCTGTTGGACTCGTCGCTGACCGGCCCGGTCAATGTGGGCAACCCCGACGAGCGCACCGTGCTCGAGTTGGCCCAAGTGGTCTTGGAGGTGTCAGGCTCACGGTCTTCCATTGTCTACGAGGCCTTACCAACCGATGATCCCACCCGGCGCTGCCCCGACATCACCCTGGCGACCGAACAGCTGGGGTGGTCACCTTCTACTGAATTGCGAGACGGCATTGCACGCACGATCGAATATCTGGCGACAAAGGTGGTTGGGCCATGACGGCTGACGCCCCCAGCGAAAATGACACGGGCCCGCCCCCGTTGCGCACCTTTCGCAGCCTCACCGTGCTCATTCCGGTCTACAACGAGCGGGCGACCGTGGCGGAGATCATCCGCCGCATACGCGCCGTCGAGATCCCCCTCACCCTGCAGGTGATCGTGGTGGACGATGGCTCGAGCGATGGGTCGGACAAGGTTCTCCAGGCGCTGGAGGACTCGACCGTCCGGGTCATCCGGCACACGCACAATCAGGGCAAGGGCGCCGCCATCCGTACCGGGATGGAGGCCATGACGGGCGACCTGCTCCTGATTCAAGATGCCGACCTGGAATATGACCCCGACGACTGGCCGAGGCTGCTGGAACCCATCCTCAAGGGCAAGGCCCGGGTGGTCTACGGCAGCCGATTCACCGGCGAGCGCAAGAACATGCTGCCGCTGCACTGGTTCGGCAACCGCATGCTCTCCCTGGTGACCAACATCCTCTACAGCTCCACGCTGTCCGACATGGAGACGTGTTACAAGTTGTTCGACGCCGAGGTGCTCAAGGGCATCACCCTCGTGTCGGATCGATTCGAATTCGAGCCTGAGATCACCGCCAAGGTCATGCGTCGAGGCTTCCGTATCTACGAGGTGCCGATCTCCTACGCCGGGCGGGAGGCCAATGAGGGCAAGAAGATCACCTGGCGCGACGGCTTCGGCGCCATGGCGGCCCTGATCCGCTTCCGCTTCACCAAGGACTTTTGAACTCCGGGTGCCCAGCCAGATTGCCGCCGTCGTGGTGGATCACAACACAGGTTCGCTCCTGGCGCAATGCGTTCGATCACTGCTGAGTGACGGGGCCGACCGCGTGGTCGTGGTCGAGAACGGTGGACCGAGGAGTGTCGGCACGGCCTTGGCCTCGCTGACGACCGAGCATCCAGAAGCCGACGTGGTGGTCCTGCGCCCGGAGAAGAACGTCGGTTTCGGAGCCGGCGTCAATCGCGGGCTGGCCGTGCTGGCCGGCATGTCGCCCCTCCCGCGGTGGGTCCTGGTGTGCAACGCGGACCTACGGGTGCACGCCGGAGCGCTCAGCGAACTCCGTCGCGTCCTCGAGGAGCGACCAGCCTGGGCCATGGTTGGACCTCGCATCCACAACGAGGACGGGACCGTGTATCCGTCGGTGCGCCGGTTCCCCGACATCACCGACGCGGCGGGCCATGCGCTCTTCGCCCTGGTCAACCCGGAGAACCGTTTCACCAAGCGCTACAACCCGGGGGCGCCGGAGGGCGATGTCGTGGCCGA
Organism: Acidimicrobiales bacterium; assembly: GCA_035947875.1. Taxonomy (GTDB): domain Bacteria; phylum Actinomycetota; class Acidimicrobiia; order Acidimicrobiales; family RAAP-2; genus Bog-473. The sequence goes on from DASZJQ010000067.1 coordinate 8,549, forward strand.
AGCCGGCTGGATCTCGGGCTCGTGTTTCCTGGCCCGGCGCGAGGCCCTCGAGGAATTGGGGGGATTCGATGAGGCCTACTTCATGTATGCCGAAGACATGGACTTGTGTTGGCGGGCGCACCGCGCCGGGTGGGGCATCGGTTTCGCCGGCGCGGCCGGCATCACCCACACGCAAGGAGTGAGCACGGCCCGGCATCCCTACAAGATGATGCTGGCCCACCATCGCTCGGCTCTTCGCTTCACCGTTCGCACCACTTCGGGATGGCGCCGGGCCGCCCTCCCGCTGGCCGCCGTGGTCTTGGGCCTGCGCGTCGTCATGGCCACGATCCGCCTGGCCACCACGAACTAGTCGTCATGTCCCGCTCCGTGGCCATGGCCGCCATCCTCTTGGTGGCTGTCGTCCTCGCCGGGTGCGGCAGCAGCGGCGGAGGACCAGCCACCGTCCACGTGGAACCCAACGTCAACTTCACCCTGCCGCCGGCCACCGCCGGTTGTGGGGGAGCCACCTCACTGACGGGTGGAGCGGCCCGCCTCCCCATCACGGTGAGCGAGAAGGCCGGACAGGTGGCCGAGATGGTCAACGTGTGCATTGACGGGAAGGGGCCGTTCGCCTTCGTCGTGGACTCCGGAGCCGGGGAGTCCATCATCGCCACGCGCCTGGCCAATCAACTTCACCTCGATCACGTGGGTCCGGCGCAGGAGTTCGCCGGCGTGGGGTGTGTCGGAGCCGCCCAACCGGTGGCCGTCACGACCTGGTCGGTCGCCGGGGTGGCGCTGTCCCCCCAGTCGTTGACGGCGGCCACGCTGCCCGACTTCGGCGTGAAGGGCCAACCGGTGGGGCTCCTCGGTTCCGACGTCTTGAGCCGTTTCGGCGCCGTTCGGATTGACTTCACGGCTCAGACTCTGACCTTGGGTGGCCCCGAAGGCACGGCACCAACCGGGAACGATGTCGTACATGGCCCCGTCGGCCCGCCTCCGCCGGCCACCGTGACCGACGGCCAGACCGGCACGACCGTGCCGCTCACCGTGGTGTTGACGCCGGGCGAGGCGGCGCTCAATGTGGCCCTGCGGTTCAGTGACGGACCGGCGCGCACCTTCACGGTCGATACGGGTTCTTCCCAGTCGGTGGTGAGCACGGCGGTCGCCAAGAAGGAGAACTTGGCCCCGTCGGATCTGGCCGAGCGTCAGGACACGGTGTGTTCCTCCATCACGACGCCGCTGGTGCACAGCGGGGCCTGGTCGATCCCCGGCGTCTCCTTGTACAGGCAGTTGATCGGCACCGCCCCCTTCGGCCCGATCGGTCAGGCGGGCCTGCTGGGATCGGACCAGCTCATCCGCTACGGCTGGGTGGTCTTCGACTATCGCGGTGGCCGGCTGATCCTGGGATGAGCACCGGGTCAACGCTCCCAGCGCACGAGGTCGTCGAGTCGACCGCTCTCGACGTCGAAGACAAACCCACCGATCATCGTCAGCGGCGCCAGGTAGGACGTGGCGGCCAGCAGCTCGATATCCTCCCGCAGCGCCGCGGCGTGGTCGTCGATCGGGAAGAAGCCGAGGTCGGCGCCGGTGAGCTTCTGGAGGTCCTGGTCGGTCACGCCGGCGAGACCGCAGTTGGTGTGCTGCATGACGACGACGGTGTCGACCCCGAGCACCTGACACGACAGGGCCAAACTGCGCAAGACGTCCTCGGTCACCCGGCCTCCGGCGTTGCGGATCACGTGGGCTTCACCGAGGTGGAGGCCGAGGATGGCGAACACATCGATGCGGGCGTCCATGCAGGTCACGATGGCCAGGTGCCGGCCCGGGCGGGGGTCGGCCACATTGGCCCGGGCGGCGGCGTAGCCCTCGTTGGCCTGAAGGAGCTTCGTGATCTGGCTCATCCCACTGTGACTAGGCGATCGGGTGCCGACTCCGCAATTCGGGGCACGGGACGCGGGCCAGCCGATCCTCGATCGGATATCGCCGTAGGATGGCCCGGGCTGCGTGCGGGTCTGTGGTTGCAAGTCGAGGCCAGTCGCAGGCAAAACGACCCACGTAAGGCAACTTGTGGTTGCTGAGCATGGTGCGGCTTAGAAGTAAGCCCTGCCCACCGAGTTCCCGGTTGTCGGGGGCCGGCGGCGACGAGGGGATGCGTGCCACGAGTGCGCCGTAGGGTTCGCGGGCGGTGACGCCCCGGGCCGCCGGTGCCGGCACGTCAACCTTGCAGCAGGCGAGTGTGGGGTCAAAGACCAGGTCAGCCGCACGCAGCCCAAACACATCGGCGGTCCCCATCGACGGCCGGGGCGGCTGGGGGACCGGTAGCATTGGGCCTCCATGAGCGTGTTCACCAAGGTCCTCAAGGCAGGCGAAGGCAAGAAGGTCCGGCGGCTGGCCGAGCTGGTCCCGCTGGTCAACGCCCTCGAGCCCGAGATGCAGGCGCTCAGCGACGATGCGCTGGCGCACAAGACGGTGGAGTTCCGGGAGCGATTGGATGCGGGCGAGACGCTGGACGACCTCCTGATCGAGTCCTATGCCGTGGTGCGTGAAGGCGCCTGGCGGGTGCTCGGGCAGCGCCACTTCGACGTCCAGCTCATGGGCGGCATGGCCCTGCACTTCGGGTGGATCGCCGAGATGAAGACCGGGGAGGGCAAGACCCTGGTCTCGACCCTCCCGGTGTACCTGAACGCGCTGGACCAGCGCGGCGTGCACGTGGTCACGGTCAACGACTACCTGGCCACCCGCGACGCCGAGTGGATGGGTCGCCTGCACAAGTTCCTCGGACTGACCGTGGGCCGGATCGGGGCCGACATCGACGATCCGATGCTGAAAAAAGCCGCCTATGCGGCGGACCTGACCTACGGCACCAACAATGAGTTCGGCTTCGACTACCTGCGCGACAACATGGCGCGCTCACGCGAGCTCATGGCCCAGCGGGGTCACGTGTTCGCCATGATCGATGAGGTCGACTCCATCCTCATCGACGAAGCGCGTACGCCGCTCATCATTTCGGGCCCGGCCGACGAAGCGGCCCAGCTGTACTACCAGTTCGCCTCCATCGCCCGCACCCTGTCCCGAGACGACGACTACGAGGTCGACGAGGAGAAGAAGACGGTCGTCCCCCTCGAGGCCGGCATCGAGAAGGTGGAGAAGGCGGTCGGTGTCGACAACATCTACGACGCCGTCTCGGTCAACTACGTACACCAGCTGATCAAGGCGCTCGAGGCCAAGGACCTCTACCGACGGGACAAGGACTATCTGGTCGCCGGCGGTGAAGTGAAGATCATCGATGAGTTCACCGGCCGAACCCTGGACGGCCGCCGCTGGTCCGACGGCCTGCACCAGGCGGTCGAGGCCAAGGAGCGGGTGACCATCAAGGAAGAGAACCACACCTGGGCCACCGTGACCCTGCAGAACTACTTCCGCATGTACGAGAAATTATCCGGCATGACCGGGACGGCCGAAACCGAAGCGGGCGAGTTCGCCGGTACCTACGGGCTCTCGGTCGTCCCCATTCCCACCAACAAGGACATGATCAGGACCGACCAGGCCGACCTGGTCTTCAAGTCCGAAGAGGCCAAATTCGGAGCCGTGGTCGAGGACCTGGTCGAACGCCACCGGGTCGGCCAGCCCGTTCTGGTGGGCACGGCCTCGGTGGCCAAGTCCGAATTGCTGTCGCGGTTGCTGGAGAAAGAGGGCGTGCCGCACAACGTCCTCAACGCCAAGCAGCACTTCCGTGAGGCCGAGGTGGTGGCCCAGGCCGGTCGCAAGGGTGGGATCACGGTGGCGACGAACATGGCCGGCCGGGGCGTGGACATCATCCTCGGCGGCAACGCCGAGCTCCTGGCCCAACACGAGCTGGTGGCCGAGGGCGTGGACCTGGCCAGCGATGAGGGGGCGGCGGAGTTGAAGCGGCGGCAGGCCTCACTCGAGGCCCGGTGCCGAGCCGAGGGCGAAGAGGTACGCAAGCTGGGCGGTCTGTACGTGCTGGGCAGCGAGCGCCACGAGAGCCGTCGCATCGACAACCAGCTCCGGGGCCGCTCCGGTCGCCAGGGCGACCCGGGGGAGAGCCGCTTCTACCTGAGCCTCGAAGACGAGCTGTTGCGACTCTTCGCTACCGGGGCCATGAGCTGGGTCATGGGCCGCACCCTGCCCGATGACGTCCCCATTGAGTCCAAGACGGTGGCCAAAGCCATCGAGCGGGCGCAGACCACCGTCGAGGCGCGCAACGGCGAGATGCGCAAGGACGCCCTCAAGTACGACGAGGTGATGAACCAGCAGCGCAAGGTCATTTACGAGCGCCGCCTGCAGATCATCGACGGCGACGACCTGGAGGAGCGGACCGAGGACCTCTTGGCCGGCGCGGCGGAAGCGCTGGTGGCCGAGCATTGTCCCAGCGAGTTCCAGGAGGAGTGGGACCTCAAGGCCCTCATCGACGGCCTGACGCAGTACTACCCGACCAAGTTCTCGGTGGAGGACCTGGCCCAGGCGTCCACGACCGATGAATTGGTCGAGAGCATCGTCGAGGAGGGGCTCGAGTACTACGAGCAGCACTCCGAGTCGATGCCCGACGGCGCCGACACCATGCGGCAGATCGAACGCGACGTCATGCTGCAGCTCATCGACGCCCGCTGGCGGGACCACCTGGCCGAGATGGACAACCTCAAGGACGGCATCCACCTGCGTTGGACGGTGCAGGCCGATCCCCTCAACGCCTGGCAGCAGGAGGGCTACTCCATGTTTGGTCAACTGATGGAGGTCATCGACAACGACTACCTGCGCTACATCATGCACGTCGAAGCGGTCCAGGCTCCCTCGGCCGAGCCCGATCTCGGACGGGCGGTCTACGCGGCCGCCGAGGACCCGGTGGCCGAGACCGGCGCCATGGCCGGGGCGCTTCTGGCCGAGCAGGGCTTGAACGTACCCGCGCTGACCCAGGATCCCGGAGCCGGAGTGGGAGCGGGAGCGGGAGGACCGTCGCCCAACGGCGCCAAAGGCAGAAAGGGACAGCCGGCCCCGCCCGATCCGAACGCCATGGTCCCCATCGTCAAGGGCGAGCACGAGAAGGTCGGGCGGAACGATCCCTGCTGGTGTGGGAGCGGCAAGAAATTCAAGTTCTGCCATGGCGCAGCCTGACCAGGGGTCGGCGGCCGAGGCACCCCGGGATTTTACGGCTGAGCTGGAAGAATCCGAAGCCCGGCTGGCCGAAGCCGAGCGCTACCTGGGGCTGGACCGGCTGCTCGAACGCCGGGCCGAATTGGAAGTGGAAGCGGCCAAACCCGACCTGTGGAATGACGGGGATTCGGCGCGTGCCATCACCACCGAGCTCGGGCAGGTCATGGCCGACCTGGATCAACTGAGCGGGCTGCGCAACGACCTGAGTGACGCCAGCGCGTTGGTGGAGTTGGTCGACGAATCGCGGGCGGAGGGATCACCGGACGCGTCGTTCGAATCCGAACTGGTGACATCCGTTGACGCGCTGCGCGCCCGACTGGCGGCGCTCGAAGTGCAATCACTTTTTTCGGGTGAGTACGACGAGAAGGATGCCGTGGTCGAACTGCACGCCGGCGCCGGCGGTACCGACGCGCAGGACTGGACCGAGATGATGTTGCGGATGTACCAGCGGTGGGCGGAGCGACGCGGCTTCACGGTCGAGTTGGATGAAGCGACGGAGGGGCAAGAGGCCGGCCTGCTGTCGGCCACGTTCATTGTGCGCGGGCGGTTCGCCTACGGGCTCTTGGCCACCGAGCGCGGCGTGCACCGCCTGGTGCGCATGTCGCCCTTCGACTCGCAGCGACGGCGTCAGACCAGTTTCGCTTCGATGGACGTCACCCCGTTTCTGGAAGATGTCTCGAGTGAGGTGGAGATCGACGAGAAAGACCTGCGTATCGACACCTACCGGTCGTCGGGTGCCGGTGGCCAGCACGTGAACAAGACCGACTCGGCCATTCGGCTGACCCATTTCCCCAGCGGGATCGTGGTCTCGGTGCAGAACGAGCGCAGTCAACATCAGAACAAGGCCAAGGCCATGCAGATCCTCGGAGCCAAGTTGGCCGAGCGGGCGCGTCAGGAACGTCGGGCCGAGATGAACGCCTTGAGTGGTGATCGGGGCGACAACGCGTGGGGCAACCAGATCCGGTCCTACGTCCTGGCCCCATACCAGTTGGTCAAGGATTTGCGTACCTCGTACGAGACCGGCAATGTGGATGCAGTGCTCGACGGCGACCTCGAAGCCTTCATGGAAGCCGAACTGCGGCGACAACGCGAAAATTCCTGAGTACCGACCGTCTGACCAGCACTGCAGAAGGTGACCCCAGTGGGGTCGCGGAGGCCGTTAGTATTTGGCTGCTGCGCCACCGCTGTGCGGTGGATGCCGGTCTTCCCACATCATGATCCGCTTCGACAACATCACCAAGACCTACAAAGGGTCAACTGTCGCTCTGCGCAACATCTCGGTCGAAATCGACAAGGGCGAATTCGTCTTCCTGGTCGGCTCGTCCGGGTCGGGAAAGACCACGTTCATCCGGCTCTTGCTCCGCGAGGAGCTGCCCGACCCCGGTGGCCACATCTGGGAGGCCGGCCGCGACATTGTCGACCTGCCCAAATGGCGCGTCCCCTACCTCCGCCGCAACATCGGCTGCGTCTTCCAGGACTTTCGGCTGCTGCCCAACAAGACCGTGTTTGAGAACGTCGCCTTCGCCCTCGAGGTCATCGGCCGACCCCGCCATGTGGTGGCCAACCAGGTACCACAGGTGCTTGACCTGGTGGGTCTGGCCAAGAAGACCAACAATCTGCCGGGTGAGCTCTCCGGTGGCGAGCAGCAACGGGTGGCCGTGGCGCGCGCCTTCGTGAACCGCCCGCTCATCCTGATGGCCGACGAGCCGACCGGGAACCTGGACCCCCAGACGAGTCAGGGCATCATGCAACTGTTGGACCGCATCAACCGCACCGGCACTACGGTGGTGGTGGCCACGCACGACGAAGTACTGGTGGACAAGATGCGCCGCCGCGTCATTGAACTCAGCAACGGGAACATGGTGCGAGACCAAGCACGCGGCGTGTACGGCATTGACGGCACGACCCTGCAGGGCGTGGAGCTCAGCACGGGAATTTCGGGCGGCTGATGCCGGTCTCCATTGACTATGTCGTTCGCGAGACCGGCTCGAATCTCTGGCGCAACCGGCTGATGACCGTGGCCGCGGTGTTGACCGTGGCCGTGTCGCTGACGCTGGTGGGCGCCGCCCTGCTGCTCCGCCAAGGCGCGGCGAATGCGTCGGGTGAGTGGGAGCGGGGCACACAGGTCACGGTGTGGATGGCGCCGAACGCCAGTGCCCACGAGACCGCCGCGGTGGGAACCGAAATCTCCCAGTTGAGCTACATCCGCCAGCCGTGTGCGTTCTGGGGCAAGCAGCGGAACTTCACCGAGGCCCGCAAGCTGCTGCCCTCCGATGTCGTCGCCTCGACGACGGTGGCCGAGATGCCCACCTCCTACTGGTGCACCCCGCAGACGCTGCCCGACGCGGCCCAGGTGGTGAAGGCATTCCAGGGCACCGAGGGGGTCCTGGCGGTCACCGAACCCTCGCAGCAGATCCATACCGAAGAAACGGTGATCAACATCTTCAAATGGGTGTTCCTGAGCGTGGCGGTGATCCTGATCGTCTCGGCCGCCGTCCTGATCCTGAACTCCATCCGCATGGCCATCTTCGCCCGTCGACGTGAGGTCTCGGTGATGAAACTCGTGGGGGCCACGAACTGGTTCATCCGGGTGCCGTTCATGTCCGAAGGAATGATCCAGGGACTCTTGGGTTCCGGATTGGCCGCGCTGGCGGTCTACGCCCTCTATGCAGTGATCAACCACTACGGGAATGGCTCCGGCACCGGAAACATCCTGGGCGCCATGCACATGTCAGGCGGAGAGGTCATCCTCACCGACATGGTCGTGGTCATTGTGGGCGTGGTGATCGGCTCCTTGGGGTCGGCCATTGCCATTCGCCGTTTCCTCGACGTCTGACACACCCGGGTGTAACCCGGGTGTACACAGTCGCCCGTGAACATGACGCGTCGGTGGCGCGGGGCGATGATCCCGGCCGTGGTGCTCGCGAGCCTGGTGCTCACCGGCTGCAGCAACGGCTCCCCGGGCCAAACGTCATCGGCGACGACGGCGCCGCACGTCACGACCACATCGGCAGCTTCGGGCACGAGCTCGACCAGCACCACCACCGCGAGCGGGGCGCGCAATCTCGTCGCCTCGCCGTCCATCAAGAGCGGCTTGCTCGCGGCCTATCTGGCCCACTCCGGCTTGGCGGCCGACCAGGTGGTGGGCACCGCTCCGGGCTCGGTGTACTACGCCTTCCTCCCGTCCACCCAGACCTACTGGGCCATGGCCGGCTTCGTCCCCTCATCGACCGCCAGCATGCAGACGCAGATCGCCATGCAAGACCAAGGCTGTTGCGGGATCTTCACCCAGTCGGCGGGAGCCGCCTCCTGGACCTACGTATCGAGCTATCTCGGAGCCCCGTGCCCGGGGGCGGCGCCACCCGAGGTCCTGGCGGTGTGGAATCTCCAACCAGGGGCCGACTGTCCCGGCGCTACGGGCGGCACCTGATCCGGAGTGTCGTCCGGCGAGCCGGAGCCATCCACCGCTGAAGAATCCCGGCCGGGCAAGGATCTCGGCAAGGTTCGGGGCAAGGCGACGCCCCCACACTGCCCGATGCCCCGCAGGTGCGGGCGCAGTGCGAAAGCGAGGAGCACGCCATGGCCAACACCACGACCATCACGGGCAACCTGACCCGAGAGCCGGAAATCCGCTACACCCGTGAGGGGCAGGCGACGGCCCAGCTCGGGGTGGCCGTCAATCGACGCTGGCAGGATCGGGCGACCCAGGAATGGCAGGAGGCCACCTCGTTCTTCGACGTCGTGTGCTGGCGGGACCTGGCCGAGAACGTGGCGTTGAGTCTTTCCAAGGGCATGCGCGTGGTCGTGACCGGTCGACTCGAGCAGCGCAGCTGGGAGACGGAGGAGGGGGAGCACCGTTCGAAGGTCGAGATCACCGCCGATGAGATCGGACCCAGCCTCCGCTTCGCCACCGCCGATGTGCAGCGCACCGAGCGCCGGGCGGCCACCGAGAACACCGACGACGGCGTCAACGGCATGGACGGCGGGTCGGCGTCCGACGCGCAGGCCGTCGAGGTATGAGTGTCGCCCTGGCTGATCACCTCATTCGGACTGGCGGTGGGCCAGCGCCTCGTCGCCGCCCTGCTGGCCCTGGGGCACCACCGGATCGCTGTGGCCCTGCTCACGGTGGGGGCGGCCACGACGATGGTCGGGGGCCTGACCCTGGCTCGGGCCCATCGCCGGTCCGGTTCGCGACGACGATCGACTTCGTGAAGGAGGACGTCTTCGAGATCTGCGCCGCGCTGGCCCTGGGCGAGTCGTTGCTCAGGCGTTTGGGCCATGATCGCGGCGCCACGCGCCTGGCCGGCGTCTTCGATGTCGTCGAGGGTCGCCTCGCCGCATGTCAGTCCGCTGGGCCGCCGTCCTTCGAGGCATCGTCCTCGTTCTGCTCGTAGGTCAGCGAGAGCGAGTTCACGCAGTACCGCAGCCCGGTGTCGGTGGGCCCGTCGGGGAACACATGGCCCAGATGGCCGCCACATCGCGCGCACACGATCTCCGTGCGCGCCATGCCGAAGGTGCGATCGGTGTGCTCCAAAATAGTGCCGGCCGACTTCGCTCGATCGAAGCTGGGCCAGCCCGTTCCCGATTCGAACTTGGCATCGGTGTCGAACAATTCCGCATTGCAGGCGGCACAGTGGAACACGCCAGCGCCATCGACGTGGAGCAGTTCGCCCGACCAGGCCGGCTCGGTACCCGCCTTGCGCAGCACGGCGTAGCGATCTCGGGGGAGCAGTTCGCGCCACTCGTCCTCGGTCTTGGTGACTTCGTACTCCACCGGATCCTTCTTTCTGGACTTGCGCGTCAACACAATCGATCACTCCTCCACACGTACAACCTCCCGGTGTCTAAAAGTATTTCGGCTCCGCCCCCACGGCCGCGTAGCAAGCCCGGATGAGCCGACGCGCCCGGGGATCGCCCAGCATGCCGGATTGCATCTTGTTCATCACGTACCCGACGGCCAGGTTGTTCTCGGGATCGGCGAAGCCGTAGGAGCCGCCGGCGCCGGTGTGGCCGAACGAGGCTTCGCCGCCGAACGGAGCGAATGGGCTGGAGATCCAAAAGCCTTGGCCGATGTGCTGTTCCATGGGAAAGCCAAGTGACAAGAACACCTGGTCGGCTCCGAAGGTACGCACCCGGCGGGCCTGGTCCACCTGCTCGGTGGTCAGGATCGACTCCGCCGGTCCGCCTTCGACGGTCCCGATGAGGCCGGCATAGAGGCGCGAGAGCGAGGTCGCATTGGTGATGCCGTTGGCGGCCGGCACCTCCGCGGCGTGCCAGTCCGGGCGGTTCATCCACCCTGCGTCGGAGAAGGCACCACCGACGTTCAGCGCCCGGGCGAGGAGGGTGGTGCTGAAGTCGGCCGGCATCACCTCGGCGGCGCCGCCCGGGGGCACCAGACCTCCGACAATGGGGGAGACCCGGTGCTCGAGGTCTTCGGGCAGGCCGATCCAGAAGTCCAACCCCAGGGGTTGCGCGATCTCCTCGGCGAAGTACGTGCCCAGCGAGCGCCCACTGACGCGACGGACGACCTCACCGACCAGCCACCCGTAGGTCAAGGCGTGGTAGCCGTGGGCGGTACCGGGCTCCCACAGCGGCTTCTGTTCGGCCAGGGCCGCCACGATTGGGTCCCAGGCCTGGATCTCCTGGGGGCTGAGGGACGCATCGATGGCGGGGAGGCCGGCTTGATGCGAGAGCAGGAGGAGTACGGGGATATCGGCCTTTCCCGATTGCGCGAACTCGGGCCAGTAGGCGGACACCGGCGCGTCGAGGTCGAGCTGGCCCCGCTGGGCCAGCAGGTTGGCGCAGGCCGCGGTGGCACCCTTGGTGGTGGAGAAGACCAACTGGAGGGTGTCCTGGTCGTAGGGTCGGCTCCCCTTGCGGTCAAAGGTGCCGCCGTAGATGTCGACCATCTTGTGGCCGCCTACGTGCAGGCAGAAGGCCGACCCCACCTCGCGCCCGACCTCGAAGTTGTGGGCGAAGGCGTCCCTCACCCCTTCGAAGCCGGGCTCGACGTGCCCGCCGATGACGGCGTCCCCGGTCGCTCCTTCGCCGGCGCTCACGCGGCCAGCCGCGACCCGGCGTGGCCCATCAGGAAGAGGAAGTTGTCGACATAGAAAGCCCGGCGCACCTCCTCACCGGCATCACCCAGCGAGGCCTCGAAGCGTTCGATCGGCTTGCGCCCCCCTTCGACGTGGGGATAGTCCGACGAGAACATCACCAGGTCGGCGCCGCCCTGCTCGACGATCCAGCCGACGTCCTCGGTCGGGTACGGGGTGAAGCGCACCTGTCGATGGACGTACTCACTGGGACGGAGCGAGAGCCCTTGCAGACGCTCCTCATGTCGATGGAAGGCCTCGAAGGCCGACTCCATCTGACGGAGCCACGACGGCACCCAGACCGCGCCCTGCTCGATGACCCCGATGTGCAGATCAGGGAACTGCTCGAGGACGCCGTCGAAGATGAGCGTGGCCAGGGTCTGGGCCGGCGGTCCCGGGATGCCCATGTAGTCGACCGAGCGGAAGTTCTCGTCACCCCCGTGAAAGTCGTGGGGAATGGGCAGGCCGTTCACGAAGTAGTGCGGATCGATCAGCTCGCCGGTGCCGCCGACGTGGAACACGACCGGGATACCGGCATCCTGGGCCAGGGCCCAGATGGGGAAGAGATCGAGGTGGCTGGGGGAGAAGGCGGGCGGGCAACCCGACGCCACCAACAGCGCCGCCGCCCCCGCTTCGATGGCGTCCTCGGCCGTGCGCAGTGCCCTCGTGGGGTCGACCATCGGGACGTAGCACGAGGCCAGGAGCCGGGGGTCGACCGAGCAGAACTCGAGCATGCCGCGGTTGTGGGCCCGGGCGGCGGCATAGGCCAGATCGACGTCGGCGGCGTGCTCGAGTTCGTGCAGGCGCCCGTTGTGGAAGGTGTTGAAGACCAGCTGGCTGCTGAAGCCCAAGAGGTCCAGGGCCCGGGGCCGATCTTCGGCGACGAACGCCCCCGTGGCGGCGAAGTTCTTGCGTTGCATGATCTCGACCGCTTCGGTGGCCCGGTAGTCAGGGGATCGATGGCGGTCCCGGAGCTGCTCGAAGGAGGCCACCAGGTCGCGCTGTTGCGCTTCGGGACTCCCGGTCTGGCGCAGCTCGTTGCCGCTCGAGTACTTGAGCACCGGGAGGCGATCGCGGAAGGGTGCCTCGGCGTGGTCCCTCAGCCAGGTGGGTGTCTCCATGATGTGGGCGTCGGCATCGTGGACGAGCCGAGCTTCGTTGTAGGCCATCTGGACTCCTCTTTTGCTTCACTGAGTATCGCAAAGGCGAGGCGGATGCGCTCTTCGCCCCGGTGATCCGTTGCGCCGAGACCCGAATTCGGCCCCGATCACGCCGTCGAAGCCGCCGACGCGCCTTCCTCCATCGTCGCCTGGGGCGCCGCCCTCACGGAGTCGGGGCGCTGCGGGTTCGACTGCGCCGGTCCAGCGCGTCCCGGGCGATCTATGTTCGGCACCGTGAATTCGATCCGGAAGTCCAAGCGCGTCGTCTCGGCGGCGCTGGCCGTTGGCTGTGCGACGGTGGTCCTGTCGAGCGTCGGGCCGGGCGTGATCGCCGGTTCGCCGGCCCAGGCATCGGCGCCGCCGTTGCACGTCACCTGGATGCGGGGCTTCGCCGCTCCCGCCACCCCGGCCAAGTACAACCGGGTCGGGGTCATCAAGGTCGGACCGAGCAGCGCCAAGAACGTCCTCGTCTTGGAGCCGGGCACCTCGGCCGGGGCGGCGTACTTCGTGCCGCTGGCCCGGTGGATCGTCTCGAAGACCAGCGGCTGGCAGGTCTGGTCGGTCGAGCGTCGGGAGAATTTGCTGGAGGACCAGTCGGTGCTGAACCGCTTCAAGAACCATCAGGCCACCGTCACCCAGCTCTACAACTATTACCTGGGCTACATCAAGAACCCGAGCATCACGCATCACATCCAGAACGTGGCGCCCTCGACCGTCCAGTTCGCCAAGCAATGGGGCATGAACGTGGCCGTCCAGGACCTGCGCGTGGTGATCGGTGCCGCCGCCAAGCTCGGGGGCAAGGTGGTGCTCGGTGGCCACTCCCTCGGTGGGACCGTGGTCACGGCCTATGCCACGTGGGACTTCGGTGGCCAGGCCGGAGCCCACAACCTGGCCGGCCTGGTCTACATCGACGGCGGCAGCAGCCCGACCCCGGTGAGCACCCAGACGGCGACCCAGGCCCTCCAGGCGCTCGACGCCCCCGGCGCCAGCCCCTGGCTGTCCTTCGGTGGGATCGTCGCCCCCTATGCCGGCTTGTTCGAAGCCACCGGATCGGCCTCGGCGCTCCTGGACCCGAACGCGCCCTCGTTGGGCCAGACGTCGGGCCTCCTCCCGACGGACATCGTGCCCCCGGTCCCGGTGACCAACGTCGGCCAGTACGGCTACGCCCTCAACGCCGCCACCTCACCGGCCAGCTTGCTGGCGGCGCAGGGGCACCTCGGCCAGGGCGTTGCGGCACAGGGCCCGGTGCACGGCTGGAACGGGGCGGGCGCCCTCACGCCCATCACCCGCTTCGCCACCATGTTCTCGGGGGCGGGGATGCAGAACGTGGACGGCGTGGAGTGGTACTTCCCACAGCGCTTGACCGACGACAGCGGGGCCGTGGCCAACGGCAACGCCAATCCGAGCCAGAGCGTGCTCAATGTCGACGCCACGATGGGCCACGACCTGCCGAAGAACCTGCGGATCTACGCCTTCGGCGCCCGCCTGGGCGGAGCGTCCGTGCCAGCCGACGCCCAGATCCTGGCCCAGCAGTCGGGCATCCCCATGCGCAACCTCACCCTGGCCAACTACCAGAGCACCTACTCCCACAACGATCCGGCCGGGGCGTACCCCACCAACGCCTTCTTCAACGGGCTCGTGCCGTTCCTGGGCCGGGTGGGCGGTCGCCGATAGTCCCGGCCGCGCCGGCCTCCACGAGGCACGCCGGCGGAAGATCTCGCCCCTCACCAGCCCTTTTGGAACCGGTCAGCCAAACCTGACGCCCCGTCAGAGCGAGGGCGGCGCATTGGTACGCTTCCTGGGCCATGGACCTGCGAGACCGCCCGGCCGACACGGCATTCCGCGCCGAGGTGCGCCGGTTCCTCGCGGCCAACGTGGTCGGCGAGTTCGCCGCGTTGGGAGGCCGGGGTGGTTCGGGGGACGAGACCTTCGGCTTCGAGACCAGGCTCAAGTGGGAACGTGTGCTGGCCGACGCCGGCTGGACCTGCCTGGGTTGGCCGGCCGAGTACGGCGGGCGGGGGGCGTCGATGACCGAGCAGGTCATCTTCAACGAGGAGTACTCCCGGTCGCTGGCGCCGGGCCGGGTCAGCATTCTGGGTGAAGGCCTGCTCGGTCCGACGTTGATCCACTTCGGGACCGAGGCGCAGAAGGAACGGTTCCTGCCGCCGATCCGGGAGGGAACCGAGCTGTGGTGCCAGGGCTACTCCGAGCCCGATGCCGGCAGCGACCTGGCCAACGTCAAGACCACGGCGGTCCGCCACGGGGACGAGTGGGTGATCACCGGGCAGAAGGTGTGGACCTCGCTGGCCCATCAGTCCGACTGGTGCTTCGTGGTGTGCCGTACCGATCCCGGCTCGAAGCGGCACCGGGGTTTGTCCTATCTCTTGGTGCCCATGGACCAGCTCGGCGTCGAGATCCGGCCGATCATGCAGTTGACCAGGACCAGCGAGTTCAACGAGGTGTTCTTCGACGGCGCCCGGACCCACGTCGACAACGTGGTGGGGGACGTCGGTGACGGTTGGAAGGTGGCCCTGGCCACCCTGTCCTTCGAGCGCGGCGTGGCGCTCCTGGGGTACCAGGTGAGTTTCGTGCGCGAGCTGGACCGGATCATCGCCGTGGCGCAGCAGAACGGACGGTCCGCCGACCCCGTGCTGCGGCAGCGCCTGGCGCGGGCCCACGCCGAATTGACCATCATGCGCTACAACACGTTGCGCAGCCTGTCGGGTGTGGACGGCCCGGTCGCTCCGCCCGAAGCCTCGATCGCCAAGCTGTACTGGGGCAGCTGGCATCGCCGGCTGGGTGAGCTGGCGCTCGATGTGCTCGGACCGTCCGCCACCGCGCTGGAGGCGGAGCCCTATGAGCTGAGCCCGTTCCAGCGCTCGTTCCTCTTCTCCCGCTCCGAGACCATCTACGGCGGGTCCAACCAGATACAGCGCAACATCATCGGCGAACGGGTGCTCGGTCTCCCGCCCGAGCCGAAAGGGGTGGCGTGAGCCTCCAGTCGTCGTTCGATCCCCGGCCACCGCCCCCGCCCCCGACCGGGCACGCCCTGCTCGCCGGCAAGGTCGTCATCGTCACCGCCGCCGCCGGCACGGGCATCGGCTCGGCCACGGCCCGTCGTTGCCTGGAGGAGGGCGCGGCGGTGGTGGTGTCCGACGCCCACGAGCGTCGCCTGGCCGAAACGGCCGAGCTCCTCGGGGCCGAGACCGGTGGCCAGGTCCATGCCGTCGCCTGCGACGTGACCGACGAGACGCAGGTCGGTGCCCTCTATGCCGCCGCCATCGAGCACTTCGGCCACTTCGATGTGGCGGTGCACAACGCCGGGTTGGGGGGCACGGTGCCGCTGGTCGAGATGACCGACGAGCAGTGGTCCACCGTGCTCGACATCACCTTGACCGGGACGTTCCGCTGCACCCGGGCCGCCTTGACCCACCTGTTGCCCCGGGGGAGCGGGGTCATCGTCAACAACGCCTCGGTCCTGGGCTGGCGGGCCCAACCGGGCCAGGCGCATTACGCCGCGGCCAAGGCCGGCGTGATGGCGCTCACCCGATGTGCCGCCGCCGAGGCGGCGCCGTCGGGTGTGCGGGTCAACGCGGTGTCGCCCAGTCTGGCCGAGCACCCGTTCCTCAATCGGGCCATCCCCGACGAGGACCTGGCCGTCCTGCGCCGGCGCGAGCTCTTCGGGCGCGGCGCCGAGACCTGGGAGGTGGCCAACGTGATCGTGTTCCTGGCCAGCGACTACTCGTCGTACCTGAGCGGGGAGGTCATCTCCGTGAGCAGCCAGCACCCGTGAGGCCGCCCTCAAGCACCTCGGTGGAACGCGACGCGGCCGGATCGGGGATCGGCGGCGCACCGGCGGACGACGAGGATCCGCGGGCCGATCTGACCTGGGGCACCATTCCCCGGCTGGTGGCCGACGGGGCCACCCGCTTCGCCGACGCCGAGGCGCTGGTCGACGGCGAGACGCGCCTCTCCTTCGCGGCGCTGGCCGAAGCGGTCGACCGCTACGCCCGGGGTTGTATGGCCGACGGTGTCGGGCCCGGGGAGCGCGTGGCCATGTGGGCGCCCAACTGTGCCGAGTGGATGCTGGCGGCGTTGGGCGTCTTGCGCGCCGGGGCGGTGCTGGTACCGATGAACACGCGCTTCAAGGGGGCCGAGGCCAGTTACCTCCTGCGCGCCTCGGGAGCCACCACCCTCTTCACCGTGCGCGGCTTCCTCGGGGTCGACTATCCCGACCTGCTCAGTGGTGAAGACGTCGGCGATCTGAAGCGGACGGTGCTGCTGCGCGACGAAGGTGGTGGGGCGGAGCGGGACGGCGTCGTCGGTCTGGAGGCGTATCTCGCAGCGGGCGAGCGCATCGACCCGGCCGAAGCGGCCCGGCGGGCGGACGCCATCGGTCCCGACGACGTCTCGGACGTGATCTTCACCTCGGGCACCACGGGCTACCCCAAGGGCGCGGCGACCACGCACGCCCAGAGTCTGCGGACCTTCGGGGCGTGGGCATCCATCGTCGGCCTGGCCGCCGGTGATCGCTACCTGGTGGTCAACCCGTTCTTCCACACCTTCGGCTACAAGGCCGGGATCCTGGCCTGCCTGATGGCGGGGGCGACCGTGGTGCCCGAAGCGGTCTTCGACGCGGCCACGGTGATGGAGCGGATACCGGCCGAGCGGATCACCGTGTTGCCGGGGCCGCCGACGCTGTACCAGACGTTGTTGGCCGATCCTCGGCGTGAGGAGTACGACCTCTCGTCGTTGCGGTTGGGGGTCACGGGCGCGGCGGTGGTGCCGGTCGAGCTGGTGCACGCCATGCGGGACCAACTTGGGTTCTCGACCGTTTTGACCGCGTACGGTCTGACCGAGTCGTGCGGCACGGTCACCATGTGCCGGCGCAGCGATCCCCCCGACGTGATCGCCGGGACGTCGGGGCGGGCCATTCCGGGCCTCGAGGTCGACGTGGTGGCCGACGGGTCGAGCGTCGGCGTGGGCGAGCCGGGGGAGATCGTGGTGCGGGGCTACACCGTCATGTCCGGCTACTGGGGCGACGACGAGGCGACCGCGGCCGCCATCGATGCCGCCGGGTGGTTACACACCGGGGACGTCGGGGTCGTGGACGCCGAGGGCAACGTCACCGTCACCGATCGTCTGAAGGACATGTTCGTCGTCGGGGGCTTCAACGCCTACCCGGCCGAGATCGAGGCCATGCTGCGCACCCACGACGGGGTGGCTCAGATCGCGGTCATCGGCGTCCCCGACGAGCGCATGGGTGAGGTGGGGTGCGCCTACATCGTGCCGGCACCGGACGTCGCCGAGAGTGACACGTTGGCTCAGAGCGTCATGGCCTGGGCCCGCGACGCCATGGCCAACTACAAGGTGCCACGCCAGGTCGTGCTGGTCGACGCCCTGCCGTTGAACGCCGGTGGGAAGGTGCTCAAGCGCGAACTGCGCCGGCGCCACGCCGCCAGGCAAGATCACGTCGTGCCCTACGAGAGGAGCAGCTAGATGCGAGGGATCGTGTACACCGGTGAAGGGGTAGAGGTCACGGACGCGCTCGAGGTGCGCGCCCCCGGCCCCAAGGAAGTGCGGATCGAGATGGTGGCGGCCGGGGTGTGCCATTCCGACCTGTCGGTCATCGACGGCACCATTCCCTTCCCGGCCCCGGCCGTGCTCGGCCACGAAGGCGCCGGCGTGGTGGAGTCCGTCGGTTCGGAAGTCACCTCGGTCAAGCCGGGCGACCACGTGGTGATCGCCACCCTGGCCAGCTGCGGGGCGTGCCGGGCCTGCAGCACGGGGCACCCGACGTGGTGCAAGAGCTCGTTGGGCAACATCACGACGCCGTTCACCTTCAAGGGCGATCCGGCGTCCAACTTTGCCGCCGCCTCGGTCTTCAGCGAGATGACGGTGGTCAGTGAGGTCCAGGCGGTGCGCATTCCCAAGGAGGTGCCTCTGTCCTCGGCCTGCCTTATCGGCTGCGGCGTGCTGACCGGTGTGGGCTCGGTGCTCAACCGGGCCAAGGTGCGGCCCGGCGACACGGCGGCCGTCTTCGGCGTCGGCGGCGTCGGCCTCAACGTGATCCAGGGCCTGCGCATCGCCGGCGCCACCCGGATCGTGGCGGTGGACACCATGGCCTCCAAGGAGAGCCTGGGCCGTCAGTTCGGCGCCACCCATTTCGTCGACGCGTCCACATCGGACGCGGCGGAGGCGGTGCGTGAGCTGACCCCGGCCAACCGGGAGTCGGCCGCCGGCGCGCTCTTCCCGTTGGGCGGCGTGACCTGGGCTTTTGACTGTGTTGGGCACCCGGCGGTGCTGCGCAGTGCCCTCGATTGTCTGGACTGGGGTGGGACGGCCGTGGCCATCGGCATTCCGCCCCGGGGCACCGAGGTGTCGGTGGATGTCAATGCGCTGGCCTACGTCGACCGGGCGCTGATCGGCTGCCGCTACGGCTCGGCTCGACCCCATCACGACATCCCCCTGATGGTGGACCTGTACCTGTCGGGGCAGCTCATGCTCGATGAGTTGGTGTCGCTCACGCGACCGCTGGCCCTGTTCGGGGACGTGGTGGACGAGATGCACGCCGGCCGCGTGGCGCGCGGTGTCCTCACTTTCGACTAGGCAGGCGGGGTACGAACGGCGTGAACGGGGCCAATGATGTTCGGGAGGGCGTGAGGCGATGAAGGGTGTCCTACTGGCGGGGGGTACGGGCTCGCGCCTCTACCCGCTCACCCGCATCACCAACAAGCACCTGCTGCCGATTTACGACCGGCCCATGATCGCCTGGTCCATCGAAGCCCTGGTGAACGCCGGGATCGACCAGATCATGCTCGTCACCGGGGGTACCCACGCCGGCGAGTTCCTGCGGTTGCTCGGCAACGGGAACGCATTCGGGGTCAGCCGGCTCCAATACGGCTATCAGCACCAGGCCGGCGGCATTGCCGAGGCCCTGGGTGAGGCGGAGGGCTTTGCCGACGGTGACCCGGTCCTCGTCATGCTGGCCGACAACGTCATGGAGCGCTCGATCAAGCCGATGGTCGACGCCTTTCGGGCCGACCCGTCGGGCGCGCGCATCCTGCTCACCGCCGTCGACGAGCCCGAGCACCTGCGCCACCTCGGCGTCCCGGTCCTCGACGATGCCGGCCGGGTGGTGCGGATCGAGGAGAAGCCCGAGGCGCCGGCCAGCATGTTCGGCGTCACCGGGATCTACTGCTACGACGCCTCGGTCTTCGACATCATCCGCACCCTGGAGCCGTCGGACCGCGACGAGCTGGAGATCACCGACGTGAACAATCACTACGTGAATCAAGGGCACATGGCCTATGACGTGCTCGAGGGGTTCTGGGGCGACGCCGGCGAGTCGATCGATGCGTACTACGCCGTGAACGACTTCGTGCGGGCCAACGGAGCCAACGGAAAGGATTAGGTGGGCTGCTGGTCGGCCACCAACAGCAGCGCCTCGCGCACGCTCTCGGCAATGCCGGCACCACTGAGACCGAGGCTGGTCAGGATGTCATCGGCCTTCCCCTGAGCCAGGTATTGACGCGGGACTCCGAGGACGCGCGTCACGGGGCTGCGGGCGCCCTGCGATGCCGCAGTGGCGGTCATGGCATCGACCAGGAAGGCCCCGGCCCCACCGTGGCGGACGCCATCCTCGGCGGTGACCACCAGCGCGTGGTCGCCGGCGTCGGCCAGCATGTCGGCATCCGGGGGCGAGACCACCCGGACGTCCCACACGGTGGCCTCTATGCCTCCCTCGGCCAACTCCTCGGCCGCGGCGAGGCAGGCCTCGACCAACTTGCCGACGGCCAGGAGACAGATCGATCCGTCGCCCGTGCGCAACTTGCGGGCGCGCAAGCCCGATCCCACCTCGTGGTCGTCGACGTGACGGGGCGCCGTCTTGGGGAAGCGAATGGTGGACGGCCCCGGGAGGGTCAGCGCGGTGGCGAGCATCGGGCCGACCTCCTCGGCGGCCGAGGGGGCGAAGACCGTCATGCCGGGGATGGCGAGGCTCAGGGCCATGTCGAGGATGCCGTGATGGCTCGGCCCGTCATCGCCGGTGATCCCGGCCCGGTCGAGCACGAAGACCACGGGGGCGCCGTGCAGGCCGACGTCGAGGTTGGCCTGGTCGAAGGCTCGGCTGAAGAAGGTCGAGTAGACCGCCACCACCGGGCGGATGCCGCCCATGGCCATGCCCGCCGCCGAGGTGACCTCGTGCTGCTCGGCGATCCCGACGTCGAAGAAGCGGTCGGGGAAGCGGGCCTGGAACGGGAGCAGCCCGGTGGGGCCGGGCATGGCGGCGGTGAGCGCGACGATCCGTTCATCGTCGTCGGCCGCCTCGAGCAGCGCCTGGGTGAACGCATTCCCGTAGGTGGTGGCGCGGCGCGGTGAGTCGTGGACCTCGGCCTCTGGGGTGGAGCCGGGAGAGGCGACGCCGCCGGCATCGGCCCCGGCAGAACCACCCACGGCCGGTCCAGCGGAGCTGCCGATCGTATTGTCGAGCGTGACGGGCTTGGTGGCCTTCACGTCGTGGAGGCGTTGGATGTCGTCCTCTTCGGCCGGGGCGTAGCCCCGGCCCTTCTGGGTCAGGACATGGACGACGATGGGGCCGCTCCACTCGGCGGCGTGCGCGAAGGCCTGTTCCATCAGCTCGACGTCATGGCCGTCGATGGGGCCGGCGTACCGGACGCCGAGGGCCTCGAAGAAGGTGTGCGGTGCCACCATCTCGCGCAGGGCATTGGTCACCGAGTGCACGCTCGAGTAGGCCAGGGGTCCGAGAGCGGGCAGGTCACGCAGGCGCGTGCGGATCCGTTCGCGCGTCTGGGTATAGGTCGGGTTGAGTCGCAGGTTGGTCAGGCTTTGCGACAGGTGGGACACCGTGGGGGCATAGGAGCGACCGTTGTCGTTGAGGACGATGACCACCGGGATGCCGCTATGGCCCAGATTGTTGAGGGCTTCATAGGCCATGCCCCCCGTCAGGGCGCCGTCACCGACGACGGCGATGACCCTGCGCTTCTCGGCGTCGCCCCGTAACGCGAAGGCATTGGCCAGCCCGTGGGCGTAGGAGAGGGCGGTCGAGGCGTGGCTGTTTTCGATCCAGTCGTGCTCGGACTCGGCCCGGTTCGGGTAGCCCGACATGCCGCCGGCCTGCTTGAGGGTCTGGAAGCCGTAGCGGCGACCGGTGATCAGCTTGTGGACGTAGGCCTGGTGGCCGGTGTCGAACAACACGACGTCGCGCGGTGAATCGAAGACCCGGTGCACGGCCAGTGTCAGCTCCACCGCGCCCAGGTTCGACCCGAGGTGCCCGCCGGTGGTGGTGACGGTGTCCACGATGAAGGTACGTATCTCCTCGGCCAGGGTGGTCAGTTCTTCGTGGTTGAGGGCCTTGAGGTCGTCCGGTGTCTCGATACTGGGAAGCAGCATGGGAATGGGTGAGGTTACCCCGTCCGGCTCGCGGGCGGCCTGCGCTCCCTCCACAGGAGCGAGGCCAGCGCCACCCCGAATGCGGCCAGGGCCAGGACCTGCAGCCCCCGCTGGGCGCCATAGGTCTGGGAGACCCAACCGACCACCGGGGCCCCGGCCACCCACCCGATGTACCCGGCGGCGGTGAACGTGCCGACCGCGCTTACCACCTGGGTGGCCAGGACACTGACCCGGCTCATCACCAGCGGCCAGAACAACGAGGCCCCGCCGGCGCCGAGGGCGAGCCCGACGGCGGCCACCACCGACCAGGGGACCAGTGATTCGAGCAGGATGCCACCACCGGCCACGCAGCCGCCGACGATGAGGGCGTGTCGGGCCGAGAGACGACCCAGCAGCGCGCCGCCGGCGCTGCGGGTGGTGGCGGCCACCGACTGGCCGACCACGTAGGCGCCGGCTCCGAGGAGGACCCCGGTGGCCAGGTGGTTGCGCAGAAAGAGGACGCCCCAGGTGTCGACGCCGCCCTCGGTGATCTCGGCCAGGGCGAAGACGACGAGGAGCACCAGGAGGCCGTCCCGCTGCAGCCGGCGGATGGGGTGGGCGGTGCGGGCGTGCTCGCCGTCGGGGCCGACGCGGACCGGTGGCACGTCCGCTTCGGTGGCCAACGCCCACACGCCGACCACCAGCGCCACGGCGGCGACGCCGGGCCAGACCCAGCGCCATGACACGCCGGCGTGCAGGAGGAGACCGGCAATGGCGGCCCCGCACAGGGCGCCGCAATTGAAGAGGGCATGGAAGCGGACGAGGGCGGCGGGGTGGCCGATGAGCCGGTGCGACACCTCGGCGTTCATGGCCGTGTCGATGCTGCCGCCGGCGATCTCCACCAAGATGAGGGCCACGACGAACAGCCATTTCTCCGGGGCCGCACTGAGGAGAACAAGGAGCCCGCTCCAGGCGAACAGGGCAATCCACAGCAGCCGGCGCGCCCCGACCCGGTCGGCCAGGTGCGCCATGACGGCACTGGAGGCACCCGCCACTGCGATGGCCACCGCCAGCAGCAGGCCGAGCTGGGCGTCGTTGATACCGAAGGTGTGCTGGATGTTGTAGACCATGACGGCCCAGCTGCCCCAGAACAGGCCGAAGGTGGCGAAGGCGGCGACCACGGGCCCGGCCCCGACCAGGGACTCCCGCCCGGTGCGGAACGCGGGTGCGTTGGTCAGGACGAGCCGGCGCCGCCGGCCTTGGCCAAGAAGGTGTGCTCGTCGACCAGCACCCGGGTCACCCGGCCGGCCCCGACCAGGCCGCCGCCATCGCCTTCGAGCCTGGCTGCCGACACCTTGAAGGTGAGGCGCCGACCTTCCATCTTGACCAGCGTGGCCTCGGCCAGGATCACCTTGCCGACGACCACGGGGGCCAGGTGGTCGAACTGCACCCTGGTGGCCACGCTGGTCTGGGCGGACGTCAGGTGCCCGTCGGTGGCCCGCAGCGACGCTTCCTCGCACAGGGCGATGAGCCGGGGAGTGGCCAGAACCGGGACGTCGCCGGAGCGGAAGTGCTGGGCCGTGTCCTCGTCGGAGACCGTGAGCTCCACCTGGGCCGAGAGACCCGTGTGGGGTGGATGCCCGACCGGCGGCGTCAGCTCGGAGGAAGGAACGGGCACGACGATTACGATACCGCCCGTGACCGATACCTCTTTGATCCCGAATGACGTCGTCGAGCGGGTCCTGGCGGCCGCCTTGGCCAAGGGCGGGGAGATGGCCGAGGTCTTCGCCGAGGACAGCACCTCCTCGGGGGCGATGATGGACGACCGCCGGGTGGAAGAGCTCTCCTCGGGGCGCTCCCGGGGCGCGGGCATCCGCGTGGTCGATGGCGAGACCACCGGCTTCGCCCACACGGCCGATCTGAGCGAGGCCGGGTTGTTCGCCGCCGCCGCGGCGGCCGCAGCGGTGGCCCGCGAGGGCGGCGGCAAGGTGCGCACGGTGGCGTTGGGACCGACGCGGGCGCACTCGGCCCGGGCCCAGGTGCTGCCCGGGTCGGTCGAGAAGGCGGCCAAGTTGGAGCTCTTGACCCGGGCCGACGGCGCCGCCCGGGCGGCCGGCGACGCCATCGTGCAGGTACAGGTGGGGTACGGCGACAGCCGTCGGCGCATTCTGATCGCCAACTCCGAGGGACTCCTGGCCGAAGACGACCAGGTCCGCACCCGTTTCAATGTGATGTGCGTGGCCAACGGTGACACCGGGATGCAGACCGGCTACGAGTCGCTGGCCCGCACCGAGGGTTACGAGATCTTCGCCCGGCACAACGTGGAGGACCTGGCCGGCATCGCGGCCGGCCGGGCCCTGGCCAAGCTCTCGGCCCGACCCGCGCCGTCGGGCGAGGTGCCCATCGTGCTGGCCGGCGGCAGCGGAGGGATCCTTTTTCACGAAGCCTGCGGGCATGGCCTCGAGGCTGATCACATCGTCAAGGACGCCTCGGTCTACACCGGGCAGGTGGGCGAGCTGGTGGCCAGCCCGCTGGTCACGCTGGTCGATGACGGCACGGTCGCCGGCGAGTGGGGCAACTTCGCCGTGGACGACGAGGGCCACGCGCCGGCACGCAACGTGCTCATCGAGAACGGGATCCTGACCGACTACATGTGGGACTGGCTGCGGGCGCACCGGGAGGGCCGGGCCTCGTCGGGCAACGGCCGGCGCCAGAGCTACCAACACCTGCCCATGGTGCGCATGACCAACACCTACCTCCTGGCCGGCACCGAGAACGCCGATGAGATCGTGGCCCAGACCCCTTCGGGTGTCTACGTCAAGAAGCTGGGTGGGGGTCAGGTCAACACCGCCACTGGGGACTTCGTCTTCGGGACCACCGAGGCCTATTTAATTGAGAATGGTCACGTGACCGAGCCGTTGCGCGACGCCAACCTGATCGGCAACGGCCCCGAGGTGCTCCGCCGCATCGACGCCGTGGCCGACGACTTCGACATGACGCCGGGCACCTGCGGCAAGGACGGGCAGAGCGTGCCGGTCGGCTGCGGGCAAGCCACCCTGCGCATCACCGGGGTCACGCTGGGTGGGACGGCCTGATGAGTGATCTGTTGGCCCTGGCCACCTCGGTGGTCGAGAAGGCGCAGGCCGGCGAGGGGATGGAGGTCTACGTCGTCCGGGGCAGCGAGACCGAGGTGCGGGCCTACGAAGGGAGCCTCGAGTCGTTGACGTCCGCCGACTCTTCGGGAGTCGGTATCCGGGTCGTCCTCGAAGGCGCCGAAGGGGAAGGGAGCCGGCTGGGATTCGCCTGGGCCGGCTCGCTCGACCCGGCGGTGATCGAGGCCGCGCTGGCGGACGCCCGGGACAACGCCCGCTACGCCACGCCGGACCCCGACGTCGTGCTGGCCCGGCCCGACGGCGCGTCGGTGGTGGAGCAGGACCTCTGGGATGACGGTGTCACCGCCACGCCGATGGAAGACAAGATCGCTCTGGCCCTCGAGCTCGAACGGGCCACCCGGGCGGCCGACGACCGGGTCCGCCAGGTGTCTTCGGCCGACTACTCCGACGAGCGGGCGGAGATGGCGCTGGCCTCGACCACGGGGATCCGATCCTCGGCCCGACGCACCACGGCCTTCGTCTCCGTCGATGCCATCGCCGGCGTCGGGGCCGACACGCAGACCGGGACCGGTTTCAGCGTGGGACGGGCCCCGGCGGACCTCGACCCCGACGAGGCCATGGGCGAGGCCGTCCAGCGCTCCACCCGCCTGCTCGGCGCCCAGAAGGCCCAATCGGGGCGGTACACCGTGGTCTTCGACCCCCGGGTGGTCTCCACCCTGCTCTCGGTGATGGCGTCGGCCCTGTCGGGCGAGGCCGTGGTCAAGGGCCGGTCGTTCTTTGCCGGCCGGATCGGCGAGTCGGTGGCCAACGCGGCCGTGACCCTGGTCGACGACCCGACCGACAGCCGGGCCTTCAGTGCGTCGACGTACGACGCCGAGGGACTGGCCTGCCGGCGCAACGTGCTGATCTCCGACGGCATGTTGCGCATGTTCGTCTTCGACACGGTGTCGGCCCGCCGGGCCCAGATGCAGTCGACCGGTTCGGCCGTGCGTG
The DNA here is from genome assembly GCA_035947875.1 of Acidimicrobiales bacterium. GTDB lineage: Bacteria > Actinomycetota > Acidimicrobiia > Acidimicrobiales > RAAP-2 > Bog-473. The sequence continues at coordinate 34,451 of DASZJQ010000067.1, forward strand.
GCGGTTTCGCCGGTACGCCGTCGGCCGGATGCCGGGCCCTGGTGCTCCAGCCCGGGACCAAGGGGGCCGACGACATCTTGGCTTCGGTGGGCGACGGCCTCTACGTCCAGTCGGTCACCGGCATCCATTCGGGTGTCAATACGGTCAGCGGCGATTTCTCCGTCGGGGCGGAAGGGCTCATGATCCGGGGCGGCGCCCTGGCCGAGCCGGTGCGTGAAGTCACCGTGGCCTCGACCCTGCAGAGGATGTTGCAGTCGATCGTGGAGATCGGCGGCGACCTGCGCTGGCTCCCGGGCTCGGCGGCCGGCCAGACGCTGGCCATTGCCGACATGCAGCTCAGTGGGGAGTAGGCCCCGTTCGGAGCGTGGGGGCCGTCAGCTGGTGGTCAGCTGGCGGTGGAAGCAGCCGGCTTCGATTCCTTTGGACTGGACGTGCTGCCGCGGTCCGACGAGGGCTTCGAGCCGTCCGACGAGGGCTTCGAGCCGTCCGCCTTGGTGGTGGTCGAATCGGACTTGCCGTCGCCCGATGCGGGCGTGGCCCCCTCGGACTTCTTGGCCTCCCCGTTCGAGGCGGAGGAAGAGACGCGCGAGTCGGTCTTGTAGAAGCCGCTGCCCTTGAAGGCGATGCCCACGGCCCCGTAGACCTTGCGCAGGGCGCCATCACACTCGGGGCAGATGCTCAGAGGGTCGTCCGTGAAGCTCTGAACAGCATCGAGCCGGTGCCCACACGCCGTGCAGGCGTACTCATAGGTCGGCAATTTCGCTCCTCCACATCGCTCTGTTGGCACTCTCAAGCCTTGACTGCCAATACTACCCGACAAGTTTCGGGGCTCGGCCGAGCCGATCGTCCTGTGTCCCCTCCGGCCAGGCCGTACAATGCTGGTTCGTGTCCGATCGCAGCCTGGCCCATCTCGATCCGCTCGGCGGCGCTCGCATGGTCGACGTCACCCCCCGGGAGCCGACCCATCGCCGGGCCCTGGCCCGCTGCCGGGTGGCCATGCTGCCCGAGACGACCACCCTGGTGGCCAACAACGCCATCACCAAGGGCGACGTGCTGGCGGCGGCGCGGATCGCCGGGATTCAGGCGGCCAAGCGCACGGCTGAGCTCATCCCCATGTGCCACCCCGTCCTGGTGGGGTCCATCGCCGTGAATTTCTTCATCGGCGACGACTACGTCGAGGTGGAGGCCCAGGTCGAGACGGTCGACCGCACCGGGGTGGAGATGGAAGCCATGACGGCCTGCACCACGGCGGCCCTCACCGTCTACGACATGTGCAAGTCGTCGGACCGCACCATGACCATCGAGCACGTGGCGCTCTGGGAGAAGTCGGGGGGCCGTTCGGGCCCTTGGCGCCGTCCCGAGACCTCGCCGTAGCTCCTCTCCGTCTCCGTCGCGTTTCCTCGCTCTCCGTCCTTCTCCGCCGCTTCTTTGGGCCCACCGGCCACGGTGTCGGTAGATTCTGGGACAGTGAGCGCACCAGTCGCCGAGTCCACTGACGTCGGCAAGGGAACCGTCGGCGCCGTCACCTCTGTGGTGGGCCGGATGGGTGGCCGCAACGTCGTCATCTGCCGGTCCCTGGCCTCCATGCGCCGGGGAGCCATCACCCATGCCGATGGCGTGCGCCTGGCCGAAGCGGCTGAGCAGGCTCGCCACCTGCGCATCCCGTTCGTCTTCATCGTGGCCTCGAGTGGCGCCGACGTCCAAGACGGGGTCGCGGCCCTGCACGGATGGGGCATGGCTGCCGCCGCCATCGCCAAGTGCAGCGGCCTTGTCCCGGTGATCACCGCCGTGACCGGCCCGGTCGTCTCGGGACCGGCCCTGCTGCTCGGCATGTCCGACCTGGTCGTCATGAACTCCGAAGCGGTGGCCTTCGTCTCGGGACCGCAGATGGTCGAGGAATTCACCGGGGTCGCAGTCGGTCTGCAACAACTCGGCGGGGTGGCCGCGCACGCCAGGTCGAGCGGCCTGTGTGCCGTCGAATCAGATGACGTCGAAGGCGCCATTGCCGAGCTGTTGGAGTACCTCCCGGCGCACACCGACGAATTGCCGCCAGTGGCCACGATTTCCGATCCTCTCCTGCGTCTCACGCCCGAGCTGGTCGACGTCATCCCCGAGCGCAAGGCGGCCACCTACGACGTGCGCGACGTGATCCACTCGGTGGCCGACGACGGAGAATTCAGGGAGGTGTGGCCGCGGTGGGCCGGGCAGATCGTGACCGCGATGTGCCGCTTGGGTGGGCTCACGGTGGGGGTGGTGGCCAACCAGCCCAGGATTCTGGCCGGGACCCTCGATATCGCCGCTTCGCAGAAAGCGGCCAGGTTCGTTCGATTCTGCGACTCGTTCAACCTGCCCCTGGTGACCATGGTGGACACTCCGGGGTTCCTGCCCGGGAAGGACCTGGAGTGGCGGGGGATGATCCGACACGGTGCCGAGCTGGCCTTCGCCTACGCCCAGGCCACCGTGCCCCGGATCTGCCTGATCCTGCGCAAGGCGTTCGGCGGCGCCTACATCGTCATGGACTCCCGGGGTATCGGCAACGACATCTGCCTGGCCTGGCCCGGCGCCGAGATCGCCGTCATGGGGGCGACGGGGGCAGTGCAGATCCTCCATCGGGGGATCGAGTCGGCCGATCGGGCCGATCGGGAGCAGGCCTACGAGGACTCGTTCTTGAACCCCTGGCCGGCGGCGGAAAGGGGCTTCGTCGATCAAGTGATCGACCCCACCGACACCCGTATCGTGCTGTGCTCGGTCCTGCGCCAGCTCTGCACCAAGCGGGAGCTCATTGCCGGCCGCAAGCACGATGCCGGGCCGCAATAGGCATGTGACCAGGGAAGAAAGCGATTGTCATCATTTCGCAACGAACCTGAGGCGGATTTGCCGTTGATCTGGGTAATGGATCGGGCATGATCACTTCCGTGTCCCGCTCCACAGAAGACGGGCAAGACGGACTCTTTGTCCTGGAGTCTTGCCACAGCACCTGGATCTTCGACACCGAGCGCTTGCGCTTCCGTCGGATCCTGAAGGGCCTCGAACTCGACGCTCATGCCGCCACGACGAGTTGGCGTCCGTATTTCGGGTTGGAGATCGACCCTGTCTCGGAATCGTTCGTCGTGCTCTTGAACCCCGAGGGCAGCCGCCTCCTGCGCAGCTGGCGACACGTCGAACACTGCTCGCAGTGCGGCGGCGATCAGACGGCCGAGCTCTCGTTGGAGGATCTCCGGGGAGCTGCGCTCGCCTGACCCTTGCTCCGGCAGCGCCACCTTTGGCACCGTCGGATCATGCGTCGCCGCTCATTCGGTGGTCTTGGCCGACGGCGGCATCCATTTCGCCCAGCGGTCTCGCCGGTCCGCCCGCTCGATCTCCCGCTCGACGTCGGACCAGATCAGCGGTTCGGCCTCCTCCTCATCGCCGTTCATCACCTTGGCCCGGCTCATGATGACGAAGGCCACGGTCCACAAGACGGCGATGGTGCTGAGCTTGGCCGCGAAGCCGGCCAGTTGCTGATCGAGAACGGGCGACATCCCCGCCACGGTGGCGTGGCTGTAGGCCGGGTACAGCGGTCGGCGGGCGAAGATCCAGACGACCGAGAGGAAGCTCGGCACAATGGACTGGACGATCAGGTAGCCGCCGCGGGCCAGGGCGGAGAGGTGTCGGGTGCCCGGCAGGTGCGTGAGCACCGGCGCCCAGAGGACGAATCCCGCCAGCAGGACGATGAGTTGGAACACCACGCGGGCCGATGCGGACGACGTGGCCCAGCTGACGGCGGGGGTGGTGAGGGTGCCGACGGCGACGACGGTGACAAAGACGATGGCGGGTACGGGCCGGACGGCGACCCGGAGCACGGCATCGACCGGTGCCGGTCGGGTGAGCGCGCTGAGAAGGGGCAGGGGGGTCCCGGTGACCAGCAGCGGGGGCACGGCCAGCATGAGGAGGAGGCGTTGGACGACGAGGGCCAGGAGGGACCAATGGGCGGCCAGGTCTCCGAGCGGCCAGGTGACGGCCAGCAGGAGGGCGAGCGTCCCCAGGGTGAAGCAGAGGAATTGGCGGTGGCTGGCGCGGCGTCCCTGGCCCCGGGTAGCCCGGACATAGCCCGCGAAGAGGGCGACGATGGCGACCGTCCAGAAGATGGGGAAATGCCAGTCCAGTGGGTGGCCCGTTGCGCTCACGGCGCGGTCGCCGCCGTAGGCTCTCCCCGATGGCTACGCCCGCTCGTCTCGATCGACTCGAACGCATCACGGATCTGGTGCTGGTCCTGCTCAACACCCCCCATCCGCTGACGCTGGAGTCGATCGCCTTCCAGGTGCCCGGTTACCCCGAGGAGCACGGGGCGAAGCGGCAGGCCTTCGAGCGGGACAAGCGGTTGTTGCGCGATGAGGGCATACCGGTCCTGACGCGGTCCCTGCCCGGTCAAGAACAGTTCGGCTACCTCATCGACCGCGAGGCGTTCTACCTGCCCGATCTGGCGCTCGAGCCCGATGAGCAAGTTGCGTTGCAGCTGGCCGTTGCCGGCGTCCACCTGGGCGATCCTAGTGGTCGAGATGCTCTTTTGAAGTTGGGCGCCACCGGGTTGGGCGACGTCCGCCCCATCGCCTCACTGGTCCCGCCCGACGCCTTGGTCGACCTCTTCGAAGCGGTGCGGGTGCGCAGTGAGACGTCGTTTTCCTACCGGGGAGGAACCCGGCGGGTGGCGCCGGCCGGTCTCTGGTTTCGCTTCGGCCACTGGTACCTGGTGGCGTGGGATCTCGAGCGAGAGGGCGTGCGCACCTTCCGGGTCGACCGGGTGCAGGGTTCGGTCAAGCGACTGGGCCCGGGGAGCGCGGTGGTGCCCGACGGGATCGACGTGCGGGCCGCGCTGCCCGACGACCCCTGGGTGGCCGACGGCGAGGCTGACGGCCACGTGGTCACCCGGATCCGGGTCGACGCCATGGAAGGGCCCCGCGTGGTCGAAGAGGTGGGCCGCGAGCGCGTTGAGCGTCAAGATGAGGACGGCTCGGTCGTTCTGCGGCTCTCGGTCGTCGGATTCAGCGCCATCCGGGCCTGGGTGCTGGGATTGCTGGATCACGCCGAGATCCTCGAGCCGGCGGAGTTCCGCTCCGAGCTGCGGGCCTGGTTGGGCGCCATGGTGGATGAGGAGGGTGCGAAGCCGATGACCGCGCCCGTACCGGTGTCAGCCGAGCAGGCGAGTGCCGGCCCGACGGGGGAGCCGGCGGGGTCGGGCCGCGGGGTGCCGGGGCGCGAGACCAGCGAGCGGCTGCGACGACTGCTGGCCGTGGTGGGCTGGCTGGCCCACGTCGGCGAGGCCCCGATCGCCGATGTGGCCCAGCGCTTCGGCATGGACGAGACCGAGCTGGTCCACGAACTGGAGTTGGCCGCCTGTTGCGGCGTGCCCCCCTACACCCCCGACGCCCTGATGGAGATCGAGGTATCGGAGACGTCGGTACGGGCGTTTCTGCCGGCCGAGTTCGCCCGACCCCGTCGGCTCACTCCGGCCGAAGGGTTCGCGGTGGCCGCCTCGGCTCGGTTGATTCTGGCCGTGCCGGGCTCCTCCGATGACGCGTTGCGGCGTGCCTTGGACAAGCTCGACCGGGCCCTGGGCTCCCACGAGGCGATGGGCGTCGACGTCGATGCCCCCCAGTTCCTGGCCGCCGTGCGCGAAGCCTGCGAAGCGGGGCAGGTGCTCGAGATCGACTATCACTCCGCCTCCCGGGACGAGTCGACGACCCGGGTGGTGGAACCGGTGCAGGTGGTGACCATGGACGGGCATTGGTATCTCGACGCGTATTGCCGGAAGGCGGGGGACATGCGCCGGTTCCGGGTGGACCGTCTGCGTGGCGTCCACGTCGTGGAGGGGGCAGGCCCGGTCACCCCGCATGCGCTGCGGGTGGCCCGGGACGGCTTCCTGCCGGGGCCCGGCGCGGTCGAAGTGCAACTGCATCTCGGCAAGGGCGCCCAGTGGGTGGCCGAGTCGGTGCCGGTGCGCTCGGTGGACCGGGACCCCGACGGGCTGGCGTCTTCAGTCGTGCTGGACGTGGCCGGGATGGCCTGGTTCGAGCGGCTGCTCCTGCAACTGGGGCCCGAGGCACGGGTGATGCGGCCCGCCGACCTGACGGACCTGGGAGCGCGGGCGGCTCGCCGGGTCCTGCGGTTGTACGAGGGTGGCGCAAAATGAAGCGCTCCGGACCAAGGCGTGGACCGGGGGTGACATGACCCACCGGGTTGTGCAGTGGGCCACCGGCGGCGTGGGTCGGGCCGCCATGGGGGGTGTCCTCGACCACCCTGACCTCGAACTGGTCGGGGCCTGGGTCCAAAGCCCGGCCAAGGAGGGCGTCGACCTCGGGACCATGGTGGGCCGGGAACCGATCGGCGTCCGGGCCACGGGGGACGTGGACGCTCTGCTGGCCCTCGAGGCGGAGTGCGTCCTCTACAGCCCCTTCATGGCCGACGCCGGCGTGGTCGCCGCCATCCTGGCTTCCGGCAAGAACGTGGTCACCCCGCTGGGCTGGTTCTACCCGCCCACCGAGGAGCGGGCCCGGTTCGACTCGTTGGCCAAGGAGGCCGGAGTCACCCTGCACGGCACGGGTATCCACCCCGGAGGCATCACCGAGCGGTTCCCGCTCATGATCTCGGCCCTGTCGGGGTCGGTGACCCATGTCCGGGCCGAGGAGTTCTCCGACATCCGCACCTACGGCGCACCAGACGTCGTGCGCGACTGGATGCTCTTCGGCCAGAGTCCGGCGGCGGCGCGCCACAGCATCATGATCGACGCCCTGGGGCACGGGTTCGGCCAGTCGGTGTACATGGTGGCTGACGTGCTGGGTTTCGACATCGACCCCGAGTTGCGCACGTCACACGAGATGGCGGTGGCCACCGCACCGATCGACTCGCCCATCGGCCCCATTGAGCCCGGAACCGTGGCGGCGCAGCGATTCCAGTGGGAGGCCACGGTGGACGGGGAACCGGTGGTCACGGCCGCGGTCAACTGGCTCATGGGTGAGGCCGATCTCGACCCGGCCTGGCGGTTCGGCCCGGCCGGCGAGCGCTTCGAGGTCGAGATCACCGGCGACCCGAACTGCCTGACCACGTTCAAGAAACTGCACCCCGACACGGTGGCGGAGGGGTTGGTTCGGAACCCGGGCGTCGTGGCCACCGCCATGCACTGCGTCAGCGCCATCCCCTACGTCTGCGCGGCGCCGCCGGGGCTCTTGACCTATCTGGACCTGCCCCTGGTGGCCGGACGGGCTGCCCCGGGGCTGCACCGCAGTCGCCGTTCCGGGTAGTGGTCCGGCGGTGTGGTCTGGCCGGGCCCCGGCTCGGTTCAGCGTGCGCTCCGTTCCCGTCGCACCACCCTCAGCCGATGGGCGAACAGGAGCACGACGGCAACCACGAACAACACCGCCGCGATGTACCCGGCGTAGCTGAAGGCGTTGAGGACATGTTGGTAGCTCGACCCGAGGGCGTACCCCGCGCTCGTCAGTGCGGTGCACCAGATGGCACAGCCGATGACGGTGTAGAGCAAGAATTTGGGGAAAGCCATTTCGCCGAGGCCGGCCGCAAAGGAGACGAAGGACCGAAGGAGGGGGATGAACCGCCCGAAAAGCACCACGGGTTCTCCCCGGCGGGCGAACCAGTTTTCGGCCCGGTCGAGATCCTGGTGGGTCAGCAGGACGTATTTTCCTACCCGGTCGACCAGAGGTCGGCCACCGAAATAGCCGATGGCGTAGCCGGCCATCGACCCCAGCAACTCGGCCAGCGTGGCCAGAACGATGACGACGACCAGATTGAGGTGATGAGGCTCGTTGGCGATTTGGCCACTCGCCAGCACGCCCCCGTAGATGATCGCCACCTCGGCACCGACGGGCAGTCCCATGGACGAGATGAAACTGAGGACGAATACGGCGAGGTAACCCCACGTTTCGAGAAAATGCTCCACTGAAGGTTTGCCTCCGATTGCGACATGGCGTGCTCGCTTGTGCGAGTACTTACCAGGTCACCGACCGCCGATGCCACCCGAGGATAGCTGGACAACGATACGACCCGCTGGCATCGCCATCATCGTGGTATTCAGACCGCGGAGGGGTCACGGCGCGGTCGGGCTTGCGTTGCGTCAGCGAACGCGGCGAGGCAGCAGGGCTCCGATGAACCAGAACAACGGCACGAAGATCCCGATGATGAACATCACCCAGTGTCCTTTGCGGATCGAGATGATGCCGAGGGTGACCAGCAACACGAAGTAGATGACGGCCCAAAGGGCGATGAAGCCGCCACTGGACGACGCCAGAAGGGGCACGGTGTCTGCCTTTCGTTGGTGAGCGTGATCACGGTAGCGCACGACGACTGGCCGCGGCGGCGACACCATCCCGGTCGGACCTTCGCCCGTGGCGACCGTTCATTGACCGGCGCTCCATGGTGGACGCCGAAGATGGCGAGAGGACGCCAGGGTCGATGGTGTTGGGAGTCCACCGCGTCACCGCCGACGGAGCCGACTACTACCTGGCCGACCTGGCTCACGAGCTCCCGCTCCCGATCGGGGCGAGGGAGGGTCGAGCCGAGTGGTGCGGACGCGCCGCCGACGGTCTCGGCCTCAGCGGGGCGTTGGATCCCGAGCAGTTCCGGGCCGTCCTCGACGGCCGGCATCCGGCGACGGCGCATCGGCTGGGCTCGAGCCGGACGACGGTGGCTGGGTACGACCTGACCTTCAGCGCCCCGAAATCAGCCAGTGTGCTGTTCGCCCTGGGCGGGAGGGACGTGGCGCACCAGGTGCTGGCGGCCCACCACGACGCCGTGGCTGGCGCGGTCGCCTATGTGGAACGTCACGGCCTGTCGGCGCGGCGCGGTTGGGGAGAGGCGAGGGCGATCGTTGGCACGACCGGGGTGGTTGCCGGGGCGTTCACGCACGGAGTGAACCGCAATGGTGACCCTCATCTCCATACCCACGTGGTGGTGGCCAACATGGTCCACGGAGAAGACGGTCGCTGGAGCGCGTGTGACCAGCGCGGGCTGTGGGCCCACCGGCAGGCGACCGGCGCGACGTACGAATCACATCTGCGGGCCGGACTCTCGGCCAGCCTCGGTGTCCGATGGTCCGACGGGCCGGGCCGCCGGACCGAGGTGCAAGGGGTCTCGCCGATGCTCATGGGTGAATTTTCGTCACGGGCGGCCGATATTCGACGACACATGGCGCGGTGGGGATCCCACGGTGGGCGCGGTGCCCGGGTGGCCTGGGCGGCCACCCGGGCACCGAAGGCACCAGGTGTCTCCTTTGCCGAGCTGGCTTCTGATTGGGAGCGACGCGCGCGGGCGGTGGGGGAATCGGGCGCGGACCTGGCGGCGCACGCGGGCCGACGGGTGGACACCGTGCCCAGGCAGGTGCTGAGCGAGTTTCGCTTTCGGGCCACGCTGTCCCAGACGGCCGACGGTGCGGTTCGGCGCCGTGACGTCATCGAAGGCCTTGGGACGGCGGCGGTGGACGGCGCCCGGGCGCCGACGCTCGAGCGCCTGGCTGATCTCTGGGTGCCCCCGACTCGTCACGTGGGAGTCGCCGAAGAGACGCACGCGCCGCGGGCCGTGGTGCCGGGCGACCATCTCATCGCCGCCCTCGGACCGCGGCCCGTCAACGCCCGGGATCACCGGGTGTGGCGGGAGGGCGCTCGGGCCATTGAGGCCTACCGACAGGTGTGGGGCGTGACGAAGAGCGCGGCTCCCCTCGGCCTCGACGGGCCGGGATGTGCCCTCTCGTCGCTCCCGGCGGCACGCCTGGCCCATCACCTGCGTACGGTGCGTACGGTTGAGGAGGCTCGCCTCCGGTTGGGCTGGCGCGAGCCGCGAGCCTTGGGGTTGGACCGTGGGCGTTGAGCTCAGCGCTCCCGCCCCATCGGCGCACGCTCGCCCAGCGAACGGTGGGGCGGGAGGAACTCTCGCCACGGGTGGCGCGCGTGAGCCGGCGTGAGGACGACGTGGGCCAGGCGCGAGCTGGAGTTCAGGACCAACGCGCTTCCCGGCTGGCCGCGCGAGATGGCATCGATCGGGAATCGAGGTTCGCGGATGGTACTCACCGAACTCGACGGGCGAAGGTGGCCGCGAGGGTCGACGCTGTGGCTCACGGTCGTGGTCGCGACCTCGCGTTCGCCACCTAATGAGCTGAGGATGCGCAGCGTCGACGGATCGGCGATGCCGGGCAGGATGACCGAGGCGCCGAAGAGCGAGAACCAGCCGTCGGCCGCGGGGCCCCAGCGGTGCCGCGCCTGGGAGAGGTCCTGGAGGCAGGCCAGTACCAGCAGTCCCTGGCCGGCCCCCTCGCTGACCATGGCCGCCACGTCGGGAAGAGGGGCGATGTTGGCCATCTCATCGAGGGCGAGCAGCGTCGGTGCGGCGCGTTCTCCGGCGCGATCGCGGTCATAGGTGGCCTCGCGCACGTCGCCGATGATCCCAACCACGAGTGGGACAAAGAGCTTTTGCCGACGACCGGGCGAACAGATGTACAAGGTATGGGACCCCCGGCAGAACTCCTCGGGATCGAGCGATGGGAGCTCGGTCGAGGCCATGGCGCCCTCCGAGCGATAGGCAGCGAGGACGCCCGAGGCGGTGGACCAGATGCTCGATTGTTCCCGAGCGTCGGTGCCCACAATTCCGGCCAAAAGATCCGTCGCGGCGGCGTCATTGCCGATATTGGCGGCCAGAATGTCCAATGGGGTCGCGCCGTCATGTCGGTCAATCCAGCGGACAACATCGCGCATGGGGAGCGATTCGAGCGCCGCGGCGTGCAAAATGGGCGCCAGCAAGGCCCCGGCCCGTTCTGTCCAATGTTGCTCTCCCGGGGACCGCGAGAAGCCACCTTCGCCGATTCTGGCGGCGCGCACCATGGCGTCGGATGTCTGCACCGCGGCATCCCACTGGCCCGCGGTCGTAAGGGGAGACCAACCAACGGGATCAACCCCTTTCGGGCGTTCAATTTCACCACTCGGATCGTAGAGAAGTGTGCATCCTTCCTGCGCACGCGCCGCGGCGGTGGCATGCATCACATCTGGCTTGGTCGACGTCGAAACCACCGGACCGTTGGCCAGGATCAAATTGGGTATGACCAGGGACGATGTCTTCCCTGAGCGCGATGGACCGAGGACGAGAGTGGATCGTTGCGCGCCGGCGTGGACCCACCCAGACGTCCCCTCACCGAGGTAGATCCCGTGGACAAAATCGCCGTGCGCGGCGCGCAATGCGGCCACGTTCTGTTGTGCGTGATCCATCATGACGATGCTCGCGTGGAGGCAACGAAAATTCCATAGGACATTGCGCGTGCGAGCGCGACAATTTTGCGCGACGACGTGCAAATCGACGCGCGCCGCGTGCAAGAACGATGATCGGAGTGACGGTCATCGCGGGTGCCAATTGACGCGCGCAATTGGAGGATGCTTGACCTGAGCGCGATAACAACCAAGAATGTATGTACCCGAAGTGTTAGGGAGGGTTGATTATGTGCTGCGACGAAACAACGTGCAGCGCGCGAGGCGAAGATGTCGGATTGCCGATTGAGCGCGCTATGCGATACCTCGGCACGTCAATTGCTCATGGCCCTTCGGGTTGTCGGAACGAAATGATCGGGTGAGGCAAAGTCGATGACTTCACTTCATGTCTGTCATTCGTTTCGGTTGCAAGAGAAATCGGTGCGGCAATGCGCACGACGATATGCATGTCATATCGGAGTGGCGCAGGCTTCACCTCTATTCAGTGACCATGCTCCTAGGGAGGTGCACCTGTGGCAGTAGCCGCGAAAAGAAGGGCCCCGGCCAAAAAGGCCGTAAAACGGGCTCCAGCAAAGAAGGCAGCGAAGCGCACAACAGCCAAGAAGGCCGTCAAGCGTGCTCCGGCGAAGAAAGCCGTTAAGCGCTCAGCCAAAAGGACTGTGAAGCGGGCGCCGGCCAAGAAGGCCGCCAAGCGCAGCACAGCCAAGAAGGCGGTGAAGCGGGCGCCGGCCAAGAAGGCGGCGAAGCGCACAGCCAAGAAGGCAGTGAGGCGGGCGCCGGCCAAGAAGGCGGCGAAGCGCACAGCGAAGAAGGCTGTCAAGCGCACGCCGGCCAAGCGGGCAGCCAAGCGCGCGCCGGCCAAGAAGGCACGTCGCGCTCCGGCCCGTAAGGCGGCGAAGCGGCGCTAACAAGCGGCGCTGCCAAGCAGCGCTCAGCAGTACGTTCCTCCGGGGACGGGTGAGGTCGGGGGCCTTCGGGCCCTCGACCTTGCCATTTCCGGATCTAGGTTTCCGTAATGAGGTGGAAACTCTCGCCCAGGGGGACCCCGGCCAGTTGCCCGTGCCGGCGTAGTTGCTCCCGCACCTGGTCGGCGAAGGCGACATGATCACCTGAGCGGCCGGGGCCGATGCCCATGGTGCTCTCGTGTTGACTCTCGTGGGCCAAGAGGGCGGCAATCTTCGTCTCGACGAAGTCGGCGACGTCCTCGACGTGATTCGGCTCATCGGCCTCCCACAGGAGCAGCGCCCCGGGGCGATGCGCGCCAAGCCCCTGATCGGGAAAGAAGTGCGGGTCACGGGCGGCCACGATGGCATCGGTCACGATGAACCCGGCGTGGCGGTGGTCCGGATGGAGCCGATACCGGCGCCAGGGGTCATGGCCCAGGACGACATCGGGGCGGACGGTGCGAATCGACCGTGCGACCTCCCATTGGGCCCGGGCGCCATTGCGGAGCTCGCCGTCGGTCCAGCCGAGGAATTCGACCTCGCCTCCGCCCAGGATGACGGCGGCGCGGCGTTGTTCGTCCTGGCGCAGGGCGACGAGGGATGCCTGGTGGCGTTCGGGGTCCCACGTACCCTTGGCGCCGTCGGTCAGGACGAGGTGGTGGATGGCGGTGCCGCCGGCCGCCCACTTGGCCAGCGTTGCTCCGCAGCCGAACTCGATGTCATCGGGATGCGCCCCGACGGCCAGGGCGACGGTCGGGACGGCGAGGTCGCGGGAGATGGGGCCGCCGGCCGGCAGATCATTGACCGGGTTGGCCCGCGCCGTCCGGGCCCGGTCGGTCATGAGGTCAGCTCGGTGACGTCGGCCGGCCAATCGACGTCGTAGGCCAGAGCCGGTATGCGCAAGACCCGGACGGGGAGTCCCAACCGGGTCGCTTCGGCCCGGTGCCTCCGGAAGGACCCGGGCCCGTACGCGAAGCGGAAGTCGCACGCGGCCGGAAGGCGTAGGACGTTGGTGCCGTCGTCGTAGCGATCAGGGATCAGGGTGATGCCGGCACACGGGGCCAGCGATCCAAGATCACGGGCCCGGGGGAGATCGCCGTGCGCCACGATCACCCACTCGACACCGGCCCGGCCCAGTTGCCCCACCCCGGCGCGCACGGCACCGTTCAATCCCTGACCCGGCTCCCACATGACGGCCGCCCCGAGATGGCGGGCCCATTCGGCCACCTCGGGGTCGTCGCACACCACGGCGACGGGGAGCGGCGCGCTGGCGGCAACCACACGTTCGGCCATGGACCGGACCAGGTCCATACGCATCGTGTCCGACATGGTCCCGCCCAGTCGACGCTTGGCCTGGCGGAATCCCTTGACCGGGATCAGCACCACTTCGGGCCCGAACGAGGCTCCAGAGAGGGTCGGTTCCGGGCGCGGGGTGGCGGAGACGCCGGCGGACACTTTCGACAGTGTACGGGGGAGGGGCAAGCGGGTGGCGTGGCGGCCGTAGGCTTCCCGTCGTGAGCGATCGTGTCGCAGTCATCGGAGCCGGCTCGTGGGGAACGGCGGTGGCGGGCCTGACGGCCGGGTCCTTCCCGACGTCGCTGTGGGCGCGATCGCCCGAATTGGCATCGTCGATCGGGCGGACCCGGGAGAACGGGACCTATCTGGCCGGGGTGCACCTGCCCGACGCCCTCACCGCCACCTCCTCGCTCGAAGAGGCGGTGGCGGGCGCCTCGGTGGTGTTCATGGCGGTGCCGTCACATGGATTCCGAGCGGTGTTGAGCGACCTGGCGCCGCTTGTCGCCGAGGTCGAAGCGGTCATCAGCCTCTCCAAGGGCATTGAGAACGGGACCAACCTGCGGATGTCCGAGGTGATCGCCGAAATCATTCCCGATGTCCCAGCGGGCGTCTTGACCGGTCCCAATCTGGCCCGGGAGGTGGCCGTCGGGCAGCCCGCCGCCAGCGTGGTGGCCCTGCCGGACGAGGCCCTGGCCACGCGCGTGCAGAACCTGGTGCACACCCGGACCTTCCGGGTCTACATGGGCACCGACGTGGTGGGGTGCGAGATCGCCGGCGCCACCAAGAACGTGATGGCGATCGCGGCCGGCATCTGCGACGGTCTGGGATTCGGCGAGAACACGCGCGCCGTCCTGATCACGCGCGGTCTGGCCGAGCTCGGCCGGCTGGGCGTCGCGCTGGGAGGAAAGGTGCTCACGTTCGGCGGCCTGGCCGGCGTCGGTGACCTGGTGGCCACCTGCGCCAGCCCGAAGAGCCGAAACCGCACCGTCGGCTTCGAGCTGGGGCAGGGGCGCTCACTGGACGACATCGTCAACAGCATGCACATGGTGGCCGAGGGCGTGAAGAGTGCCGGTCCCCTGGTCCAGCTGGCGCGCGCCCACGGGGTGGAGATGCCCATCGCCGAGCAGGTCGAGGCCATCGTCGCCGGCCGCTGCTCGCCCCGTGAGGCCCTGATGTCGCTCATGGACCGACCGGCCCGTCCCGAGTGGGACGAGGCGTTGCTGCGGGGGCTGCAGGCATGAGCGTGCACCCGTGAGCGGACTGTTCGGGCCGAACGAATCGATCCCGGGGGCCGTCGACGCCTCCAGTCGGGCCACCGCGCTGGCGCACGTGCGCGACCTCTTGCGCTCCCACGGGGTGACGGACGCCGAGATAGATCAAGCCATCGCCGACGATGTGCTCGATCTGTTCGTGGTGGATCGGATGCTGGTGCCGTCCCGCCGGCGGTACACCAGGGTGGAGGTGGCCGAGCTCACCGGCGTGAACATCGGGTTGCTCGAGCGCTTCTGGCGGGCCCTCGGGTTCCCCAACGTCGACGAGGACGAGCCGGCCTTCACCGATCTCGACCTGGAGGCGGTGCGCCTGTTCCAGGGGATGCAGGCACTCGGGGCGGCGCGTACCGACTCCGCCCTGCAGTTGGCCCGGGTGATCGGCTCGTCCATGTCACGGATTGCCGAGGCGGAGCTCGTTCCCGGCGACCTGGTCCACACCGACACGGATTCGGTGATGTCCGCCGATGCCTTTGCCAGTGTGGCCGATGTCACCATTCCCGCCATGGCCCGCCTCCTGGAGTTCGTGTGGCGGAGGCAGGTGGCCGCGGGGATCCAACGGAGCATGCACCTGCGCAGTCACGGCGTGGCCCCCGGTGCGAGCCCGACACTGGCGGTGGGATTTGCCGACATGGTCGGGTTCACCTTGTTGAGCCAACACCTCGGCGACCGGGAACTGGCCGACGTGGTCCGGCGATTCGAGGATATCTCGCATGACATCGTGACCGGCCTCGGTGGCCGGGTGGTGAAGATGATCGGCGACGAAGTCATGTTCGTGGTCAACGATGTCGCCGACGCGGCCCGCATTGGTCTGGACCTGGCCGATGCCTACTCGGACGACGAGTTGCTGTCCGACGTGAGAGTCGGATTGGCCTCGGGTCCGGTCCTCCTGCGCGACGGCGACTACTTCGGCCCCACCGTCAACCTGGCCCACCGCATCGTCAACATCGGGAATCCCGGAACGGTGCTCATCTCCGATGAGTTCCACACGGCCCTGCTCGAGGAGGCACCCGATGAATTCACGGCGCAGCCGCTGCGGCCCCGCCTCCTCAAGGACCTCGGCCGGGTGCAGCTGTGGTGGGCCGGCCGAGCCGGCGAGGTGGCCGACGGAACCGGCGCGGCGGCGGACCGTCGGCGCAATGTGCGCTGGGAGCGGCTCTCCGAGGTGCTGCGCGACCTCGAGGAACTGCGCGGGGTGGGCGAGCGGCTGCTGTCGAGCAACCGCTCGGCAGGGTCAGGCGCCGTGCAGTCGGGCGGTGGCGATGCCGAAGGGTCGTAGGGGGAACGAACCCTCGAACGGGCTCTGGGGATAGCCCCGCAGGTCGACCAGCCATCCGGCGTGGCCGTCGATGGTGACCGTGGTCGCCTCAGGGCGGGGGTTGAAGACCCGGACCTCGAGCACACCTCCATCGCGGCGCAGGGCGCTGACCTCGGCGCCGCTGATGCTCAGCTCGGTCCCGGTGGGTGGACGGTCGCCGCCGCCCAGGCTGGTGACCACTTCGAGGGGCAGCAGCACATCGTCGGCCAGGGCGTAGGGATCGTCGACGTCGAGGGCCAGGGCGTAGGTGAGCTCGACCCGTTGCCCGGTCATCTGGAGCCCGTCGACCGGCGTCATGGGGCCGGCGGGGAAGGGCCGGTAGGCCATGCCGAGACGAGACAGCATGCCGGTCGAGCGCAACACGGTCAGGGCGATGGTGGCGGCGGCATCACCGTGCGACGTCGGCCCGATGTCGATGAGCTCGTACTCGCAGACCCCGTCGTGGACGACGGTCAGGCCGCCGGCGGACACGAAGCGGCGGGCGGGCGCGGTGGGGAGACCGAACTCGTCGGTCCGGCCCTCGGCGGTGAGGCCGCGTTCGACCGTGGTGAAGGAACACTCGGCCCGCGACGTCCGGGCCGGCTCGGGCAGGGGCAGGTGGACCCGGAGGCGGTGGTCCCGGCTGGGGTTGACGAAGGACGTGGTGACGCGCACCACCGGCTCGTCGGCCCGCAGTTCCAGGACGGTCGTGACCTCGACCGTGTGCTCACCCACCCGGGCCTGTGAGCCTCCCTCGGTGTGATCCGGCCAGAGGTAGGAGGCCGCGATCTCCACGCGGGCGCGCACCGGTCCGGGCTCGAGCACCCGAACGGCCACCGAGGTCGGCGCCTCCACGAAGGAGTCCTTCAGGGGGGGGGAGTAGTTGTAGGAGTCGCCCAGGTCTCCGCCATCGACCAACTGGCCGTAGCCCGGCCGGCCGTCGAGCGAGAACGTGCCGAAGGTCTCGTCAACCTCGACCGAGACCAACCCGTTGGAGAGCGTGGCCGGCCGCCCGGCTGAGACGGCCGCCACGGGGTGGGTCAGCGGCACCGGCTCGAAGGCCCGCCAGCCGTAGCCCGCGACCTCCGCCACCCGGGCCGCAATGCGCCGGATGGGCGGCTGGTTCAAGGCGATGCGCACCACGGCCTCGGGCCGGGCCGCCAGCCGGGTGTAGATGTCCGCCTTGGCTTGGGCGATCGGCACGTTGTGCCGCTCGTCGGGACCGACCGACACGGTGATGTCGATGCCCTCCTCGTCCTCCTCGACGACCACGTCGTGGACCCAGGCGTCGTTGTCGATGCGCGGGCCCTGGAGCATGCCGAGGACGGTGCGGACGGTGTCGGCATCGAGCACCATGGATCCGGGGAGTCCGGTGCGTTCGGAGATGACCTGGACGTCGGCGCTCGGCGGCTCGGTCGCCCCCACCACCAGCTCGACCACGCCTGACCGTGTCCGTTGGACCGGGTTGAGGACGGTGGCGCCGGCATCGGCCAGCGACCGGGCGAACGACTTGGTGGCCCGGTCCGCCAGGCCGGTGGCGATGGTCCGCGCTTCGGCGTAGCGGTGCAGGACGGCGTCGACCACGTCATCGATGGAGCAGGCGCAGATCGAATCGTGGGCGGAGTTGCGCACCATCTCCTTCCAGGCCAGATCGAGCAGCCGCTGCGGCCACTGGGCCGGCTCCTGGAACAGCGCCGCCAGGGGTTCGGCCCGCCGTTCCAGCTCGCGCTCGGCCCGCCCGCCCATGCGCTTGACGTCGACCCGGTTGGAGGTCACGCCCATGAGCATGTTGGCCCGGAAGCCCGAACGAAGCTCGCCCTTCCAGTGCTCGAGCCCTTCGGTGGGTGCGGTGGCCAGATACGTGGGCAGGGAGGTGACCTCGAAGAAGAAGTCGTCCTGGAGATCATTGGCCTCGGCGACGACGCGGCCGAGAAACGGCTGGGGCATGAGGTGATCCGAGCCGTTCATGGTGAGCAGATCGTCGATGACGAGGGTGCCGACCTCTTGGAGATGGTCGGCCGTGCGCTGGATGAGGGTCTTGGCATCATCGGGGAGGGCGGCTCCGTTGCCGTAGCCGACCGGTAGGTATTCGGCCCGCACCGTGGACCCGTCCGGCGCTTCCCAGGTGAACCCGGTCTTGGTGATGGCCGATGGCACGCCGCGCCAGACGACGGTGTGGGCAAATCCGCCCAGTCGCAGGATCTGGGGCATCTGGGCGATATGCCCGAACATGTCGGGCAGGTAGCCGACGTCCATGGTGCCGCCGAACGCGGCGCTACGGAGGAGGCCCATTTGCAGGTTGCGGATGATGGTCTCGCCCGAGGCCAGGAACTCGTCCATCAGGATGTACCAGGGGCCCATGCTGATCCGGCCGGCCGCCGCCAGGGCGCGCAGGCGCTCCTCGGCCTCGGGGCGAACCTCGAGGTAGTCGTCGACCACAGCCATCTGCCCGTCCAACATGAAGTACGGGTAACTGTCGTCGGACTCCAACAGCGGGATCAGTGTGTCCACCAGGTCAATCAGGTTGAGGCGAAAGTCCTGGTAGGACCGGTACCACTCACGGTCCCAATGGGTGTGCGGCACGATGGCGATGCGACGGGGTGTCATGACCGACAGACTATGACGTGCAGCGACAACCGGCCGGATCACGTCGAGGATGAGCCCGGCTGACCGTTCGTCATCCGGTCCGGGCGAGCTGGGTGCGGGGGGCACGCTGCTGCGGCTGTGGTCGGAGCGTTGGCGGGCGGACCCGGACCGCCCGGTGCTGGTCAGCGGGGAGGACCCCGCCGCGGTGCTGTCCCACCAGGCCCTGGCCGAGCTGACCGCCGGTGCGGCGGCCGTGCTGGCCGCACGCGGAGTGGCGGCGGGTGACCGGGTGCTCTGGTGCCGCTCGCCGTCGTTGGACTCCATCGTGGGCCTGCTCGGCGCGCTGCGCCTGGGGGCGGTGGTCGTGCCGCTCAATCCCCGGAGCGCCGGCGGCGAGCTCAGCTACGTGGTGGGTGACGTGCGACCGGTCGCCGCGTTGGTCGCGTCGACCGAGCATCGACGATGGATCGAGGCCGCCGATGTATCGGTGAATGTGCTGGTGCCCGATGACTTCGGTGCGGCGGCGGCGAGGTCGGCGGCGTCGGCGACGTCGGCGTCGGCACCGACGCTCGACGCGGCACGACCCGATGACGACGCCCTGATCGTGTACACCTCGGGCACCACCGGCCGACCCAAGGGTGCCGTCCATACCCACCGCTCGTTGTTGGCCGGGGCGCAGGCGCTCCGTGTGGCCTGGGGCTGGCAACCAGACGACCGTCTGATCCTGACGCTCCCTCTCTTCCACGTGCACGGGCTGTGCGCCGGGCTGTTCGGGACGCTCGCCGCCGGCGCATCGACCCTCGTCTTCGAGCGCTTCGAGGTGGGGTCGACCCTGGACGCGGTGCCACAGGGCTCAATGTTCTTCGGCGTGCCCACCATGTACCACCGCCTGGCTGGATCGGGTCGGGCGGGTGAGCTGTCGGCGCTGCGCCTCTGTGTCTCGGGATCAGGACCCTTCCCGGCCGAGTTGTGGCGGAGCTTCAACGGCGAGCACCACGTGGCCGTCCTGGAGCGCTACGGCATGTCCGAGACGCTGCTGACCCTCTCCAATCCGCTGACCGGTGAGCGCCGTCCCGGATCGGTGGGTCTGCCCCTGCCCGGCGTGACGGCCACCATCGCCGGCGCCGACGAGCACGGGGTGGGCGAGTTGATGGTCCGGGGGCCGTCATTGTGCCGCGGCTACTGGGAGCGGCAGGAGGCCACGGCGTCCTCGTGGAGGGAGGGGTGGTTCGCCACCGGGGATCTGGCCTCGGTCGAGCCTGACGGCTATTACTCCATTCGCGGTCGACGGACGGAGCTGATCATCACGGGCGGCCACAACGTGTACCCGGCCGAGGTGGAATCCGTGTTGGGCCGTCACGCCTCGGTGGCCGAGATCGCCGTGGTCGGCATCGCCTCGGTGGAGTGGGGCGAGTCCGTCGTCGCCTTCGTGGTCGGCGCCGAGGGGGAGCCCGACCTCGCCGCGCTGGCCCGGTTGGCGGCGCAGGAGCTGACGCCCTTCAAGCAACCCCGGGAGTACCGGGTGGTGGACGCCTTGCCGCGCAACGCCATGGGCAAGGTCGTCCGCCGGGATCTGCGGGGTCCGGGCTGATGAGCGCGGCGATCGGCCTGCGGTAGCGTGAACCGGCATGTCCACCTTCCTCATGCTCTCCACCGTGGGACCCGATGGCGCGGCGACGCTGAGCGAGAATCCCGATCGCCTCAAGGCGGTCAATGCCGAGGTCGAAGCCATGGGCGTCAAGGTCCTGGCGCAGTGGGCGCTGCTCGGCCCCTACGACTTCTGCACCGTGCTGGAAGCTCCCGACGAGAAGACGATGGCTCGTGTGGCCCTGGTGCTCGGGGCCCGCGGCACCCTCAAGACCTTGACGCTCTCGGCCATTCCGATCGACGAGTACATCGCCTCGGTGCGCAACGTCGGCGGGAGCTGACCCGGCTCAGTGCCACCAGAAGCCTTGACGGCTCCGCTCCCGGCGGACATCGTCGCGGGTGAAGAGGTCACCCAGAATGCTCCCGTCGGAGAGGCGACGAATGCGGTAGCCGCCGTCGGTGAATTCGGCCACCTCGAAGCCGCGGACCCAGGTCCCCTGGTAGCGATTGCGGACATCGACGGCCGTCCCGGGCGCCAGCGGGGAACGAGCGTTCGGATCAGGCGACGACCCCCCTGCAGTGCTCACGCCTCCATCGTATTGACACCCACCGGTCCGCCATGAACTCCGAGATCATCCCGCCCGATCTTTCCGAGGAACGAAGTCTCTTCGCGCAGGGTCACCGGCGGGTCGCGGGTCTGGACGAAGTCGGCCGCGGCGCCTGGGCCGGGCCGGTGTCGGTCGGCGTCGCCGTGGTGGTGGCGGCGAACAGCGAGGACTCCATGCCGGAGTGGTTGCGGGATTCGAAGCAGCTCAGTGAAGCGCGGCGCGAGTCGATCTTCAGGTCGGTGGGCGACTGGTGCGTCGAGTGGTCGGTCGGCCATGCCTCTCCGGAAGAATGCGATCAGCGGGGGATGCGGGTGGCGCTGCAGTGGGCCTCCCTGCGGGCCCTGGCCGGCTTGAAACGTGCACCCGATGCCGTCCTGGTGGACGGGCCACTCGATCTGTTGCACGGATCGGAAGCTTCGGGGTCGGGATTTGCCGGGACGGTGCGGCCCGTTGTCGGTGGGGACGCCCGGTGCGCCTCGGTCGCCGCCGCCTCGGTGCTGGCCAAGGTGGTGCGCGATCGCCTCATGCGGGGGGAATCGGAGCACTTCCCCGCGTACGGATTCGAGCGGAACAAGGGCTATCCGACCCCGATTCACCAGACCGCCCTGCGCGGCTACGGGCTCTCGTCCATCCATCGGCGAAGCTGGTCCTACGTGGCGTCGTTGCCCTGGAGCGACGGGTTCGCGGTCGGTGATGAAAACCCGGTCTGACCAGGCGCGGCACCGGTGATGTCGGCCCGGGGCGCGGTAGTGTGGGGCCCATGACGCCGGTGCTGGAGGTTGAGCGCCTCCGGACGGAGTTCCGCATGCGCACGGCCACCGTCGTGGCGGTCGACGGGGTCTCCTTCCAGGTCAACCAGGGGGAGTGCGTCGGGATCGTCGGCGAGTCGGGCTGCGGCAAGACCACGACCGGCTTCTCGATCATGCGCCTGCTGCCGATCAACGGCCATCTGACCGACGGCCGGATCATGTTGAACGGCCGGGACCTGGCCGGCCTCTCGGAGAAGGAGATGCAGGGGGTCCGCGGCGACGAGGTGGCCCTCATCCCGCAGGACCCCTTGACGTCGCTGAACCCGACCATGACCATCGGTCGTCAGATCGGTGAAGCCGTCCGGCTGCACCGCGACGTGAGCCGTCAGCAGGTTCGGGACCGGGCCCTCGAAGTCTTGAGCATGGTCGAGATGCCCCGGCCGGCCGAAAGGCTCGACCAGTACCCCCACGAGCTCTCGGGCGGGCTGCGCCAGCGGGTCATGATTGCCATGGCGCTGGCCTGCGAGCCCAAGCTCCTGATCGCCGACGAGCCCACCACGGCGCTCGACGTCACCATTCAGGCCCAGA
Organism: Acidimicrobiales bacterium; assembly: GCA_035947875.1. Taxonomy (GTDB): domain Bacteria; phylum Actinomycetota; class Acidimicrobiia; order Acidimicrobiales; family RAAP-2; genus Bog-473. Next base: position 56,611 of record DASZJQ010000067.1, read on the forward strand.
TTCTCGATCTCATCGACGACCTGCGCCAGCGCCTGCGCATGGCGGTGTTGCTCATCACCCACGACATGGGCGTCATTGCCGGCCGAACGGACCGCGTGGTCGTGATGTACGCCGGCAAAGTGGCGGAAGAGGCCGACACCGTCGAGCTGTTCTCCCGCATGCGTCATCCCTACTCCGAGGCCCTCCTCGAGTCGGTCCCGAAATTGGATCGCAGCCCGGCCGATCGGCTGCTCAGCATTTCCGGCCTGCCGCCCGACCTCTCGCAGACCATCACCAACTGCCGCTTCGCCCCACGCTGCCAGTACGCCACGGATCAATGCCGAGCCGAGGATCCCCCGCTCGAGGACGTGACCGGCGGGTCGGCCCATCATCGGTTTGCCTGCTTCCACCCGGTCAGTCACCACCTGACGGTGGCGGCCACGGTGGTCGGAGCCGAGGACCCGCGCCTGGAGGCACGCCGTCAGGAGGTGTCGGCCCTGCCCGAGATCCTCCGGGTCGATGGTCTGGTCAAGGAATTCCCGGTGCTCGGGGGCAGCGTGATCCGTCGGACCATCGGCACCGTCAAGGCCGTGTCCGATGTCGCCTTCTCGGTCCGGCGGGGCGAGACGTTCGGACTGGTCGGCGAGTCGGGCTGCGGCAAGACCACCGTGGGCCGGTTGATCGTCGCCCTGGAGCGGCCCAACGCCGGCATCATCGAGTTCGAGGGGCATGACGTGCATGCGCTGGCCGGAGGGGAATTGCGCTCGCGCCGACGTGACCTGCAGTTGATGTTCCAGGATCCCTACGCCTCACTCGATCCCCGCATGCGGGTGGGGTCGATCATCCGGGAACCGCTCCGGGTCCAACGGGTCGGATCGGCCAAGGAGCAGGACGAGCGGGTGCGCAGCCTGATGAGCGAGGTCGGGCTGAGTGATCAGGCCCTGGGGCGCTACCCGCACGAGTTCTCGGGCGGCCAGCGACAACGGATCGGACTGGCCCGTGCGTTGGCGCTTGACCCCAAGTTGGTGGTGGCGGACGAACCCGTGTCGGCGCTCGACGTCTCGGTGCAGGCCCAGATCCTCAATCTCATGAAAGACCTGCAGGCCCGGCACGGCCTGACCTTCCTGATGATCTCCCACGATCTGGCCGTCATCCGCTACATGGCCGACACCATCGGGGTCATGTACCTGGGCAAGTTGGTCGAGCTCGGACCGGCGGCCCAGATCTACGAGCACCCGGCCCACCCGTACACCAAGGGCCTGCTCGAAGCGGTACCGGTGCCCGACGTGAGCGTCAAGGTCCATACGGTGGGGAAGACGGCGGTGCGGGGCGAGCTGCCCTCGGCCGTGGACCCCCCTTCGGGGTGTCGTTTCCGCACCCGGTGCCCCAGAGCCGAAGCGCTCTGTGCCGAGGTCGAGCCTCCCTACAGCCAGTTTGGCGGTGGGCACGTCGCGGCCTGCCACTTCCCGCTGGAGACGCCGGTGACGTTGACGACCGCCGCCGCTCCCGCCGGCAACAGCTGAGCGCAAGCGCGCCACGGTCGGACTCAGCGCCGCTGCAGTCGGACCTCGAGTGAGTCCCGGAGGGCGTCGCCCACGAAATTGAGCGCCACCACCACCAGGATGATGGCGATCCCGGCCGGGTAGATCTCCCACCACCAGCCGTTTCCGGCCGCGTCCGCTCCGGCGGACAGCATGCTGCCCCAGTCGGTTCCCGGCGCCGGGATCCCGAAGCCGAGGTAACCCAGGGCGGCCAGCAGGAGGATCGAGTCGGCCACCTGGAAGGTGGCGAACACCACAATGGTGCCGACCGAGTTGGGGATGATGTGTCGGCCGACAATGCGGCCCCCGCGTCCGCCCATGACCCGCACCGCCTGGACGTATTCGCGGACGCGCAGGGTCAGCGTTTCACCTCGTATGAGCCGGGCCGGAATGAGCCAACTGACGAAGGCGATGATGAGGATGATGAGCACTTCGCTTGAGCTGAAGATGGTCACCATGGCGATCAGCAGGAAGAGGATGGGGATGGAGAGCAGCATGTCGACGAACCGCATCATGGCGGCGTCGACCGAGCCGCCGAAGAAGCCCGCCGTGGCCCCGAATACGACGCCGACCACCGTGGCGACGAAGGCGGAGGCGAACCCCACGATCAGCGACGTCTGACCGCCGTACATGAGTCGCCCCAGGATGTCGAAGCCTGTGCTGTCGGTCCCAAGTGGGTGACCTGATTGGGGCGGCCCGTTCTCGACGGTGCCGAGCACGGCCTGCTGGTTGGTCTGGTCGGTGTGGTAGATGTGCGGCCCGACGAAGCAGAACAGCACGAAGGCCACGATGATGATGAGCCCGACCACGGCCATCTTGTTCTGGATGAAGACGCGACCGATCTGGACGAACATGCCGCCGCCCTGGGTCGACTCGCCTCCCTCGGGCACAGACACCAGTTCCATCGGCGTGATGGCCTCGCCCATGCCAAGACCCAACGGCAGTCGGGTGCTGGCGGCATCGGTGCCGAAGACAGGGTCCTCATGGATATCGGTCATGCCGCCGCCCCCCCGAACCTGATGCGTGGATCGGCCACGGCGTAGAGGATGTCGGCCAGAAGCGACCCGAACACCGTGGCGACGGTGATCACAAGGGTGGTGCCGAGGACCAGGGGGATGTCGTCGTTCTGGGCGGCCTGGACGGTGAGGTAGCCCATGCCCGGGTAGTTGAACACGTTCTCGGTGATGAGGGCCCCGCTCACGATGGCCGGAAGCGACAGGCCGATCAAGGTGAGGATGGGGATGAGGGCATTGCGCAAGGCGTGTCCGTAGAGGACCACCCGTTGGCTAGCGCCTTTGGCCCGCGCCGTGCGGATGTAGTCCTCGGCCAAGGCGTCCATCATGGACGAGCGCATATAGCGACTGAATGAGGCGATGGTGATGGCGCAGAGCGTGATCATCGGCATGATGAAGGCGCGGGGATCGGTGAAGACGGCCCACGCCGACGCATCGGACGGCGGCTGTGACGGCAGCAGGTGGTGGTCGAAGGAGAAGAAGATGATCAGGAGCGTCCCCAGCAGGAAGGGGGGCATGGCGTAGAAGATGAAGGACAGGGCGGTCAGGCCGTAGTCGGCCGGCGTGTTGCGCTTGACCACCTGCAGGATGCCGAGGGGGATGGCGATGATCAGGGCGATCACGGTGGCCGTCCCGACCAGTACCAGGGTCTTGGGCAGGTACTCGGCGATCACCGCTTCGACCGGCTGGGTGCGCTTGTACGAGTAGCCCAGATTGAGATGGGGCAGTCCGATGATGTAGTGCCAGAACTGCACCCACAGGGGTTGGCTGTAGCCGTTCAGGATGTTCCAGTGCCGGCAGAACGTGACCGTGGCCTTGGGGCCGTTGACGGCCTTGCACTCGCCACCCGGAATCAGCTGGCTCAGGATGAAGACGATCAGGATGACGCCCAGGATGACGATGATCGCCTGGACGAACCTGCGGAAGATGAACCCCGTCATGTCGATGCGACCATACAGCGGCGGCCCCCGGGCGGATCGTGTGGCCCGCCCGGGGGGGATGCCGCGGCGGCCGCGGGGTCAACGGTCATCCGCAACCCCACGGCCTCAGGTCAGCTCGCCCAGCGCCAGTTCTCCGGGGTCAGGGCCTGCAGCACGTTCAGCGGCGTAGCACCCTTGAGATTGGTGGCGATCTCGTCGAACGGGTTGGCGTAGTTCGGTTGGTAGACCACCGGAAGTTGCTGGGCCAGGTAGTTCTCGTACTTGGTCAGCGTCACGTCCTGGAAGTTGGTGGCCTTGATGTTGGCGTCATTGGTCGGGTTCGAATAGCTGCCCGAGTTGGATCCGGCACCGGTCTGGAAGATCTCCTCTCCCGATGGGTAGTAGTCGGGCGAGAAGATCCACCCGGCACCCCAGTTCTCCAGCTGCCACGTGCACCCGCTGCCGCTGCACGGCGTGGCGTTCCCGATCACCGTGTCGAAGGTGCCGGTGGAGAGGGTCATGTTGATGCCAGCGGAGGACCAACTCGACTTCTCGGCGTTCATCGTGTCGGTGATTTGCGACAGGCCACCGGCATATTGGAGGTCGAAGGCCAGCTTGGCTCCCTTGGGGATCCCGGCGCCGCACTGATTGGACGCCGAGCCCGGCTTCTGGCACGTATCCGTGCCGCCAGAGACCACACTCCACCCGTGACTGCTCAGCAGGTTCTTGGCCTTGGTGGGATTGTACGGATACGGGTTGGTCTTCTCATAGGAAGTGGCGTAGGCATTCTGCGGTTCGGACGGCACGGGGCCATAGGTCCCGACGCCGTACCCGTGAGCGAAGCTCTTGATGTAGGCCGGCTGATCGACCAGGTACTGCACGGCCTGGCGGAAGTAGAGCTGGCTGAAGATCTTGCCGGCGTTCCCATCGTCAGCAGTCGAATTGAAGTTGTAGGGGAAGTAGTTGATGGCCCAGCCATACAACGGGTTCAGGGTGTACTTCCCTTCCAAGCGCGGGTTGTTGGCGCCCGGGGTGAACACCGACGTGGCCGGGGCCGTGATGTCCTGGACGGGCAGGTAGCCGTAACTCAGCTGTCCGCCGACGAGGGCATTGTATTCGGCCGTGTCCGAGGTGAAGGGCGCCTCCTTGAAGGTCTTGATGGTGGGCTTGGTCGGGCCCGAGTAGGTCGGGTTGGCCGCCATCGTGACGTTACCGGTGGCGTCAAAGCTGGTCAGGTGCCACGGTCCGTCGACGACCTGCCAGAGGGGGTTGGTGGCGTAGGTCGGCAGCGCGTTGTTGGCCGCCTTCGGGTTGGCCGGGTCGTACCCCGCCTGGTTGGAGAGGAAGGTGTAGACCGCGGAGCAGGCGGTGTCGGCCGTGCCGAATGCGGCCGAGGAGCACCCGCCTGATCCGGGAGCGCCGCCGGTTGAGGTCGTATCCCAGGCCATCGGGAACGGCGTGATCTGGCCCAACTGGTTGTAGGTGTACCAGAACGTGTTGACCGAGGTTGTCAGCTGCAGTGTCATCTGGGTCGGGCTGTCGATGGTCACACTCTTGATGGAGTCGGGGATGCTGGCGCCACCGGGGGCGTACGCGGCCCAGTTGGCCTTCTCGGCGTGCAGCATGTTCAGGAAGAACATGACGTCCTGGGTGGTCACGGTCTCACCGTTGGACCACTTGTAGTCCTTGAGGTTGATGGTCAGGGTTGAGTTGTTGTTGGTGTAGGCCGGCTGGTCGGCCAGGGAGAGGTTCTCGTTGAGGCCGGGCGTCGTCCCGTTGCCGAACCAGTAGAGGGGTCGGTACATGAGGTACTGGAACTCGCTGATATTGGCGACGCTGAAGTAGGTCAGGCTCATGAACGGGAAGATGTAGTTCGGCGGTGTCTGGGGTTGCTCGGCCCACGTCGCCACCGTCGGCGTCGAGGTGGCGGCACCGCTCGAGGAGATCGGCCCGGCCAAGATCAGCCCCGTCGTCATTGTCCCTGCGGCCAAGGCCATACAGGCCGACCGCTTGAAAAACCCCTTCAGTCCCATAGCACTCCCTTGCTATTTGGTCGCCCGGGCGGGCGACGTTTTTGTTGCGCCTTCCGCCACCCCAGCGGCGGAAGATTCCGTAAACGTAACGCAACTGCCACATAAGGTGTCGAATGAACCATCAATATTTCGTTGAGTTCGCGGGTTTGAACGGAGTGGAACGGTGTGTGGCGGCCGCTCACACACGATTCGTGCGTCACACCGGCGTCACACGTCTGATGTGCTCCATCTGAGAACCAGCTGTGTACCCCCTGCGTGGCCGGTAGGGGCCGCCGTTACACTTGGGGCGGAACGATGGTCTACGTCCTTGCTCTCGCGGCTGCGTTGTCCAACGCGCTGACGAGCGTGTTCCAGCGCATGGGCGTCGAGGACGCCCCGCAAGAGTCGACCATGACGCTGAGCTTGATGACCCACGCCATCCGTCGTGGCATCTGGCTCCTGGGGTTCTTCTTCATGGTCTGTTCCTTTCTCCTGCAGGCCTTTGCGCTGCACGCCGGTCGCCTCTCGGTGGTCCAGCCGATACTGACGATGGAGTTGCTGTTCCTCGTCTTCATTCTGGGGACGTACTTCGGGTACAAGATCACGCTGCGCGAATGGATCGGCGCCTCCGCCATTGCCTTCGGGCTCTCGGGTTTCCTGGTGTTCTCCGACCCCGGTGGGGGAAACGAGGTCCCGAGCAACCTGGACTGGATCTTGGTCGGGGGTGCGGCCAGCGCGGCCATCGTGGTGACGGTGGTGGCGACCCGATGGGGCCCACGTTGGTGGAAGGCGGCCATGTTCGGGTCCGCCGCCGCGATTTCCTTCGCCTTCACGGCCGCTCTGATCAAGGTGGTCGGTAACTATGCCGCCCGGGACTGGGTCAGCCTCTTCGTGCACTGGCAGACCTACGGTCTCGTCGTGTTCGGTCTGGCCGGCCTCTTTCTGACCCAGAACGCCTTCCACGCCGGACCGCTGGCGGCGTCGCAGTCGACCCTGGTGCTGGTCGACCCCCTGGCCAGCATCCTGTTCGGCATTGCCCTCTACGGCGACAGCCTACGGACGGCCAACCCCTGGGGCCCCTTGGAGGCGGTCTCACTGCTGGTCATGTTCGCCGGTGCCGTCTTCCTGTCCAACTCACCGCTGGTCACGGGGCTGCGGGGCGAGGGCAAGGGTGCAGAATACGAAGACCTGCTCTCCCGACGGGTGAAGCATTTCGGCCGAGAAGACGTCGAGCTGGCCGACAACGGCCTGCCGCCCTTCTCCCCGACCTAGGGTCCGCGCCAAGGTTCCCGCCCCTAGGTTCCGGCCCCTAGGTTCCGGCCCGCGCCAAGACTCGGCGGACGAAGGTGGCGAAATGGTCCGGGTGGGACAGATGGGCGCCGTGCTGGGACCCGGCGATCTCGTAGGTCTCGGCCCCGGGCACGTGGGAGCCGAGCCAGGCCACGGTGGTGCGGTGATGGGCCTGGCTACCCTCTCCCCCCATGCCGAAGACGGCGGGGGTGGTCAGGGCCAGGACGTCGAACGGTTGTTTCCCGCGCATGAACGTCATGTCGGCCACCAGCGCCGGACCGTCGGCCCGGCGGATGGCGCGCCCCTCGTCGGTGAGGCGCCGCCAGGCCTCCGGGCTGACCATCCGACCGAAGAACCGTTCGGCCTCGTCTCCCGGGTCCTCGGCCAGCGGGGCCCATTCCCTGCGCCGGTCCGAGCCGGGTGCCGTGCGCCTGAACCCCAGCCACGGCATCGGTGGCTCATAGGCCCCAATGGCGTCGAAGGCCCGGGGCTCGGCCAGCGCCGCGCCGACCACGACATCGCCCCCCAGGCTGTGGCCCACTGCCGCCAGGCTGGTGGTTCCGGCCGAGCGCAGCTCGGTCGCCACGTCGAGCAGGTCGGCGATGTGGCCGCCCAGGTCCACCACCCCGCCGCCGCGGGAGCCCTGGTAGCCGCGCCGGTCGTAGGCCACCGTATTGATGTCGGGCAGCCGGCGCATGACCCGGCGGAAGCTCTCGGCCCGATCGAGCGAACCATGGACCAGGATGACGGTCGGAGCCGGGGAGGAGGCCGCCGGCCGCTCGATGACGTGAAGGCCGGCGGGGTAGCTCATGGGCAGGTGTGACGATATCGCCCCGCCCCAGCTGCCCGAGCGCCCCCGGTATGGTGGGTCCATGTCCCAATCCACGGCCACGCCGGGCTCTTTTGGCCCCAATGCATGGCTGGTAGACGACATGTACGACCGATTTCTGGTCGATCCGACGTCCGTGAGCGACAGCTGGAGGGAGTTCTTCGCTGACTACCGGCCTGCGCCCGTGCCGGCGCCCCAGTCCGCCCCCACCCCGGTCCCGGTGTCGGCGCCCGTTGCAGCCGCATCGGCTCCCGTGGCCAGCCCGGAGGCCACCGCCGCAGCCAGCCCCGAAGCCCAGGAGGCCACGGTCCTGCGGGGGGCGGCCTCTCGCATCGTGGCCAACATGGAAGCCAGCCTCTCGGTCCCCACGGCCACCAGCGTGCGCAGCGTGCCGGCCCGCCTGCTCGAGGTCAATCGCCAGATCCTCAACAACCAGCTGGCCCGCACGACCGGAGCCAAGGTCAGCTTCACCCATCTCATCGGCTACGCCGTGGTGCGGGCTCTGCACGACGTGCCGGCCCTCAACGCCGCGTTCGTCGAGCACGCCGGTGACGCCGGGAAGCCCGGTGTCATTCATCACAAGCACGTCGGCCTCGGCCTGGCAGTCGACCAGGAGAGGAGCGACGGATCTCGCACACTGCTGGTCCCATGCATCCGGGACGCCGACACGCTCGACTTCCGGTCGTTCGTGATGGCCTATGAGGATCTCATCCGCAAAATCCACACCAACAAGATCTCGCCCGACGACTTCGCCGGCACCACGGTGACCTTGACCAACCCGGGGACGCTGGGCACGGTGCAATCGGTGCCCCGCCTCATGCCCGGGCAGGGCGCCATCATCGGCGTGGGCGCGCTGGGGTACCCGGCGGGCTTCGAGGCGGCCGACCCGCGTGTCCTGGCCCAGCTCGGTCTGGGCAAGGTGGTCACGCTGACGTCGACCTACGACCACCGCATCATCCAAGGAGCGGAGTCGGGCATCTTCCTGGGCCGGGTGGCCGCCCTCCTGACCGGGGCGGACGGCTTCTACGACTCCCTCTTCGAGTCGATGGGAGTGCCCTACGAGCCGGTGCGGTGGCGGGTCGACAGTAACGCCGGCGACGGCACCGACGAAGGCGAGCACCAGCATCTGATCAAGCAGGTGCACGTGCAGACCCTGATCAACATGTACCGGGTTCGGGGGCACCTGATCGCCCATCTCGATCCGCTCGACGCCGAACCTCCGCACATCCATGCCGAGCTCGACCCCCTGAGCTATGGCCTCACCATCTGGGACCTGCCGCGATCCTTTGTGACCGACGGCTTGGCCGGGCGCGACGTGGCCACGCTCGACGACATCCTCCATGTCCTGCGCGACGCCTACTGCCGGACACTCGGCATCGAGTACATGCACCTGCAGGACCCCGAGCAGAAGCGGTGGATCCAACAGCACGTCGAGGGACAACCGAGCACGCTCAATCAAGATGAGCAACGGCACATTCTCGATCGACTCAATGCGGCCGAGGTGTTCGAACGATTTCTCCACACCCGCTATGTCGGTCAGAAACGCTTCGGGCTCGAAGGAGCCGAATCAACCATCGTCCTCCTGGACACCCTGCTCGATGCCGCGGCGGGGTCCGGGGTGGCTGAAGTGGTCATGGGCATGTCCCATCGCGGCCGGCTCAACGTCCTCGCCAATATCGTGGGGAAGTCGTACCGCGACATTTTCGAGGAGTTCGAGGGCAATCTCGATCCCGAATCGGTACAGGGATCGGGGGACGTGAAGTACCACAAGGGCGCCCGCGGCACGTTCCATGGCAGTGCTGGCGAGGAGCTCCCCATCACCGTGGCGTCGAACCCCTCCCACCTCGAAGCGGTGGACCCGGTGGTCGAAGGCATGACCCGGGCCAAGCAGGATCGGTTGTCGCCGCCCACCGACGGGACTCCACGAGCCCTGGCCGAGGGCACCTTCGGGTTCCCCTGCATGTCGGTTCTGGTGCACGGTGACGCCGCCTTCGCCGGACAGGGTGTGGTGGCCGAGACCCTCAACCTGTCGGGCCTCTCGGGTTATCGCACCGGGGGCACGGTGCATGTCGTCATCAACAACCAATTGGGCTTCACCACGGCTCCGGCGTCGGCCCGCACCTCGGTCTACCCGACCGATGTGGCCAAGATGGTCCAGGCCCCCATCTTCCACGTCAACGGCGACGATCCCGAAGCCTGCGTGCGAGCCGCCCGTCTGGCCTTCGCCTTCCGACAGACCTTTCACAAGGACGTGGTCATCGACATCGTCTGTTACCGCAAGCACGGCCACAACGAGGGCGACGATCCGAGCTACACCCAACCGCTGATGTACCAGCGCATCGAAGCCAAGCGGTCGGTGCGCAAGCTCTACACCGAGACCCTGGTGCGCCGGGGCGATATCACGCTCGAAGACGCCGAATCGGCCCTCGACGACTTCAACAAGGCGCTGCAGACGGTGCTCGATGAAGTCCGCGGCGAGCCTTCGCAGGTCCCCGACCACCTCCCGGACGCCGAGCCGGCCGCGGCCGAGGTCCCGCCGGAGGAGACCGGCGTGGCGGGCGATGTCCTGCACGCCTTGGCTTCGATCGTGCGTACCGTTCCTGATGGCTTCACTATCCACCCCAAGCTCGAGCGCCAATTCTCCCAACGGGACGCAGTGGTGGCGGAAGGTCAAGTTGACTGGGCCCTGGCCGAGGCCCTGGCCATGGGCTCGCTGCTGTACGAAGGCGTCAACGTGCGTCTGACCGGACAGGACACCCGCCGCGGCACATTCAGCCAACGGCACGCCGTGCTGGTGGACTACGCCAACGGGGAGGAGTTCATTCCGCTGGCCCATATCGACACTGGGCTGCGCCGCGTCGGCGGTGGCGCGTTGGAACCGGCCGAAGGATCGATCGGCTGCTTCACGGCGCGCGACTCGCTGCTCTCGGAGTACGCCGCCGTCGGCTTCGAATACGGCTATTCGGTGGAAGCGCCCGAGGCCCTGGTGCTGTGGGAAGCGCAGTTCGGTGACTTCGTCAACGGCGCGCAGATCATCATCGACAATTTCCTGGTGGCGGCCGAGATCAAGTGGGGCCAGCACTCCAGCCTGGTCATGTTGCTTCCCCATGGGTACGAGGGCCAGGGGCCCGAGCACTCGTCATCTCGCGTCGAGCGATTCTTGGCCCTCTGCGCCCGGGACAACCTCCGGGTGGTCATCCCCTCCACGGCGGCGCAATATTTCCACCTGCTGCGCTCGCAGGCGGCGCGCACGCCGAAACGACCCTTGATCGTGGTGACCCCCAAGTCCCTGCTCCGCGCCCATTCGTCGCGCTCGCCCTTCGGTGAGTTTGTGGACGGCTCGTTCTCGACCGTGCTCGACGACACGGAGGTGGTCGACCCCGGGACGGTCCGCCGCATCGTGTTGTGCAGCGGAAAGGTCGCCCATGAGGCGATGCAGCGGCGCCAAGAACTGGCTGGCCACGACGCCGCGGCGGCGGCCGGAGTGGCCATCGTGCGCGTCGAGCAGCTCTATCCATGGCCGACGGTCCGCCTGACCGCTGTCTTCGATCACTACGGAGACGCCGAAGAAGTGGTGTGGTTGCAAGAGGAGCCCGAGAACATGGGGGCCTGGTCATTCGTCCATGCGCGTTTGCACGCCTTGCTGCCTGAGCGTCTGAAGTTGCGCCATGTCAGTCGGAACGAATCGGCCAGTCCCGCCATCGGAAGTGCCGCACTCCATCAGTTGGAGCAGGCTGACTTGTTGCGGCGCGCCATTGGCTGAACCGCATCACGTCGTGGTGGACGGGTCGAACCTGGCCACCGAAGGACGCACGCTCCCGAGCTTGAAGCAATTGGACGAAGCGGTCAGGGCGTACGCCGAGGAAGATCCCGAGGGCCTTATCACCGTCGTGGTGGACGCATCCTTCGAGCACCGGATTGACGAGTCCGAGCGCGAGCAGGTGCGCGAGGCCATGTTGAACGGCGAAATCGTCTCCCCGCCGGCCGGCGCCATCGGACGTGGAGATGCCTTCGTGCTGAGGATCGCCGAGCGGACCGGCGCCATCGTGCTCTCCAACGATTCCTTCCAGGAATTTCACGGTGAGCATCCGTGGCTCTTCGACGAGGGCCGCCTCATCGGGGGCAAACCGGTACCCGGGGTGGGATGGATCTTCACGCACCGGCTCCCCGTGCGGGGGGTCAAGAGCCGGGCGGCCACCGCGGAGACGCGATCGAAGCGTGACCCCGAGTCGGCTCCGGCCAAGGCGGCCGAGTTGGCCAAGGCGGCCAAGAAGGCGGCCCGGCGTTCATCGAAGACGTCGGAGCCCGCCATCGATTCCTCCTGGCCCATCACGCCCACCTCGCCGCCACCGGCTCGCCCTCCCCGCAAAGCTGCGGCATTGGCCGACCCCACCCTGTCGACGGCCATTGACGAGGCGGTGGCCGAGGCGCTCGACCCGCCCGAGGCCCAGGCAGCCAAGGTCGCGACCAAGAAGAAGGGCGCGGCGAAGAAGGTGTCGGGACCCAAGAAGGCTGCCGCCACCAAGAGGGCACCGGCGGCGAAGAAGGCACGGTCGGCCAAGAAAGCGCCAGCCGATGAGACCCCGGTGGCCAAGAAGGCGGCTGCCGGGGATAGGGCTGCGCCACCCCAGCGGACGCGCGCCCACCTGGCCGCCGCCGCCCCGGTGGCCAAGAAGGCGCCGTCCAGCCCGCCCCCGGCGGTCAATGAACCCCTCGCGTTCATCAATTTTGTGGCCACCTACCCGGTCGGGAGCACCCTGGAAGGTGAGGTCGTCTCGTTCACCTCTCACGGGGCCATGGTCGATGTGGCATTGCCCGACGGCGGCCGGTTGCACTGCTACATCCCCCTGAGTGCCATGGGGACCCCGCCACCGACCAAGGCGCGCGAGCTGTTGAAGAAGGGTGAGGTGCGCGAGTTCGTGCTGGCCGGCCTCGACCCGCCCCGCAGAGTGGCGGAGCTCTCGCTACCCCTTCCCCCGGCCAAGAAGCGGCGTAGCCCGGCCAAGAAGGCAGCCAAGAAGCCGGCCAAGAAGGCGGCCAAGAAGGCGGCCAAGAAGTCCTCCTAGGGCCAGTGTCTATAGTCTCGGGCCGATGGAGAAGATGCCTGACCCGATCGACGTCTTGGCCCATCGGCCGCCCTTCCTCTTCGTCACCGCGGTCGAATCGGTTGAACCGGGCGTCTCGGCGCGGGGGCGCTGGGAGTTGACCGGCGACGAGCCGTTCTTCTCGGGTCATTTCCCCGGCCGCCCCACCCTTCCGGGCGTACTGATGATCGAGTCGCTGGCCCAGCTGGGCGGCATCGCCCTTCTCCTCGACGAACGCTTTGCCGGCAAACTCCCCCTCTTCGGCGGGATCGAGCGGGCGCGGTTCCGCCGCCAAGTGGTTCCCGGTGACACCCTCGCGCTCCAGATGGACCTGAACCACATGTCGTCGCGCGCCGGGAAGGGCCACGGCATCGCCTCGGTCAACGGCGACCGGGCGTGCGAAGCGGACCTTCTCTTTGTCCTCGTCGACGCCGGTGCCGCCTGATGCGCCTGGCCACCTGGAACGTGAATTCGCTCACGGCACGCCTGCCGCGCCTGACCTCATGGATGGAGGAGCACCAACCCGACGTGATCTGCCTCCAGGAGACCAAGCAGTCCGACGACAAGTTCCCGCTGGAGACATTCAACGCCATGGGCTACGAGGCGGCCCACCACGGCGACGGACGCTGGAACGGGGTGGCCCTGGTCAGCCGCGTCGGGCTGGTCGACGTGGCGCGGGGGTTCGGCGCCGTCGAGGACACGCACGGGAGTCGCTTCCTGGCCGCCACCTGCGCCGGCGTACGGGTGCACTCGGTCTACGTGCCCAACGGGAGGAGCCTGGATGACGAGTTCTACCAGTTCAAGCTGGACTGGTTGGCGCGCTTGCGCACCGTGCTCGACGAGACCTGCCCCCCCGGTTCATCGGTGGCGGTCTGCGGCGACTTCAACGTGGCGCCCGCCGACAGGGACGTCTGGGACCCGGCCCACTTTGTCGGCATGACCCACGTGAGCGAGCCCGAACGGGCCGCCCTCCGCCACGTCGAGGACTGGGGTCTCGAAGACGTGTTCACCCGATTCAATGACCCGGGGACGTTCACCTGGTGGGACTATCGAGCTGGCGATTTCCACCAGGGGCGCGGCATGCGGATCGACCTCCTCCTGGTGAGCCGGGACCTGGCGGCACGGGCGACGGCGGCCTTTCGCGACCGTGATGCGCGCAAGGGGCAGAAGCCTTCGGATCACGCGCCGGTGGTGGTTGATTTTTCGGAAACCTAATCCCTGCCGGAATGTGCCGACAGCGCCGGGAGACCCATCGAACCACTGCCGGGCGGACCAATGCTCGGAGGAAACGGTAGTCTCCGCGCCATGAACCCCGACGGGTACCTCGACGTCTTCCGGGATCGTTCCCTCGCCCTGTTGACGTCGGCGCAAGCCAACCTCAAGGTTCCCGTGCCGAGCTGTCCGGGCTGGACCGTGGCCGAGCTCATCACGCACGTCGGCACCACGTGGGGTTGGGCCGCCGCCATCGTACGGACCGGAGCTCGCGACGACCTCCCGTCGTCTCCCGATGATCCGGGTAGCACCGAAGTTCTCGAGTGGGCGGCGGAGCAGTCGGGCCAGCTGGCCGACGCGCTGAAGGGCGCCGATCCTGACTCCGATTGCTGGACATTCGGCTTGCCACGATCCCGGCTGTTCTGGTTCCGGCGCCAGGCCCTCGAAACCGCCGTCCACGCCTGGGACGTGCAGCACGCCACCGGCCGGCCCGATCCCATGGACCCCGATCTGGCCACCGACGGCATTGATGAATTCCTGACGGTCATGCTGCCGCGCTACATCCAGCGTCAACCCGACAGCTGGACGGGCCAGTCGTTGCACCTCCACCGTACGGATGGCGACGGGGAATGGATGATCCAGCTGGGCCCAGGGGCTTCTCTTTCCGTCGACCGCACCCACGGCGAGGGGGACGTGACCCTCCGAGGTCCGGCGTCGTCGCTCTACCTGTGGTGCCTCAACCGCCTACCGTCGAGCGATCTTGAGCTCGGCGGCGATGGCGCCATCGCCGAGCGCTGGACCGCGGAAGTCTCATTCTGATTGAGAAGGCCCGCCCTCGGCGTCGCCTCATCGGCGCGTGACCCGATGTCCGCAGCGCCGTCCGGCTGGGCTCGATGCTGGCCGAAGCTGGGCTGGCAGGGCCGTCGTTCCAATCGGAGAGGTCTCGCAACGATGTACGCATTTCAAAACTCCGGCGGAGAGAACTCCGTCAATGCGTCAGACGAGCGCGAGAGGGCGGCCGGGTGACCGAAAAAACCCGGCAGACCGCCGCTGTGCAGAAAGACGATCCGCTCGCCGGGAGTGATCTCACCATCTCTGACGGCACCGACGAGGCCGGCGAGGGCACGACCGGTGTAGATCGGGTCCAGAACGAGCCCCTCGGTCCTGGCGGCCAACGTCAGCGCAACCATCACCGGGTCGGTGAGTTCGCCATATCCAGCACCGACTTGGTCGAGTCGGATCCTCAGGGCGTCCGGGGCAAGAGGCGCGTCGGCGAGTCCGGCCACCAGTTCGGCCACGGTCGCTGCAGGATCGCGAATGGCACCACAATCCACGCCGAGCACTCGTCGAGTTCCGAGCGCGTGCACGAGGCCCGCCATGGTGCCACCAGATCCAACCGCGGTCACAACGTGTGACAGGTCCTCGGCCTGCCTGAGAAGCTCGTGGCCACACTCGACGTAGCCACGCGCTCCGAGCGCACTTGAGCCCCCATAGGGAACGAACTCGGGACGGGCGCCCCGTGCGCGCAGCTGGTCGACGACGCCCAATGCGATGGTCTCAAGATCTTCGTGAGCGATGTCGCCGGCCCACGTCACGGTGGCGCCCAACAGCCCATCGAGTGCAATGTTGCCGGTGCGGGGACCACCTTTGGTGCCAGCCAGCACCAGCACCACGTCAAGTCCCAATCGTGCGCCGGCAGCTGCGGTCAATCGGGCGTGATTGCTCTGACGAGCGCCGCAGGTGACAAGGGTGTCGGCGCCACGAGCCACCGCGGCACCGCAGATCCACTCCAGCTTTCGCACTTTGTTTCCCCCGCCACCCAGACCTGTGAGATCATCGCGTTTGATCCAGAGATCGTTTCTGCCCAGTCCGAGCGCCTGAGCCATCCTGGGGGCGGCTTCCAATGGCGTGGGCCAGGTGCCAAGGACGGCGGGTGCAGTTTCAAACGAATCGGTAGCCATGAACCGTCCTTTCGGGTCAGTCGTGGATCGTGGTCAATGCCGCTTCGCTCGCCATGGGCCATAGATCAGACAGAGGACGAAGTATCGCATCGGGTTGAAGACTGCCCGGCGCCATGAACGGTTACATTCTCCAACGACGGAATCCACCTTCGGAATTGATGACCTGCCCGGTGATCCAGGCGCTGGCGTCGGAAGCCAGCCAACACGCAATCCGGGAGACGTCGTCGGGCGATCCCCATCGACCAGCCGGCAGCGCGTTTCGCACCTGCAGAGCAAGGTCGGAGCTTGCCCATCCCGTGTCCGTCGGTCCCGGATTGATTGCGTTCACGGTGATGCCTCGGTCGACGAGTGCATCAGAAAGACTCAGTGTCATCTGCTGAATGGCCCCCTTGCTGATGGCATAGGGAATCTCTTGACTCATAGGGGCAAGATGCTGGCCCGACGTGAAGAGGATGACTCGACCTCCAGTCTTCTCATCGTTGTGTTGGGCCGCAAACGCTTGAGTGAGCAGCACACTGGCTCGGGCATTCACTGCCCATGAAAGGTCCAGCTCTGCCGCCGTCACGTCGGCCAGTGTCTGGACCGCGCTTCGCGCATGGTTTGCAATCACGACGTCGACATGACCGAAGTGATGTACCGCTTGGTCGATCACGAATGCTGACGCATCGGACTTGGCAAAATCGGCTTCGGCGTGTTGGAGATGATCACGATCGCCGCCCAGGGCGTCCAGCACCCCAGATATCCCCGCAGGGTCGCTGCCCCAGGGCTGATCGGCGTCGTGTGGCGTCCAAGAATGGACCATCACCTTGGCTCCCGAAGCCAAGAGATCGCGGGCAATGGCGAACCCGATCCCGGCCCGACGGCTGACGCCGGTCACCACGACGACCCTTCCCGCCATCCCTCCAACGCCCTGCACGATTTCGATGTGGTCTATGAATACCGGGCGGCCCGCGTCCCCGGGGGATTCTGAACCCCGGGAATCAGGTCCGGATTCTCCACGCAGACCTCACATTCGAGGCCATCAGGATCTCGGAAGAAGATACTCAACATCGCCCCAAAATCGGTGACGAAGTCGTCCGCTGCTCCCCGGGCCATGAGTCGCTCCCTGATCGTTTCAAACGCCTCGATCGATGCGGCTTGCACGGCCAGGTGATCAATGCGGCCACGGCCGAACATCGGGGTCTGCCGGTCGGCCTCGGTGTTACCCTCGATTTGGAAGACATTGATTTCTGACCAGTCACCAACCCTGATGATTGAGAGTCGAGGTCCCTTCCCTTCCGGGAACTCCGAACCGTCCCTAAGGACTTCTGCCTCAAAGACCTCCTGGTAGAAGGCGATCAAACGACTCGCGTCATTGGTGATGGTGGCGACGTGGTTGAGTCCCTTCAGCAGCACAATGCACCCCTTCCATAAAGCGGCGGTACGCGCATTGTAGATCGAAGGTCCCGCGTCTCGGGCAGTCGGGAGCACCGCGTGAAGTGAGCGCTCTCTTTCTCACGCACTCCTCAGAAGGGCGATCAGAACCGCTGATTCGGCGCGCAGTCGGGTCGCCTCATCGTGTCGGCCGAGCCTCTCGTAGTCGGCTGCGGCAGACTCTCGATCTGCCACCTCGCCCTGGACGAGAGCTCTGATCTGTCCTTCGGAGAGTTCTCGCCTAGGGGCCTCACCGGCCCCATGGCCGACCACCGCACCGGCAATGGGCTCACCCATCGGGAGGGGTCGTTCCGGGACATCAACGGCTTCAGCGTTGTCGATGGCCCCGAGGGTGGTCCGGAGTGCCGCGATCGCCATGGAGTCTCGTCCCTTCATGGCTCCCACCAGGGCCTGGCGAAGCCGCTGTCGCAGCTGCCCGGCTTCAGATGGGTTCGCCATCACCACATTGCAATTGCATCACGAGGTCGAGGTCGCAACTCATGCGTCGAGCGGGCCGATCAAAACCGTCGCTCTTCGCCATCAGATCGAACTCGGCCACCGCCACGTTTGTTACGGCGTTCGGGCTCCGATGCGTACGACCGCAGCGATAACGATGAGTCCGAAAGCGACGGACGCGAGGAGAGTGATGACGCTGGCAGTGGGACTCATGGTTTCCTCCATCGAAACGGGCTGGGGTTCCCCCAACCATGGCAACAAGTGTGAACTCTGGACCCAGCGACGCACTATGTCAATAGGTTCAACCTGAATGCGTCCAAATGACTTCGCGTGGATGACGTGGGCGAATCGACAATGGACCGATCCGGGCTTTCCGAACGGCCCGTTGACGTCAAAGCGCGTTGATGATGTTGGCGAGGTCCGTCGGACGACTGATCATTGCCATGTGCCCGGCGTCGAGATCGATGACCTCTGCCTGTCCGAGGTTCCGGATCATCTGGTTCTGAATCTCGAGGCTAAGGCTGGCATCACGCAGGAGGCGTATGTACGTGCGAGGAATGGGCTGTCGCAGTCCCGTCAGATCCGATGGTTCCGAGAGCACGCCCACAGATTCGGGACAGAGTCGGCGCAGCGTCGAGGCGACCTGATCCTCGTCCATGTCGTTGCAGAACATCGCTCTCGCCAGATCTGGGTGCAGGCCATCACCATCGATCGCATGGTCACCGACGAGGTCGGCTGCTTCTTTGATGGCGGGGCTGAAGTCACCGAGCACATCCAGCAATGTCGTGCCCTGAGCCGGAACGGCGCACGAGACAAAGACGAGGCGTCGAAGCCGAGTGGGTACCAACTCGGCCACGCCGGGGAGCGTGAGTCCAGCCATCGAGTGGCCGACCAGTGTGACGCCGCTCAGGTCGTTCTCCAGGATCTCATCCGCGACCGAAGCGGCGAAATCGGCAAACGTCAGGCTGGCCAGGTCACCTGGGGTGCGCCCTCGACCTGGAAGATCAACGGCATATGTCGGCCCGTCCAGGAGGGGACGAACCTCAGTCCAGCATGTCCCCGAGAAGCCACCGCCATGAACCAGAACGTATGTCACCTGATCAGACTCTCACTTCGTAACGGCGGGTCACAAGGAGAGGAGTGACCAATCAACATCGCGCTGTCCTCACCCTCGTGCGGGCCTCCCGTGTCTGATCGGCGGCGGTGGCAGACGAAGGTGCGAGTATGGCAAGTGTGGAGCAACTGCCCAATGCACCGCCGTGGCTCAGCGCGGTGACGGCCGAGGATCGACCGGATCTGTGGGAGCTGGTCAACACCCAGCACCTCTTCGACGGCGTGTGGCCGGAGTACAACCACCACGGCAATCACGCCGGGCGCTACTTCGGGGCACTGGTGCCCTCCCATGCCAACCTCCAAGTGCTCTTCGTCGACGAACGGAGTGGTCGGGTTGTCGCGCGCGGCCGGGCCATCCCGTTCCGCTGGGACGGAACGCTCAACGATCTTCCCGCGGGCATCGACGCACTGGGCATCCGGGCCATCACGGAGTCGGCTCCTCCATCCGCGCTGTCGGCCTTGGCGGCCGAGGTGGATCCCAGCTGCCAGGGATCGGGTTTGAGCGCGCTGCTGATCACAACCATGCGTGCCATCGCCCAACTCCATGGACTCGACCCGCTCCTGGCGCCGGTGCGACCGAGTTGGAAGGACCGCTATCCGCTCACCCCCATCGAACGCTATGCCAGGTGGCGACGCGACGACGGCCTCCCCTTCGACCCGTGGTTACGAACGCACGAACGGTTGGGTGGGAAGGTCCTCCGCTGCGAGTCCAGGTCGCTCGAGATCACTGCACCCGTGGCCGAATGGGAGCACTGGACCGGCATGTGGTTCCCCGAGGCCGGGAGGTACGTCTTTGCGGGCGGACTGGCTCCGCTGGAGGTGTCAGACGGTACCGGCACCTATTTCGAGCCCAACGTCTGGATGATCCACAGCGTGTGACGGTCGCCGGTGCCCCGGCGAGTTCAAGGGCTCGGCCGCCGGGGATACCCATCAGCGCCGTCTGGTGCGTTGACATATCTCCCGAAACGCCGTGGGCGGACCGCGGTCCAATCGAGCCTGGATCGCCCTCGCACATTCCTCGGCCGACTTCTCGGCCGTGTCCACTTCAAGGTCATAGATGCCTGGATCGTGAACCGCCCGTTCCCAACGCAGCACCGGCTCGGGAACCGCTCCATCTGGACCTCGCCTCAGGTAGGTCCCCTCTCGCGCCGGCTCGTCTGCGGCTCGGCGATCCAGAATGACTTCGACCGGACAGCGCACGCCGATGAAATACGCCGGCAGCGCTTCGAGACGCTCGCTCACCCGATTGAGGATTCCCAAGGGTGTGGAGTAATCGTCATGGTGGCCGACGTCAACGACGACATTGAGGCCGAGCCGACGTTGTGCGATGACCGAGTCGTACAGAGCGTCAAAGAGGACCGGCACCAGGGGTTCGAGGTCGGGACGCTCGCCACCCGGACGCAGACCGATCCCCGGGAGCAATCGAGTGGGCGTGATGCCCCGGGAGAAGGCATCTACTCCGAGGCTGAGCCACGGGCCATCGAACGAAACCTGGATGGTCGAGGCGATGGTGGACTTGCCTGATCGGGGCACTCCGTTCAATACGACGATGCGCCCGGCCTCCGTCACCCCAACATCTCAGCGCAATTCGATCATCGACACCACTGCCGTGTGGAGTGTCTCGAGGTGGCTACGTTGAGGAGGTCTGACGAGCGCCCAACTCCTCATTCGTCTCATGAGGTGCGGGCAGAAGGTCTTCCCGCTTGGGGGCTGTCTTGGCGTGGGTACGGTTCGGCCACCAGAAGTGCCAGAATCGCAAAGCGGCCAGAGTGGTGACGATGCGCGTGGCCAGGACGTTGGCGGCGAGCAAGACCCCGAGGGCAACCGCCAACCCGATCTCTTCGAGCAGTTGAATTCCCGTCAGCAGTAGCGAGGCGAAGGTCCCGGCCAAGATGAGTGACGCAGCGGCAACGGCGGGAGCACCATGCACGATCGCCGTCCGCGACGTTTCGCGGGGGCTCAGGCCGTCCTCCAGACCCTCTCGGAGGCGAGAGGCAATGAGAATGTTGTAGTCCGTGCCAATCGCGATGACGAAGAGGTACACCACGATGGGAATCGTGAAGTCCAATCCGACGAAACCGAATCCGTTGATGAAGACGAGGGTAATGACCCCGAGCGTTGCCGCATAGGTGAGCACCACCCCCACGAGGAGGTAGATCGGCGCCAACAATGCCCGGAGGAGAAGGGCAAGAATGATGGCAACAATGACAAGAGCAAGAGGGAAGATGTGCTCAACGTCGTGGCGCAAGGCGGCGCGCACATCGACCAGCTGCGACGTTGTGCCACCGACGAGAGTTGTCGCTCCAGCGACCGCGGTCGAACTGGCCGTCGTTCGCACGGGCCCTTCCACATTGTTGATCGCCGTGATGGAGTACGGGTCACTGGTCAAGAGCACGTCAATGAGCGCCTGCCCCTTGCTGGTCGTGTAGGTGGGGGGGAGGACGGTCGACACCCCTTGCGTCTTCCCCAGTTTGTCAACGAGCGCGGTTACGTCTGATTGGTTGAGTGGATCGGAGGTGTCCGAGGTGACGAAGACCTGGGTGGGGCCCAGGTATCCCGCGGGAAAAGCCGTGGCCATGGTGTTGAAGGCCACCTGAGACGGAGTGGACGACGGGAGCTCGGCCAGTTGGTTGTACGTCGTCTTGAAGCCGAGCGAGCCCAGAGCCAATGCGATGAGCACCACGCTCCACACCAGGAGAACGAGAGCCGGATGCTTGGCCACCATGTCGCCGATGCGCTCAGAACGCGTCCGATGGCTCCGCACCCTCGCCACGGGCTTGGTGGGCCAAAACACAGTGATCCCGAACAGGCTCAAAATGGCCGGAACCAGTGTCAAGGCGGCGAGGAGCATCAGCACGATGCCGATGATCAGGCCCGGCGCCAAGGTGCGGAGAGACTCCAGGCTCGCCACCAACAGCGCGGCAAAGGCCGCGATGACGGTGGCCCCGGCAGAGGTGATCACCTCACCCACCTTGGTCAGCGAGTACCGGAGAGCGCCGGCGGGTTCGTCGCCGGCGACGACGTGCTCTCGATATCGGAAGAGCAGGAACACGATGTAGTCGGTGCCGACTCCGAACATGACCACGACAAGCAGCGGAGCGAGTTCAGGTCCGACCACGAAGTGGAACCAGTCGGCGAAGTCGGCCGTCACGGACTGGGCCACTTGATGAACCGCTCCGATCACCACGATGGGGAGTAGAGCGATCCAGAGGCTGTGGAAAACGATGCCAAGCAACAGGAGAATGAGGAGGACGGTGGCAATGGTGATGACCACTTCAGCGCTATCAAAGGCGTTGGTTGAGTCGACGCTGATGGCGGCGTTACCGGTCAAGCCACCTTCTAGTCCCGAACCCTGAAGAAAACTGTTGGTCTTCTCCCGAACCACGGGGACGGCGGCGTTCGGACCGGCGTCTCCGGCCTGACCGGCGAACACCACCTGGACAAGTTGCACCTTCATATTGCTGGACAGGTAGAGCGGCGATGTCGTCACCGACTCCACCGAGGCGATCTTGTCCCCGCTCAGTGAGGTTGCGAGGGCTGAGACCTTCTGCTGATCCGACGTACTGAGAGCGCCACCGTCCGTGGCGCTGACGACGATGGTTCCGCTCGCTCCGGCGTCCGCGGGGAAGTATTTCGAGGCGACATTCTCGGCCTGCACCGACTCGTAGCTACTGGGTAGAAACGACGAGTTGTTGTTCGAGGTGAACGTGACGAGCTGTGGGGACAGGAGTACCACGAGCGCGCCGGCGATGATCCACGCTCCGATGATCCACCAGGGTCGGCGCGTGACGAAGGTCCCGAGCTTTTCGAAAACGCGACTCATCGTTCACCCACCCGCACCCAGAACCTCCCCTTTGGAACGATCCTCAGGATAGACAGCCGACGAGTCGCGGCGGCGTCTTTCGGCCTCGGATCCACCGACCGCACCAGCCCGGGCGCGCCGGATCGGTGAGTCGTTCTTCGTTCTCGTATCGGTCTCGGCCCGACGTCACCGCTCATCATGACCACCCGGCCGCGCCGACGAGAGTGGGTTCGGTGGGGTCGGGGCACACCCCTTCCGTCAGAACGCGGGCGTCACGTTCCCTTGCGCCAGGGCGTCACATCGAGTCCGGGATAGCGCAGGGCCAGACCATCGACAGTCTGCGATGTCCAGTAGTGGTGCCCGGGTGGAGGAAAGCCGAACAGTCCGAGTTGCGTGGGACTGGCGCGCACGACAAAAGGGTTCCAGGACGGGTCGAAGGAACGGTCTCCCCAACCCTGGCGCCCGACCCATTCATCCCCCGCAGGTCTGAAGCTGCAGTGCACTGTGTAACGCGCCCCACCGGGTGCGGTCAGGTTGGTGGCCCGGTGCAGGGTCTCGCCGCGGTAGGCCAAGACGGTGCCGGCCGGCCCGGCGGCGGTCGCTTCTGCCTCATAGAGGTCAGGATGGGCGTCCCGCGTGGCGCAGTGAGGCAGCAGCGGGAGGCCGGTGGTCACGGTGGTCGACACGACGTGTGTCGGTCCGAGATCCTCGGTTACCTCATGGAGGAACACGAACATCTCGAGATTGCGGAAGACCGGATCGTCACTGGGGACGACCACGGTGTGATTCAAGAAGTCCCGGTGAAGCTCCTGCTCGTAGTCGCAGGCCCCGGTGAACTTCGCCCATGCTTCGGCCGAATAGATGCGAACATCCTCGGTCCGGAGGAGAGTCCGGGCCAGGTCGACCAGGCTGGGATGGACGGCGAGGAGGCACAACTCGACACTCTCGAATGGAAAGGTGACCAGGCCTCCGTATTCGTCACCGAGGTACCGGGCAGCTCGCGCCTGGTCGACCCCGCCGTGAAAGTCGTGCGCCGACGGGAAGACCAGCCCCAGCTCCGACAGCCCCGGGGCGAGATCCTCCGATGTGAGGAGTCCGGTGAGAATGGCAAAGCCGTGCTCGTCCCACTGTGCTTGGTGAGGACCTGCCTCGGCATCCATACCCGACTCATCGTGGCACGTCCTTGTCGGCTTCCGAGTGCTCTGAGCCCTTGACGGTCTGGCATCGTCGGCGCTCACCGGCTCAGGCCAGGGCCGCCTCGATGAGCGACGGGCCGGCCTCGGCGTAGCTCGCCTCCAGGGCCAGCGTCAGAGCTTCGGCGGTCTCGACCCGCCGGGCCGGCACACCGAGGCCCTTGGAGAGGGACACGAAGTCGATGTCGGGTTCGGTCAGGTCCAACATGCGGCGGGAGAGCGGACCACCGGCATCGGCCCCGACCCGTTGCAGCTCCATGTTCAAAATGGCGTAGCTCCGGTTGGCCA
>DASZJQ010000068.1:0-8397 GCA_035947875.1 Acidimicrobiales bacterium
GGCCCTGGACCGAGAGGTTGTCGATCGACTGCAACAGCGTCTCGAACTGCGATGACTGCTGGGCCAGGATGGCCACGGTCTTCGACAACGTGGTCAGGGCGTCCGCGGTGGCGCCGCTCGAGGGCGCCAGGGTCGACGTCAACTGGTGCAATCCGTTGACGGCCGAGGTGATGTCACTGGTGTGTTGCGCATAGCCGGCGGCCACGTTGGAGAAGTCGTTGAGCAACGTCTTGAGGGATGCCTCCTGACCGGCGAAGCCTTGGCCGCCGGCGGCGATGATCTGCTCGAGTTGCGTCGTGGAGACCGCCCCGAAGACCTGGGCTCCGGCGCCCACCAGCTGCTCGACGTCGGGGACGATCGCGGTGTGTCGGATGACGGCGCCGTTGGCCAGCTGCGCGACGTGGTTCCCGGCGGCGCCGACTTCGCTCCTGGGCACCTCGAGATTGACGAACTGGTCGCCCAAGATGGTGGTGCGATCGAGGGCCGCGGTGACGTCGGCCGGGATGCGAACGCCCTGAGCGAGCGCCAGGGTGACCTTGGCCTTGCCGTCGTCGAGCGAGATGGAGCTCACGCTGCCAACCGGGACATCGGCCAACTGCACCTGGGCCCCACTCGACAGGTCGCCCACATCGCTGAAGACGGCGGTCGCGGTGCGCGGGGGCGACCCCGGCCCGCCACACCCGGCCAGGGTGACGGCCGCGATCGTCGCGCCGGCAACCAGCCGCCAGCGGCGCCGGGCGTTCACAGCCAACTCCCCACGTCGTGGGCCCATTGCGCCAGCAGACCGCGCCCGGCCGGGATGGAGCGATGGCGGGACGGAACGGGCGGCAGGAAGCGGGCCGCCGGGGCGTTCAGTGACGGCGCGCCGCCCGCTCGCGACGCCAGGTTGACCGTCGCCTGCTGTTTCTTGGTCGGTGTCGCGTGCTGGGCCAGCAGACCGCCGAGACCACTGGACGAACCGCTCTGCGTGCCCGATCCGGGGGTACAGCCGACGATCGGTCCGAGGAGCCCACAGGGCGGAGCAGGAGCGGGCGTCGTGGTGGTGGTCGTCGAAGGAGGGGGTGGGGCCGCCGGCCCGGAGCCACTCGGGGTGCTCCCGCCAGGGGCACCGCCGGCCGGGCTCGGGGCGGCGCCGAGGCTGCCGATCTGATTGAGTCCCTGCTGCAGCAGTGCCGTCGCCGTCGTGGGTCCCGAGCCGGTCGACAACGCGCTCAAGATGGAGGGGATCTGGCTCATTAGCGGATCGAAGAAGGCAGAATTGGGATCGCCACACGAGGCGAGGCTGGCCAGCGTGGCGGCGGACAGGCCGGTCCCATGGTTGGCCGCGATGCGCCGGCAGACCCCGGCCAGGCGATCGCGGATGAGGCCGGCCATGTAGTCGCCGGAGACGCCGACGGGGAGCGCGACGTTGAGGTCGAGCCAATTGTAGGTGGGGTCGAACACACGCCGGGCGCCCTGGAACAGGTTGTTGGCCTGCTGGAGGATCTCGTCCACATTGGTGATGTTGCGATCGAGGGTTCGGCCAACCGTCGTCACGGTCCCGACATCAGCTTCGAGAGGCTGAAGGTTCGGCGTGAGCAAGCTGACCAGCGCCGTGCTTGCCCCGGACAGCTGGGTGATGGCGTCGTTGAGCTGACCGGAGTGCTGCGCGATCACCGTCGAGACGGTGTCGTACTCGTTCACCAGTTGGGTTATCTGGGACGTGTCCGAGTCCAGGGTCCCGGTGAGCTGGGCCAGGGTCCCGTCGAGCTGCCCCAGGTCATCACCCTTGTTGGCCAGCAGCTGAATGGTCCCCGCCGCCGAGGAGATCAGTTGGTTGAGACCGGCTCCCTGGCCATCGAGATCCTGCGCCAGGTTCGTGATGAGGTCCCCCACCGCTCGGGGATTGAGCGCGTTGAGCGTGCGCTGCAATTGCTTCAACAGCTGGTCGGTCGACACGGGCACGGTCGTGCGCGACTCGGGGATCGTGTCGCCGGCACCCAGCTGAGGCCCGCCGGTGTAGCCCGGGTTGAGGTCGACGTCGGGCTGACCGAGGACCTCGGGCGCCACCAACGAGGCGACGGCGCCGGCCGGGATCTTGGTGCCCGCACGCACCTGCATCACGACGTCGACCTGATCGTGAATGTTCGTGACCGATGTGACGGTCCCGACCGGAACCCCCAGCACGTCGACGGCTGCCCCGGGGAACAGGCCCGGCGCGCTCGAGTAGACGGCGTTGAGCGGATACGTCGCCGACGCCCGCGTGACGTTGACTCCGACGACGATGCCCGCTGCCAGCACCACCACCGCTGTCCCGAGTCGCACGTACCTCGACCCCACCAGGTTGCGCACCCGTGCCATCAGGTCTTCCCCCCCAACAACGGGCTCAGGAGTTGCGAGAGCCCGCCCACGCCCGAATTCGGACCAACCGGCAGGCCGCCCGACGTCCCGTTGACGCCGGTGGTCGACGTCGATGACCCCGTCGTCCCGCCCGCCGCTGCCGACGGGGTCGAGCTCGTCCCCTCGCCGGGCGTGGTCCCGGTCTGATCGGCGCAGGGTCGCGGATCGGGTCCCAACGCACCGGTGAGCGCCTCGTCCAGGGCGCCGCAGGGACCGATGACGCCGTAGGTTCCGGTGAGCCCGGCCGGATTGACGAAGACGTTGCCCCAGCTCACCCCCTGGTCCCCGGCGTAGGCGATGGATGAGAAGCCCTTGAGCGCGCCACCGAGGTAGCTCACGCCCTGGGCCAGATCATCCTGATGCTGTCCGACCACCGTCAGATCCGAGTGGAGGCTGGCCAACAACGCGTTGAGTTGGGGGGAGTCGCCACGCACCAACGAGTTGGTCTGGGCCGCCATCTGGTCCACGTTGGTGATGAGATTGGATAGGTCGGTGCTGTGACCAGCCAGCCCGGTAGCGACCGTGTCGAGGTTGTTGACGATGGAGACCAGCGCCTGGTCCTTCGCCGTGAGCGTGGACGACAGGGTGTTGGCGGAATCGATCAGCTGGGATACCTGGCCACTGCGCTGGTTGACCGTCGTCGTGAGCGCGCCCAGGCCCTTGATAATTTGCGCCACCTGCGTCTGCTTGCCCTTGGTGATGGTGGCCAACGACTCGACCAGCACGTTCAGCGCCTTGGCGTTGGTCTTGGACAACAGGTTCTCGCCGGATTTCTGCAGCTGGTAGAGCTCGGTGGGCACCGTTGTCTGGGTGATGAGCGCATTGTTCCCCAGCGGGTGCTGCCAGCCACTGACCGGCTGCAGGGTGACGTCGACCACGCCGAGCAACGTCTCCACCTCGATGGCGGCACTCGTCACATGAGGGAGCTCCACCCCCCGGTTCACCGAGAGCACGGCGTCGACGCTGTTCCCGTGCACGGCGACCGAGGTCACGGAGCCGGACTTGACGCCGGCCACCATCACCTCGGTGCCCGGGGTGATGCCGGCGGCATTGGCGAAACGCGCTGTGACCGTGTACCCGGAATTGAAGACGTTGCGATTGAGCAGGAGGATGGTCAGGACAGCGGCCACGATGGCCGCGATCGCGATGGCGCCGATGACCTTGGGGCGGCGTTCGGTAAATGCCTTCATGACCCGCTCCCCGATGCAGAGGGCGGAGCGGCCCCGGGCTGGCCGGACACCGCCCCCAGCATGCCGCCGATGCTGGACGCGGCCACCGACGACCCGTCGGCGGCCCGGGCGGCCGGACCGAGCGCCGAAGACTCACTGCTCGCACTCGGGGTCACCGACGGTGACGACAGCGGAGGGCCGCCCCCGAGCCCCGAGCCGGGCGGAGCATTGCCCGGCTGGTAGTAGGTGCAGGCGGTCTGGTTGGCCAGGCAGGTATAGATCGTTTGCACGGCAAACCACTGGCCGTACTGGGAGATCTGAATGTACGGAGCCAGGCCGGCACCCAGACCGGAGAGGCTGGCGGACAACTGCTTCTGATTGCTCTGCACGTCGGCCGCGACCACCTGGAGGCTGTCGATGGCGCTGGTGATGACCGAGTGATTCGATCCGATCAAGCCGGCCAAGTCGGTCGCCACCTGCGACAAGTTGCCGACCACATCGTCGAGAAGTGTGTTCTTCGACGCCAGAGACGACGCCACGGTCTGCAGATTGTCCACCAAGGAGCCCAGATCCCCACTCCGCGAGGCCACGGCGGTGAGGACCTGATTGAGATTGACGATGACCTGGCCGACTTGCGAGTCGAGCGCACCTACGGTGCTGGACACCGTGGCGCCGTTGTTGATCAGTTGCTCGATCTGCGACGTGTCACCTTCGAGCGCGCCGGAGACGTTCTGGACGAACTCATTGGCCTGTTGCGGGTTGATCGACGACAACAGCGGGCCCAGCGTGTTCAAGAACGCGTTGACGCTGGAGTCGGAGACGTCGTGCCCGAGCGGGATGGTGCCCCCAGGGGGGATGATCGGACCGGCCGGGTACGGAAAGATCTCGATCTCTTTCTCCCCGATGACATTTTTCCAACGCAGGCCCACATCGGTCGCCCCGTGCAGGGTCACCGTGTTGTTGATGTTCATGCCGATCAGGGCGTGACCATGCTGCACGGCGATGCTCGAGACCTGGCCAACTGGGACGCCGGCGATGTTGACCGGATCGCCCGCCGCCAAGCCGGTGACGTCGGACAGCTGGGCATTGAGGGGGTGCCGGTCACTGAAGAGGGAGAGGTTGCCGATCTTGGCGGCCAGGCCGACCAGGAGCAGCACGCAGACCAGTGCGAAGACGGCGAACTTGAGTGCTGACGACGGCAGGCGGCGCAGGACACGCATCAGTTCCCCCCCAGCAGGCCGCTGATGAAACCACCCAGGCCGGTGCCCTTGGACGGGTTGGGGGTCCCGAGGATGCCGTACACCTGGTTGGTGGCGGACTGGGCCGCACTCGCGGACGGCGCCAGACCGGCGGCGGCCGTCGCCGGCGCGGCGGTGCCCTGGGCCGCGTTGAAGGCGGCCAGCTGACTCGTGCAATTGAAGGCCGAGCCCGAGCCGGCCAGGGCCTGTTGAATGGGCTGGAGAAATGAGAGCCCGGGGGTGGCCGGTGCCAACAGGTTGCAGACGAGCGAGTTCACGTCGCTGAAGAGGATGAAGGTATTGAAGAAGGCGTAGGTGCTGCCGTCGGGCAATTTCTGGTTGCTGGCCGCACCCGTGGCGATCGTATTGAAGTAGTGGTACGCCCCCTGGACCACCTGGCCGATGTCGCCCTGCTGAGCCAGCAGCACTCTGGACACGTTCCCGCCGGCGGAGAGAATGGTGTCGATGTCGGGGCGGTAGGTCGACAACAACGAGGCCAGGTCATTGGCAAAGGGGATCACCGACTTGAGAAGCTTCTGGTAGTCCGCCACCTCGCCGTTGAATGAGGGCAGTGCGGCATTGACCTGGCCCGAGACGCTGTTCAGTCCGGTGGCGTCGGGCGCCACCGCTTGGGCGAACCGGGCGAAGGAATCCAGCGCGATCTCCTGAGCGCTCAGGGTGGAGTTGAGAAGGCTGGCCAGTTGCGTGCCGGCGCCGATCGACTTGGCTATCTGGGGCCCTTCGCCGCGGCTGGCCTGGGCCAGCACGCCGAGCACGGTCGAGAGGTCAGTGGTATCGATCGTCTGCAGGAGGGGCGTGGCGGCGGCGAAGAGATCGCCCAGGCTG
The DNA here is from genome assembly GCA_035947875.1 of Acidimicrobiales bacterium. Classification (GTDB taxonomy): domain Bacteria; phylum Actinomycetota; class Acidimicrobiia; order Acidimicrobiales; family RAAP-2; genus Bog-473. The sequence continues at coordinate 5,633 of DASZJQ010000068.1, forward strand.
TCGGAGTTTTCGGCCCGGACGAATTGCGCGTTGGGCGCCAGGTACGGCGCCTGGTCAGCGTTGTGGTCGGGCGAGGTGAGGGACACCTGTTCGGCCCCAAAGAGATTGACCGGTTCGATGGTGGCCGTGGCGTCGACCGGGACATGGAAGGTCGGGGTGATCAAGAGGGTGACCTTGGCCATGTCGTTCTGCAGGGACACGGTCGAGACCCTCCCGATCTGGACCCCCCGAAAGACCACTTCTGAGCCGGGTTGAAGCCCTTCGCCGGCCTTGGCGAACAACCCGCTGAGCGCGTAGTCGCCGGAGTAGTCGCCATTCGAGTTGCGAATCAGCATGATTGTTCCGGCCACCAGTACTGTGACGACGAGGAGGCTCACCAGAAGCCGCACGAGTGGCCTCATCCGACCAACCTCGCCGTCACGTTGACGCCGCCGAAGAGCACGAGCGACAGAACGAGGTTGACCACCACCACCAAGATGATGGAGAGGCGAATGGCCCGTCCGGCCGCCACCCCGACTCCCGCGGGCCCACCGCCGGCCGTGTAGCCGTAGTAGCAGTGCACGAAGGTGACGAGGACGGCGAAGATCATCGCTTTCATGAACGAGTAGAAGATGTCGATCGGCGGAAGGTAGAGCTGGAAGTAGTGCTGGTACGTCCCGCTCGACAGCCCGAAGAACTTGGTGACGACCAACTCCGACGCCAGGTAGCTGGCGAACAGGGCGGCCAGATAGAGCGGAACCATGGTGATCAGGGCCGCCCACACGCGCGTGGCCACCAGATAGACGATGCTGTTCACGCCCATGACCTCGAGGGCGTCGATCTCGTCGGAGATCCGCATGGCCCCCAGCTGGGCCGTGAATCCCGCGCCCACCTGCGCGGCCAGGGCGACACCGGCCACCAGCGGCGTGATCTCCCGGGTGTTGGCCAGCGAGGTGATGACTCCGGTGAACGCTTCAGCGCCGATCTGCTGGAGCCCGTTGAAGCCCTCCAGCCCCACCTCGGTCCCGGTAAAGAAGGCGATGGACACGACGACGAAGAACATGCCCCCGCCGACGATGAGCGCCCCGGATCCGAGCGTGATGTCCGACATCAGGACGAGGATCTCCCGGGGGTAGCGCAACGCCCGCGGCATGGCCCGGACGATCCGGGCGTAGAAGTGAAGCTGTCCGTAGAAGTCATCGGAGATACCAATGGCGCTCTCCCCCACGCGACGGACGCGCGTTCCGATCTCGCTGGTGGCGACCCCGCCGTCCTCCGGACGAATCGGCGTGTCGAGGGTCACCTCAGATTCCCTTCTGGGGGATGAAGTTGAAGTAGAAGACGGTCAGGACGAAGTTGACGAAGAACGAAAGGATGAACGTCACGACGACGGCCTGATTGACGGCGTCGCCGACACCCTTGGGACCGCTCTTGCAGTACAGGCCCTTGTAGCAGGCCACCATGGCGGCGATGAACCCGAATATCCCGGCCTTGAGGAGCGCGATGGCCAAATCGGCCAGTTGGCTCAACTCGCCGAAGGTGGCGAAGAAGCTGCTGGCCGTGATGTGGATGGCGTGGGTGCCGAACCAAAGGCCACCGGCGATCCCGGCCACGCTCACGACGGCATCGAGCAGGATCGCCACCAGTGTGGCCGCCACCAGTCGCGGCAGCACCAACCGGTGCAGGGGGTTCACTCCCATCACTTCCATGGCCGATATTTCGTCCCGGATCCGGCGCGAGCCCAGATCCGCGCACATGGCCGAGCCGCCCGCACCGGCGATCAACAGCGCGGTGGCCACGGGCGCCTGTTCACGCACCACGGCGAGCACCATGGCGGCGCCGAGCTGCGACTGTGCCCCGATCTGCTGGAGCAAGGAACCGACTTCGAGGGCGATCACCATGCCGAAGGGAATGGAAAGGAGGATGAGGGGAAGTGTGGTGACACGGGCCAGGAACCAGCACTGATCGAAAAACTCGGTCACGGGAAAGGACTTGAGGGTGCCCTGGCGGAGAGCTTCCAACGCGACGGCGAACATGTTTCCGGTCTCACGCAGGGCCGTGGCGGCCTTCCCATCGGGACGCCCGCTCCCGACGCGCCTGATCAGTGGTCCCGTTGGCCCGGCGGTGGCAGCTCGTCCGCTCGGCGAGCCCAGCCGGCGAGCGATCTCATGGCGGCTCGGTGGCGAGGCGTGGGTGGCAACGGCGGGTATCGAATCGGTGGTGCTGTCCGAATCCTTCACCCGATGTCCCCCCTTCCCGAGGCCCCCACTTCGACGTATGGGAGAGGAACTCGTTCCCCTCCCCCGCTCGTAGTACCCACAGAAAACGGGGCGATGCAGGCAACCTTGCGGTGACGGGAACGTGTCAAGACTCCGTTCCCGACCCCTGGCTCGCCCGGTGACCTCGAGCTCGGGGATCAGCCTCGATGTCAGCCTCGATGTCGGCCTCGACGTAGCGGGGAGGAAGTCCCGCGATCTCGAGCTGCTACGGGGAGCCTCCGGAGCCGGACCGTGAATCTGCGCCGTGAACTGGGAGGACGCTCACATCTGGCGAAACCTTGAGAAATAACGTGAGTCGGACGCCCGACGAACGTTCCTCTAATTGGAGGAAAGAGCCGAATTGCTCATTTCGGTTGCGGCCGACCTGAGGGCATACTGTAGGAGTACAAACCCTCAGCGAGCGGCGGTCAGAGAGGGACGGACGTGGCTCTACTAGAAGAAGAGTTCACCAGCCTGAGCGACGACGTTGACCTCGATCGCGACCGGGTCCTGGTGGAGCGGTGCCAA
>DASZJQ010000069.1:0-1716 GCA_035947875.1 Acidimicrobiales bacterium
GAACACCACGACGATCATCGGCAACCTGACTCGGGAACCGGAGATCCGTTACACCCGAGAGGGTCAGGCGACTGCGCAGCTGGGTGTGGCGGTCAATCGCCGCTGGCAGGACCGGGCGACTCAGGAATGGCAGGAGTCGACGTCGTTCTTCGACGTCATCTGTTGGCGGGACTTGGCCGAGAACGTGGCGCTCAGCCTGGCCAAGGGGATGCGCGTCGTCGTCACCGGTCGGCTCGAGCAGCGGACATGGGAGACCGAGGAGGGAGACCATCGGTCAAAGGTCGAGATCACGGCCGAAGAGGTCGGACCGAGCCTGCGGTTCGCCACGGCCGACGTGCACAAGGTCGAGCGCCGCGGCGCGGCGACCGGTGACGGCGCCGCCGAGGCCAGCGACAGCATGGCCGTCGAGGCGTGAGTGTCGCCCTGGCTCATCACTACGACCGCATGGTCATGGGTCCTGGGAGCGGCGATCCACGGCTTGGCGGGTGTGCTGCGGAGTCCCTCCGAAACCGCGACCGCGCTGGCGGCTGCGGGGCTGGCGTGTCTGTTGGTCTTCCAGATCCGCTCACGCGGCCATCGATCGACTTCTTGAGGGACGAGGTCGCTGACATCTGTGGCGCCCTCGCCCTCGGCGGTTCACTTCTGCGCCGACTCGGCCTGGGGGCCGAGGCGAAGCGGTTCGAGTCGCTCTATGGCGCAGTCGCCGCTCGCCTGGCCGAGGGCGGTCAGTCCTCAGCCGAGCCCTCGGGCTCGTAGGTCAACGACAAGGAGTTGACGCAGTAGCGCAGTCCGGTGTCGGTGGGGCCGTCGGGGAAGACATGCCAGAGGTGCCCGCCGCACCGGGCGCACAGGATCTCGGTGCGCGCCATCCCGAACTTGCGATCCACCCGTTCGATGATCGTCCCGTTGGCGGTGGCCCGGTCGAAGCTCGGCCAGCCCGAGCCCGAGTCGAACTTGGCGTCGGTGTCGAACAGCTCGGCATCGCAGCCGGCGCAGTGGAACACTCCTTCGCCGTCGACGTGAAGGAGCTCGCCTGACCATGCGGGTTCGGTGCCGGCCCGGCGCAGAACCGCGTAGCGATCGGGAGAGAGCTCCTGCCGCCATTCGTCGTCGGTCTTCGTGACCTCGTAATCGGTGGTGTCTTGACTGCCCCTCTTGCGTGTGAACATCAGTGCCTCTCTTCCGACAATTTCAACAATCTCCAGGTCAGAAGTATTTCGGCGCCGTTCCGATCGCTTCGTAGAGGGCGCGGATCAGGCCGTGGCTGCGGGCGTCGCCGGTGAACTCCTCCATTGCCATCTTGTTCATGACGTATCCGACGGCGAGTCCATGTTCAGGGTCGGCGAAGCCGTAGGAGCCCCCGGCACCTCCATGGCCGAAGGAGCCCTCCCCGCCGAAGAGGGTCACCGGGCTCGACCTCCAGAATCCGAGTCCGATCTTCTGCTCCAGCGTGAATCCAACCGAGGCGACCACCTGGTCCGCGCCCGACGTGAGCGGGGTACGGGCCAGTTCGAGCTGGGCCGGCGTCAGCAAGGGCTCGGGCAGGCCACCGTCGACGGGGCCGATGACCGCCGCGTACATTCTCGACAGTGAGGCCGCGTTGGTGATTCCGTTGCCGCCCGGCATTTCCGCTGCGTGCCAGGCACGCTGGTTCATCCAATCACGATCCCGGATGGCGCCCCCCAGGTTCAGTGACCGGGCGAGCAGAGTGGAAGC
>DASZJQ010000070.1:0-2031 GCA_035947875.1 Acidimicrobiales bacterium
CGTCCCCCGGCAATCCGAGCACCCGCTCCGCCAGGATGTTGCGCATGACTTCAGACGTCCCGCCCTCGATGGAGTTGGCCCTGACCCGCAGGAACATCTTGCGCGGGTCGGGGTTGGACATCCCCACGAGCTCGGGCCGGATCATGGGGTAGCCGGCCGGGAACAGCATGCCGTCGTTGCCCATCATGTCGACGCAGAGGTCGAAGACCCGCTGGTTCTCCTCGGCGAAGGCCAACTTGCCGACCGAGCCCTCGGGGCCGGGCGTGCCGGCCCGGCGGACCTGCGAGGCGCGTTGGTTGGTCATCGAGAAGGCCTCGCTCCGGATATAGCAATTGACCAGACGGTCGCGCAGGACCAGGGCATGCGGCGAGGTGTCGCCCTTCCACCGCTCCCTCCAGATCTTCATGGCCTCGGCAATCGGGCCGCCGCCTCTCCGGGCCACGCCCCCACCGATGGAGACCCGCTCGTTCATCAGCGTGGTCACGGCCACCCGCCAACCGTCGCCTTCGGGCCCGATGCGAAGAGCGTCGGGCATGCGGGCCTCGGTGAAGAAGACTTCGTTGAATTCGGCCTCGCCGGTGATCTGGTACAACGGCCGCACCTCCACGCCCGGCGCCTTCATGTCGACCAGGAAGGCGGTCATGCCCCGGTGCTTGGGCACATCGGGATTGGTGCGGGCAATCAACAAGCCGAACTTCGAGATGTGGGCCAGGGTGGTCCACACCTTCTGGCCGTTGAGGACCCATTCCTCACCGTCCCGTTCGGCCTTGGTCGACAGTCCGGCCACATCGGAACCCGCCCCGGGCTCGCTGAAGAGCTGACACCAGATCTCCTCGGACGTGAAGAGGGGTCGCAGGTACCGGTGCTTCTGCTCGTCGGTGCCGTGCGAGACGATGGTCGGCGCGCACATGCCGTACCCGATCGGGTTCTTGTGACCACTGACCGGCGCGCCACCGGCGGCCAGGCGTGCTTGCGCTCGAGCCTGGTCCTTGGGGGTGAGGTCAAGACCGCCGCAATCCTTGGGGTAGTGCAGCCAGGCCAATCCCCGGTCGAACTGCTCACCCAGGAACTCCTTGGCCGGTGTCTGTGCCGGTGGCTTGTCTGCGAGGAGCCGGTCAACCAGCTCATCAACGTTCGGGCTCATAGCAGCACCCTATAGCGTGCCTGCGTGCGAGCACTTGTTCTGGCCGCCTTCGGGTTGGCCACCATGGTGGTCGCCGCCTCACCCGGGTCCGCGACCGCGACGGCGGCGGCACCAAAGGTGGCTCCTGGGCAGGATCATGCCTGCATCGTGGGGAGCCCGCCCCCGGGTGGGATCGACTGGGCCGCGCTGCACAACCCGATCCTCTCCTTTCCCACCCATGGCGTGAAGGACCAGGCCCTGCAGTGGTCGGGCGGCCAGTGGCACATGCTCTTCAGCGACATGACCGAGATCCCGGCGGCTCCGCATGTGCGCTTCGCCGTGGCGGAAGCGAACAGCCCCGATCTGGTGCACTGGTCGGCGCCGCGGATCATCGCCACCGATGCCGCCTCGCCGGACATCGTGCGCGACCCGACCGGCCGGTTCGTCGTCACCTACCAGACCCCGACCGGGTTGAACTACCGCACGAGCGCCAACGCCTCGCTCACTGCGTGGTCGTCGGCCCACCCCTTGGGGCACGGGTTGGCCCACCGGATGATCGACGCCGCCCTGGCCTTCACCGGCCGTGGCGTCATCCTGGGGTTCAAGGCGGGCACGACGGCCCAGCACTTCGAGATCGCCTGGGCCCCCTCGCTCACCGGGACCTTCCATCTCGTCGGCCAACCCGACATCTCGATCTACAACGACACCGTCGAGAACTACGAATTCCTGACCGTCGCCGGGGCATGGACCCTGGTGGCGACGTCCAACACCTTGGACCAGCCGTTCATCTTCACCTTGGCCGCCGGTGCCCCGTCCACGCCATCGAGCTGGCTCCATTGGAGCACCGGGCGAGAGTTGCAAGTGCCCAGCCAGTCGTTCAACAGCGGGTCCGGGATCTCGAGTGTGGG
>DASZJQ010000071.1:0-19159 GCA_035947875.1 Acidimicrobiales bacterium
CTTGCCCTCGGAGTTGCGCAGGACGCCGCCATCGCCGCGCACGCCCTCGGTGACCAGGATGCCGCGCACGCTGAGCGGCCACACCATGCCGGTCGGGTGGAACTGCACGCACTCCATGTCGATGACGTCGGCCCCGGCCCAAATGGCCATGGCGTGCCCGTCGCCTACCGACTCCCACGAGTTGGAGGTGTACTTCCACGACTTGCCGATCGAGCCGGTGGCCAAAATGAAGGCCTTGGCGGTGAAGACCACCATCTCGCCGGTCGGGCGCATGTAGCCGACGGCGCCGGAGATCCGGCCGTCGGCGTCGGGCAGCAGGCGCAGGATCTTGCACTCCATGAAGACGTCGGTCCCCATGGAGACCACCTTCTGTTGCAGGGTGCGGATCAGCTCCAGCCCGGTGCGGTCGCCCACGTGGGCCAGGCGGGCGTAGCGGTGGCCGCCGAAGTCGCGCTGGGTGATACGGCCGTCGGTGGTGCGGTCGAAGAGCGCCCCCCAGCGCTCCAGCTCGAAGACCCGATCGGGCGCCTCCATGGCGTGGATCTGCGCCATACGCCAGTTGTTCAGCATCTTGCCGCCGCGCATGGTGTCGCGGAAATGGACCTGCCAATTGTCCTCGGGCCAGACGTGGCCCATGGCGGCGGCCATGCCGCCCTCGGCCATGACGGTGTGCGCCTTGCCCAGCAGCGACTTGCAGACCAGCGCCACCCGCAGGCCGCGCTCCTTGGCCTCGATGGCGGCGCGCAGGCCGGAGCCGCCGGCCCCGATGATGATGACGTCGTAATCGTGGGTTTCGTACTCGGGATCGGCCATGTCCTGAATGTCCTTCGGTTGCTTTCGAGCGCCTAGAAGTGGAAGCCGGGGTCGTGGATGGTGCCGCTGGCCACCAGTCGCACGTAGAGGTCGCACATGGCCACGCCGAAGAGGCTGATCCACGCGAAGCGCATGTGGTGCGCGTTGAGTGGCGTCACCAGCTTCCACAATTTGTGCCGCACCGGATGCTTGGCGAACGACCGCACCGCGCCTCCGCAGAAATGACGGCAGGCGTGGCACGAGAGGCTGTAGAGCCAGAGGAACACGGCGTTGGTCAGGAGCACGACGGTGCCCACGCTGATGCCCCAGCCGTCACCCACACCGGGTTGGCTGAACGCCTCGACGGCATCGATGGTCAACAGGACGTTGAAGATGAGCAGTATCCAGAAGAAATAGCGGTGCACGTTCTGGAGGATCAGGGGAAAGCGCGACTCGCCGCTGTAGCTGCCGTGGGCGTCGGCCACGGCGCAGGCCGGGGGCGACCACCAGAAGGAGCGGTAGTACGCCTTGCGGTAGTAGTAGCAGGTGAGCCGAAAGCCCAGCGGGAAGATCAAGATAAGCAGGGCCGGGGAAAGCGACCACCACTCGGCCACCACCCGGGGGTGGCTGCCGGCCACGCAACTGGCGGCCAGACAGGGGGAATAGAAGGGCGAGAGCAGGTTGCGGTGCATGGCGGCGCCGACGAAGTAGTCCTTGTTGATGAAGGCGGCCCAGGTCGAATACACCACGAACGCAGTGAGGACGGTGACGGTGACGACCGGCTCCACCCACCAACGGTCCTCGCGCAGGGTCGGCCGGTCCGGGCCCCCCCTGGCCCCGCCGATGGCGACCGGCGTCGGTGTGGGGTTTTCCAATGTGGCTGTCACGCGTTCCTCCTCGGCGCCCGCGCCGGGCGGGCCACGGCGGGCCAATCATTCCAGACCCCACGCCTCACCACGCTCCCTCGACCAGGAGGTCTCGATGGTCCCGTTTCTTCGGCCATGACCTTGACCCTAAACAGTCGATACGACGACGTCAAAGACATAGATAACATGAGATTGATAGCACTACGCTATGAAATGGAGGAGCGATGAGACTCCCAGCGCTGAATCCGAGCGATGAGATCCGAACGATGAATCCGAGCGATGAACCGGTGGAACTGATGAACCGGGTGAACCGGGTGAACCGGGTGAACCGGTGCAGCTGAACCAGCTCGCGGTCGCGGTGGCGGTGGCCGAGGAGGAGAACTTCACCCGGGCGGCGGCCCGCCTCCACCTGGCCCAACCCTCGCTCAGCCGTCAGATCCGCCTTCTCGAGCGCGAGCTCGGCGTCCAGCTGTTCAATCGCGGGCCGGGCCAGAGCCTGGTGACCCTGACGGCGGACGGCGAGGCCCTGCTGCCGTTCATCCGCCGCGTCCTGGCCGACGTGGCGGCCACGGGAGCGGAAGCCCGAGCTCTGACGGGTATGGCCCGGGGACGGCTCTCCATCGGCGCCACGCCCAGCCTCATCACCCGGGTCCTCGCCCCGGCCCTGGTCGATTTCCAGGCCAGCCATCCCGGGATCGACCTCCTCGTGGTCGAGGCCGGGTCCCACCAGCTGGTGCCCCAACTGGCCAGCGGTGAGGTCGATCTCGCCCTGGTCGTCCAACCCGTGACCGACCCGCTGGTCGCCACCACACCCCTCTTCCACGACCCACTCGTCCTGGCCGTCGCTCCCGAGCACCCGCTGGCGGCGCGGCGCCGGGTGCGGGTAGCGGACCTGGACGGGCTGTCGCTCGTCATGTTCCGGGAGGGCTACGACCTCCGCTCGGTCACCCTCGACGCCTGCCGTGATGCCGGGGTTTCCCCGCACCTGGTCAGCCAGGGCGGCGAGATGGACGGCGTCCTGGCCTTCGTGGCGGCTGGGCTGGGAGCGGCCGTCGTGCCGGCCATCGCCATGCCCTCGGACGGCAGCCTGATCGCCATCCCCTTCACCCGCCCCGGGTTGAGCCGCACCGTGGCCCTCGCCCACCGCAACGACCGACCACTTCCCCGACCGGCCCGCGCCCTGGCCGACCAGCTGGCTCGACTCCACGGCGAGGGCACCCCTCAGGCGATGGACGGCGCCCGCTACGGGGGACTCGCCTCGTGACGCGACGCCGTCGAACTTTAAGGCGCTGCTCTGGCTCTTAACTCGAGATCGCCACAGGCGAATTGCTGGCGGAGGACTGTCAGCGAGCAGCCGTGATCAAGCCTGCTGATGGCGCCCACGACGGCGGGGGGTCCGTGTCGTCGCCACGACGATCGCGCCGGCGGCCACCAGCATGCCTCCGGTAACGAGCAGCGGGAGCAGGTTGAGGCCGGTGACGGCCAAGGTGCGGGGTGTGGTCACTGTGGCGCCCGACGCCGGAGATCCTCCCGTGACGGGGACCGTGGTCGTGGAGCTCGTCGGCGCCGCCGTAGAGGTAATAGTCACCTGCCCGCCTCCGGACTGATTGGCGGCGGTCACGGACCCGTTCGAACTGGACGGGTCGAAGAAACTGGACCCGCCGCCACCCCCGGCCCCGGACGCCAGGGAAGTATTGCTCTGCCCACCACCACCTCCGCCACCGAAGAACCCGCCACCACCGCCGCCGCCCGCGGACTCAGAGCCACTGGTGCTGCCGGAACCGCCGGTACCTCCCCGACTGTTTCCTGTGGTCGTCCCGGGATTGTTGGCCGGAGGCAGGCAGTCACCAGCTGTGCCACTCGACGCCTGTGTGCCCCCACCTCCGCCAGTGCACGCCGATGTCCCCGATCCGGGACCACCAGTACCACCGGTGGAGCCACCTCCGGCACCGCCCGTGCCAGCCGCGCCCACGCCGGTGCTGGCAGCGCCGCCGCCACCGCCGCCACCTCCTCCACCGATAGCCAGAACGGTGGCTCCGAGACGGACCTCAGACGCTCCGCCCCCGCCGCCGCTCGCAGTAAACCCGACATTTCCTGGACCCCCACTGGCGTCGCCGCCTGAGCCGTTCGGTGCACCCCCGGTCCCGCCGGCGCCCGCGGCCTCCCCGCCCCCGGCTCCACCCTGGCAGCCCACATTGACCGTGAGAATCTGCCCGGGCGTGACCGACACGGTCGCAGTTGCCGTGCCGCCATTGGCGCCCGCGCCCCCGGGGTCGCCGTTCGTCTGCCCGGCCCCACCCTGCGCTCCGGACGCGGTCACGGTGACCGCTGAAACGTTGGCGGGAACGGTGAAGGTTTGGTTCGTGCCGTCGGGTCCGGCGATGCAGGAGTAGTTCGTGACGGCGGCCGATGCCGTTGACGGCGCCGCGACTGAGGCCACCAGTCCCCCAGCCGCTCCCGTCGCCATGACGAAGGCAGCAATCGCCACCCGGTTCCGCCGGCCCCACAGTTCACGAATCACCCGAAATTCCTCCCGCGCCATAGCGGCAATCCGCGCGATGGCCGTCGACTGCAACCGGCCATGTTTCGGGCCATTTCCGGACGAACATAACTGTGAGCTGGGCATAGGTCAAGCACCTTGCGTTACGTCGAAGCCCAGAGTTCGGCCCGAACCCATCTCCCAGCGAGGTGGGCTGTGACGCCGTGCCCACGCACACGAGCGAACAGCGTGAACAGCGATTGGAGGGGCGGCCTGAGCGGCGCGGAACCGCACCCGGACTCCGGCGTTTAGTCTTTCCCCATGGACGGCCCCACGCGCACTGACCCCTCTTCGACCCCCGGGCCCGGGACGCTCCACCCGCCGGCCGATCTGGCCCGAACCCTCGGCGAACTGCGCGCCTCGGGCTGGAGATCGGTTCCCGTGGCCGAGGAGATGCGGCGCAACACCGCCGCCCGGATCGCCTCGGAGGAGTCGCTCATCCCGGGCGTGCTCGGCTTCGACGACACCGTGGTGCCGCAGATGGAGAACGCCATCCTGGCCGGCCACGACATCATCTTGCTAGGGGAGCGAGGTCAGGCCAAGACGCGGGTCATCCGATCCATGGTCGGCCTGCTGGACGAGTGGCTGCCCATCGTCGCCGGGTCGGAGATCAACGACGATCCCTACGGCCCCGTCTCCCGGGCCGCCGTCATCGCCGTGGCCGAGGGGGGAGACGAGACCCCGATCACCTGGGTGCACCGCTCCCAGCGCTACGGCGAGAAGCTGGCCACCCCCGACACGTCGATCGCCGACCTGATCGGCGAGGTCGACCCCATCAAGATCGCCGAGGGGCGGTATCTGAGCGACGAGCTGGCCCTGCACTACGGGCTGATCCCGCGGGTCAACCGGGGCATCTTCGCCATCAACGAACTGCCCGACCTCTCCGAGCGGATCCAGGTGGGGCTGCTGAACGTGCTCGAAGAGCGCGACGTGCAGATACGCGGTCACCGCATCCGGTTGCCGCTCGATATCACCCTGGTCGCCACGGCCAACCCCGAGGACTACACCAACCGCGGCCGCATCATCACCCCGCTCAAGGACCGCTTCGGGGCCCAGATCCGCACGCACTACCCCTTCGAGACCATGACCGAGGTCAAGATCATGGAATCAGAGGCCGAGCTGCCCACGGCCGGGGTGCCGGTCACCGTGCCGACCTACCTCAAGGAGGTGGTGGCGGAGATCTCCCAGTTGGCCCGCCGCAGTTCCCACCTGAATCAGCGCAGCGGCGTCTCGGTCCGCCTGTCCATCGCCAACTACGAGACCCTGGTGGCCAACGCCGTGCGCCGCGCCCTGCGCACCACCGAGCCGGTGGCCGTGCCCCGCATCAGCGACCTGTCCGCTCTGGTCCCCTCCACCCAGGGCAAGATCGAGGTCGAGGCCATGGAGGAGGGGCACGAGGAAATCGTGGTGGCCCAACTGGTGTCGGCCGCCGTGCTGTCGGTCTTCCGGCGCCGGGTCACCCTCGACGACCCGGGGGCCATCGTCGGGGCCTTCACCGAACAGGTGGTGGTGCACGCCGGCGACGACCTGCCCTCGGCGGCCTACCTGGCCGTCCTGGCCGACCTGCCCGAGCTCGAACCCCCGACCCGGGCCCTGGCCGGCCCCGACGCGGCCGAGTCGCCGGCGCTCATGGCCAGCGCGCTCGAGTTCCTGCTGGAGGGGCTGCACCTGACCAAGCGGCTGAACAAGGACTCGTCGGGTGCCCGCGCCCTGTACCGGGGGCGTAAGTAGGGCCCGGTGACCGCCCGCTACGACTACTCGGGATGGGACGGCACCCAGGACTTCACCGACCTCGACCCTGACGACCTGCTGGCCGGCCTGACCGACGACCTGCTGGCCGGCGGCGACCTCGACGACGCGCTGCGTCGCCTCCTGCGTTCGGGCATGCGCACGAGCGACGGGGAGCAGATTCCCGGGCTGCGCGACCTGCTCGAACAACTGCGTCGCCGCCGGGCCGACATGCTGGCCGAGGGTGACCCCGACGGCCGCATGGCCGAGATCGGGGCCAAGCTCGACGAGATCGAGTCCGACGAGCGGGCCGCCATCGACGAGCTCGAGGACGAGGCCCGCACCTCGGGCGACGAGCGGCGGGCCGAGGTGACGGGTGACGTGGCCACCGAGCGCCGCATGGCCCTCGACCTCCAACCCGGCGACCCGGCCGGGCGGATCCAGTCGCTGCAGCACTACGACTTCGTCTCGTCCGAGGCGCGCGAGCGCTTCGAGGAGCTGGTCGAGGAACTGCGCCGCGAGATGGCCGACACCTTCTTCGAGGGCGCGTCCGACGCGCTGTCCAACATGAGCCCCGAGTCGATGGCGCGCATGCGCGACGCCTACGACGCCCTCAACCAGATGCTCGAGCAACGCGAGGCCGGTGAGGAGATCGACCCCAGCTTCGAGGACTTCATGGAGCAGTACGGCGACATGTTCCCGGGCGATCCCCAAAGCCTCGACGAGTTGCTGGCCCAGCTGGCCGAGCGCATGGCGGCGGCCCAGGCGGTGTGGAATTCGATGTCGCCCGAACAGCGGGCCCAGCTCCGGGGCCTGATGGAAGCGGTGCTCGAGGACATGGATCTGCGGTGGCAGGTGGACCGGCTGGCCCGCAACCTGCAGTTGGCCGCGCCCGAGGCCGGCTGGGGTCGCTCCTACGGGTTCGAGGGCGAGGGGCCCATGAGCATCTCGCGGGCCACCGACCTGGCCTCGCAACTGGGTCAGCTCGACTCCATGGAGGACCTCCTCCAGTCCGCCTCGAACCCGGCGGCCCTGAGCGAGATCGACCTGGACCAGGTGCGGGCGCACATGGGCGAGGACGCGGCGCGGGCCCTGGACCGGCTGGCCAAGCTGACCAAGTCGCTGGCCGACCAGGGTCTCATCGAGCAGCACGGCGGCCGCACCGAGCTCACGCCCCGCGGGGTGCGCCGCCTCGGGCAGAAGGCGCTCGCCGATCTCTTCGGCCAGCTCAACAAGGACCGCATCGGCGATCACAGCCAGACCTCGGTCGGTTCGGGCCACGACCGGGAGGAGACGACCAAGACCTATGAATACGGCGACCCCCTGAACCTCCACCTCTCCACCACTGTGCACAACGCAGTGCGGCGTGGTGGCGCTGGCGTCCCGGTGCGGCTGTTGCCCGAGGACTTCGAAGTGGTGGAGTCCGAGGCCCTGGCCCGGTCGGCCACCGTGTTGCTGGTCGACCTGTCGATGTCGATGCCGATGCGGGACAACTTCGTGCCGGCCAAGCGCATGGCCATGGCGCTCGAGACCCTCATCTCCAGCCGGTTCCCCCGGGACTACCTGGGCATCGTCGGCTTCTCCGAGGTGGCGCGAGAGATCCGGCCGGACGAACTGCCCACCGCCATGTGGGACTACGTCTACGGCACCAACCTGCAGCATGCCCTGGCGCTGTCCCGGCGCATGCTGGCCCACCAGCACGGGACCAAGCAGATCATCGTGGTGACCGACGGGGAGCCGACGGCCCACATCGACGACCGGGGCGAGGTCTTCTTCAATTACCCGCCCGTGCCCGAGACGCTGCAGCGCACCATGGCCGAGGTCATCCGCTGCACCCGGGCCGGCATCATCATCAACTGCTTCGCCCTCGACCTCGAGCGCACGCACTACCCGTTCGTCGAACAGATCGCCCGGGTCAACGGGGGGCGCACCTTCTACACCACCCCGGACGCGCTGGGCGGCTACGTCCTGGTGGATTTCCTCAAGCACCGGCGGGTGCTCCGTCCGGCCGGCTGAGCCGAATCGCCGCTCCCGCCTGGGCTCCGCCACCGCCGCTCACACCCCTGGACCCCTCGCACCCCCCGCACCGCCGAACCCAGCGGCGGCCTCTCTGTCCTGCCTGAACCGGTTCCACCGCACCGCCTGAGGCACGCCCACGATGCCGGCGCCGGGGATTCCGGCCGCAGAGCCAGGCACGGGCCGGGTGTCCCCAGGCACGATAATTCGAATTCCCTCTTGCGTTTCGTGACGGCGTGGTGAATGATAACCACACCGTTGTAACTACATGAGTGCCACACAGTGGCGAGGGGAGGCGAACCGATGGACATTGTCTCAACGCTCTACGGTCGCCAAGAGCGCAGCTGGCAGGTTCAGGCCAACTGCATGGGCGTCGATCCCGATTTGTTCTTCCCGGAGCGGGGGGCATCGACTCGCGAAGCGAAAGAGGTGTGCCGGGGCTGCGTCGTGCGCGAGGACTGTCTCGAGTACGCCTTGGCCAACGGCGAGAAGTTCGGCATCTGGGGTGGGATGAGCGAACGCGAGCGCCGCCGCCTGCGTCGCGCCAGGGCCCTGTCCCGCCGCGACAACGTGAGCGCGTAGGCCGACAACCCCACCGCACCACCGCTGCCGGCCGGCCCACGGCCGGCCCACGGCCGGCGGAACCTAGAGGCTGAGCACTAGGCGGAGCGACGTTCGAGTCGCGCCTCGACGGTGGCCTCGGCGGACAGTCCGAGCTCGGGCCAGCGCCCCGGCGGGATGGCTTGGAGGATGGCCCGGGGGAGCAGGCCGACCAACTCGCCTCCGTGGACGGCGCCACCGGCCTCGGCGGCCAGTCCGGCCACGGCGTCGTAGAGCTCGGCCGGTCCCACGTCGGCCGGGTCGATCAGGTTGCACGACACCTGCGCCCGGTCCCCCACGCGGAGTCCGAGCGCCCGGACGCGGGGCCGCCTGATCTGACGGGCCACCGACCGGGCTACGTCGTCCGCGGAGACCCAGACGTTGTAGGCCACCAGGACCGGCCGGGCGCCCACGGCCGTGGCTCCGGCCGTGCGATGGGGGCGCGGCGGACCGAAATCGGGGGCCAACGTGGCGAAGGCATCCCGCCTGAGCTGGGGCAACGTCCGATCGGCGCCGCCCGGGAGCGGTCCGTAGAGGAAGCTCGGCACGCCCAGATCCCGGCTCAGCCAGCGGGCGAAGTCGTCCCGGAGCGCCACCGCCTGGCGCAGATCGGTCGGCGGCGGGCCGTCGGGGAGGTAGGGGGTGAAGGGCACGACGTCGAGCACCCCCAGACGCGGATGGACGCCCTCATGACCGGTCAGCTCCAGCCGGGCCACCGTGGCCTCGGCCAGGTGCCGGGCGGCGGCGGCCAGTGGGTCGGCCTCGCCGGCCAGGGTGAAGACGGAGCGATGGTGGTGGGGGTCCCGGTGCACATCGAGGAGCAACGGGGACGCCGCCGCGGCCAGCTCGGCCAGGACCACATCGTCGCGGCCTTCGCTGAGGTTGACGACGCATTCGAAGATCACGCCAGAACTGCGCCGGGGTGCCCGGGACTCGGGCGGCCCGGAAGCCGGAAGGGTCAGCCGACGCTGACGGCCGACGAGATACGGCGGCGGCGAAGGATGCGACGGCGCTCGCGTTCGGAGCATCCGCCCCACACGCCGTGGTCAATGTGGTGCTCGAGCGCGTACTCCAGACAGTCATCGGCGACCGGGCACTCGGCGCAGATGCGCTGGGCCACTTGTACGCCCATCCCGTCGCTGGGGAAGAAGACGTCCGGCGCAACTTCCTGGCACTTGCCCCGGGCCATCCAATTGGTATTCATCTCACATCTCCCTTTTCACGCACCATTCTACGTGAATGGGGGGGTAGAACTGAATGTCCGGGATATAGGAACTTCGTAAGAATATGACGACTCAGGCACGAACCGGGGCGGCTCAGGCAGCGAGAACGGCGGGCGCCGGGGCTCCGGTACGCTGACGGGTTCGCCCGCCGACGCAGACCCAGGAGGTGCCATGTCCCCGGACGTGGAGGAAGTACAGACCGAGACCGAGGAGCCGATCGAGCCGATCGGACACGTCCGGGTGGTCTACCTGGGCCCGGTGGCGCCCCACTGGGACGTGCAATCGGACTTCGGCCCGTCCGACGTCATCGACTCGTTCCGGGAACGGGTACAGGCCCGGTTGGTGCTGCTCCCGCCGCACGATCCCCAGTTCCGCCGCAACCGCGAGCGGGTCGTGCGTGACGCCGAGCGGGAGAACCTGGCGCTGGAGTGGGACCTCGGCTTCCCCGAGGACGCCGTCGAATAGGTCGTTCGGATAGGTCGTTCGGGGCCGCCCGGGCTCAGTCGAGCAGGCCGATGCGAGCCAGCCAGAGCCCGGGCGCATCGACCTCGGCCGGGGTCGGGAGGTCCATTTCGTCGGCCCACAGACGGGCCAGCGCGTCCTCGCCGGCGCGCTCCACCACCCCGCTGATGAAGGCGGCACCTCGATCGACCTCGGCCTGGCCCACGTCGAGCCCGAAGAGCCCGGTGAAGGCCTGCTCCCCCTTGGCGTCCTCGACCCGGTAGCGGTACCAGGCCTCGTTCAGGGCGGCCGACGAGGAGGTGAGCGAGGCGGCGATCCCGGTCGTCACGTGGTCGACGTAGGCGCCGATGGCCGTGGTCAGCGCGGTCAGCGCGTTGGAGATGTTGCGCTGTTCGGGGCTGACGAGGTCGGCCAGGAGCGACTCTGGGTCCTGGAGCACGTTCTCGAGCACGTTCGGATCGCCCAGCCCGTCGCCGAGCTGGTCGACGAACGACCGCTGCGACGCGGCGGCGTGGGCCGCCGCGTCCCCCAGCAACCGCAGGAGCGCAGCCCGCACTCCGGGGCGGGTGATCACGGCGTGCATGGTGAGCTCGCGGACGCAGACCCAGAGCTGGACTTCCTGGAGGGGCAGGCTCCAATCCTCGGCGAACTGGGCCACGTTGGCCGGTACCAGGACCAGCGTGTTCGACTCGGGCCACGGGAGCGGGAGGGCGTACTGCCCGAAGGCGCGTCGGGCCAGGTGGCCGGCCGCCGAGCCGAACTGCATGCCGAGCAGCACGGGCCCGAGCGTGAGGGCGAACTGGCTCAAGAAACCGCCGAGGCCGTCGGTGGGGTCATCGAGGTCGGTCAGATCCGTCGACGGGCTCGGCGCGGCGGCCGCGGCCTGCTGCTGCGCCTCGACCATGAGCTGGAGTGTGGGCCGGTAGGCCTCGAGGGCCAAGAAGGACCACTGCCCCGGGCCGACGGTGTCGAAGGAGAGCTGCGAGCCGCCGCTCGACAGCGAGATGCCGGTGGCGTTGGTCACGTGCAGCTCGGCCACCCGGCCCAGTTCCTCGAAGGCCATGCGGACCAGCGGGTCGGCGTTCTCCTCGGGCCCGCCATCGGTCGCCACCCCGTGGGCCAGGGTGCGGGCGGCTTCGAACCAGGTGTCGCCGCCGCCCCCACTCCCCGGACCGGGGCTGAGGACCTTCATCAGGTCGCCCAGGAGACGGCCCATCGGGTTGTTGGGGTCACCCGCACCGAACATGCTCACCCCCTCATGCTACGGGGACGCGCTGAGCGTGACACCGACGTCCGCGCTGGTGCTCCCGGTCCGCACCGACAGGGTCACCGGGGTCGAAGGGGGCAGGACGTAGAGGCGACCCCGCAGATCGGCCATGGTCCGGACCGGGACCGAGTCCAGACCGGCGATCACGTCCCCGGCCTGCAGGTGCCCGGCGGCGGGGCTCCCCGGCGTCACCTGGGCCACGTCGACGCCCGCCTGGCCCACCGAATCGGACCCGGTGATGCCGAGCCAACCCTGGTTGACCCGGCCCCTCGAGCGAAGGTCGTCGGCCACACCCAGCACCAGCTGGGTCGGAAGGAAGGTCGGTGCCCCCGCGCTCGGGGTGGAACCGCTGTCGTAGATGCCGAGCACCGCGCCCGAGGTGTTGAGGAGGAGATCGCCGGCGCCCACCGGGACACCCGGCGCGGTGGCCGTGATGCCCGGCATCCCTGCGGCCGGCCCACCGGCGATGGCCCCGCCGACGCCGGTCACCGATCCGGGCGTGCAGCGCAGCGTCACCGTGCCGCCGCCGGCCGTGGCGGTGGTCAGGATCATGTCGGCGCCGCCGCTGTGCAGCGACACGTCATCGGAGAACGGCGGCACCGGGAGATCGTCGGGCACCTCGACCAGCGCGATGTCCGAGCCGTGGTCGACGGCCACGACGGAGGCGGGCAGGAGACGCCCGCCGGGTCCCACCATGTCGATGTGGCGCAGACCCGAGAGGTCCGCCGCGGTGGTGGCGACCTGGCCCCCCTCGGCCACGGCCACGCCGACCTGGGTGACCGTCCCGTGGCTCGTCACCGCCCGCAGCTCCACCATCGAGTTACCGGCGGCGTTGGCCACCCGGGGGATCAGGGTGGTGCTTCCGGCCAGGGTGGTCAGCGGGGCGTCGGACGCCGCATCCGTGGTGGCGGTGGGCGTCGAGGGCGGCGCATCCTGGGCGAGCAGAATGCCGACCGACACGGCGGCCGACGCGGCGGCCACGGCGCCCACCAGCATCATGATGCGGGTACGGCGGTGATCTCTGGACCCCGGTGGGCCCGCCGGGCCCGAGGCGGCCGAGGCGGCCGACGCACGGGCCACTTCACTGGGGTGGCGCCACAGACGGTCGTCGGGATCGATCCACCCGTGCCAGTCCGCATCCTCCTCGTCTGGTCCCCCGGTCGGGGGCTCGTCGGGGGCGGGGGTCACGTACCGAGGCTAGATGCGGATCGGGACGAAATACGGTCGCTCCCCCCATCGGCCGTACCATGTGCCCCGATGTCGCGCGACCTGGCCATTGACCTCGGCACGGCCAACACCCTGGTGTACGCCAAGGGGAAGGGTCTCGTGCTCAACGAACCGACGGTGGTCGCGCTCGACTCGCGCACGCGCGAGGTCCTGGCCATCGGGACCGATGCCTGGCAGATGATCGGTCGAACCCCCGGCTACATCGTGGCCGAGCGCCCGCTGCGTGGCGGCGCCATCACGGACTTCGAAGTGACCGAACGGATGCTCAGCGTGCTGCTGCACCGGGTCGGGATCAGCCGGTTGAACCGACCCAAGGTGCTCATCTGCGTGCCCTCGGCCATCACGGCGGTCGAGCGCCGTGCGGTCAAGGAGGCCACCCGCCGGGCCGGGGCCTCATCGAGCTTCCTCATCGAGCAGCCGATGGCGGCCGCCATCGGCGCCGGTCTGGCCATCCACGAGCCGGTGGGATCCATGGTCGTCGACATCGGCGGCGGAACGTCGGAGACGGCGGTGATCTCGCTGGGTGGGGTGGTGGCGGTGCGGGCCATCCGTTGCGGCGGCTTCGACTTCGACGCCTCCATCCAGGCGTTCGTGCGCCACGAGCACGGGGTGGCCATCGGGGAGCGCACGGCCGAAGCGCTCAAGCACGCCATCGGGTCGGCCCATGAGTACCCGGGCGAGCAGGAGGCCGAGATCAGGGGTCGCGAGGTGGCGACGGGCCGACCCAAGTCGGTGCTGCTGACGCCCGATGCCATCCGGTCCGCCCTGGCCGAGAACGTGTCCCAGGTGATCACGGCGGCGGTCAACTGCCTGGGCGACGCCCCTCCGGAATTGGCCCAGGACATCATCTTCCAGGGCATCCATCTCACCGGCGGCGGCGCGCTGTTGCGCGGCATGACGCAACGCCTGGCCGACGCCACCGCGGTGCCGGTCCACCTGGTCGACACGCCGCTCGAATGCGTGGTGCAGGGGGCGGGCCAGTGCCTCGAATCCTTCGACCGCCTCAAGCGCCTCTTCGCCGACGACGACTGACGCCTCACCGGCCTCATGGTTCCAGCCGTTCGATCACCGGGCGCGACGGATCCCGATCGAGGGGAACGGAGGGAGCGGTACGTGCGCCGGTGGATCATTGCGTCCGTGCTGGGCGTGGTGTTGATCGCGCTCATCGTCGCCCTCCTGGCTCCGACGTTCAGGCGCCAAGAGCAGTACGCAGCGCTCCGGGAGCGAGGGGTCACGACGGAGGCGCGCATCGAATATTGCTCGAGCACGGTCGGTTCAAATCTGACGTTCAGCGGCGGTATCACGTGTCCCGCCACATTCGAGTTGCACGGCGCCAGCGTGTCCGAGGATCTCTTGGGCCTCCCCGCCCCATTGCGAACGGGCGCGGAGGTGAGGGTCGTGGCCGATCCACACGATGTCGGAGATGTGTATCCGCTGCGCGACGTACGCACCGACTACCGATCAGGTTGGGTGACCAACGACACCCTCATCGCCGCCCTGGCCGCCCTCCTACTCGTCGCCACGATCGCCAGCCAGGTCATCGTGGTGCGCATCAGGCGATCGGCCCGCCGCGAGTCCTGAGCATCCCCGGGAAGGTGCGTGCCGCCAGAGGGACAGCGTGTTCGCCGGTATTCGCCGGTATTCGCCGGATGTTCACCCGTCGATCCCTCAAAGGACACGTGCTCAAGCTGCCAAGATTGGGGCGGTCTGGGCCGAACCGTCGAGTGGGTCATCCAGGCTGAAGGAGGGGCCGACCATGCGCCGTGGAGGTGGACTATCCGCTCGATCATCTGACATCCTCCGCGGCGCCCTGGCTGTGGTGGCGGCAACGACGGCACTCGGCTTGGGCCTCGTGGGAAGCGCGGCTGGTGCGTCGTCTCCGCCACCTCCCGGGCCGTATCTCGCTCAGGCGGAGCACTACAGCAGCGAGATAGCGGCTCGAATCGGTCACCCGCTGCTCCTCTCGCTCAGCGTCGTGGTCAACGCGACGGACATCAAGGTCGGTGGCAAGAACGTGCTGGCCTATGCGGAGGCGGAGAACCGCAGCGGGCAAGGCGGGAGCGGCACCGCCACGCGTTGCGTGATCCACCTCAACCCGGCCGACTACAACCAGAAGAACACCGTCGACTTCGACGAGACGCTCGCCCACGAGGTGTTCCATTGCTTCGAGGCCATGGACTATCCGTCACTCGTGGCATTCGCGAACGCCCCGAACTGGCTCGTCGAAGGTGCCGCGGAGTGGGTTGGGGAGACGCTTGCACCGAGTACCGACGGCTTTTGGGGCGCCTACCTCACCGTTCCGGCGCTGCCGCTCTTCAGTCGCGCCTACAGCGCCATTGGTTTCTACGCCCTGATGACGAGCAGCGGCGAGGATACCTGGCACCTGCTGGATCCCATGCTCGAGTCAGCGAGCAACAGCGCGGCCTACGCCTTGGCCGCCAACGGCAAGCTGCAAGAGGACTGGGCCTCGTCGCTTGCCCGTCAGCCGAATTTCGGTGACGGGTGGGATGCCACCGGGCCGGGCATCCCCGACGAGAGGTACAACCCCGACACGAGCATCGTGAGAAATGGGACCTCGATCGCCGCGAGCGTGAAGCCCTACACCAATGGGTTGATCAAGTTCACGTCGGCCGCCGACGTGGTCACGATCACCGCCACCTCGCCCTTCAGCCGACTCCATGAGGCGGACGGGAAGAACATCGACGGCCTCATGGGCAGCACCCAATACTGCGCCATCCAATGCAACAAGTGCGTCGAAATGATGGCGATGCCACGACTCGACCCGGGCACGGCCTGGCTGGCCGAGACCGGTGCCGCGACCGGAGCGAGCTACTCGGTCACCGGCGGCCCGGCGATGTGTGATCGTGCCTGCATGGTCGGCAGCTGGAAGATCGTCAACCAGTCACTCAGCCCCAACACGCACGGAGAATCGGGTGGAGCCGGCACCACGTGGATCATCAGCCCGCAAGGAACGCTCGATATCGACTACACGGGCTCGGCTCCGGTCCAGACCGACCAGGGCGCCTTTACGGTGACCGGCGGCGGGGTGGAAACAGTCAAGGTGCCGGCTGATGCGGCCGCCACGTCCGGCCCGTGGACGGCGACGATCGTGTCCGAGCAGACCTTTGCCGACGGACAGCGGCAGGGCACCAACATCGGGGCCGTGAGCACCGGCACGTGGACCTGTCGCGGTGACAGCATGACGGTGACCGCAACGCTTGGGAGCGGCCTTCCCTCGGCCGTGCTCTCGCTCGCCCGCACCCCGGGGTGAGTGTCCCTGTCGTCCTGACCGGTCGGCGAATGCTTCAGCCGTCGTCGGCCAGCAGCTCCTCGGCCGCCTGACGGACCTGCCAGTCCCGGTCGGCCGCCGCGGCGCGCAGGGCCACGTCGACCCGGGGATCGTCGAAGGCGGCCAGGGCCACGGTGGCCCGGCGCCGGATCGTCGGCTTGTCGTCGAGCGCACCGAGGACCGCCGGCAGTCCCGCCGGATCGCCGATGGCGCCCAACGCCGCCACGGCGGCTTCGCGACACCGGGCATCGCCGTGATCACCGGCGGCGGCGGCCAGTGCGGCCACGGCGGACGATGCCCGGCGTTCGGCCAAGAACCAGGCGGCACCCACCACCACCAAGGGGTCGGGGTCGCCGAGGGCCTCGATCATCAGCGCGGGGAGGGTGGAGCGCGAGCCCGGTCCGCGCACCTCGAGTGCGCTCTCGACGGCGGACCGACGCAGTTGGGTCGAACCGGCGCCCAATGCCCAGGTGACATCGGCCACGGTGAGCGCTCCGGCTCGGGCCAGGGCGACGACCGCCGCGGCCTGCACCTCGGCGCTGTGGTCGGCCAGCCCCAGGCGGGCCCGGTCGACCCGGCCGGCGTGGCCGGCCACGATGACCAGACGGCGCCGCCGCGCCGCGGCGCGGCGTTCGCGGTCGGGTTCCGTGGCAGGATCCTCGGTCATCAAAACGAGTATGGCCGACGCTGACACCACCACGACCGGGGAGGCCGGCACCACCCCACCCGACGCGGGCCGCGGCGCGCCCGCCCGTCGGCCCAAGCGATGGCCCGTGGTGCTGGCCGTGGTCGGGGCCGTCCTGGTGGCGGTCTGGTTCGGGCTCGGGTTCTGGAACGTCAACTACTACGCCATCACCCCCGGGAACGCCACACCGGTGGCGCCGTTGATCACGGTCCCGGCCAACCTCGATCGTCCGCTCACCGGCAGCATCCTCCTGACCGACGTCTACGTGACGCCGCTGACGGCACAGTCCTATCTGGTGCAGCGCTTCATCTCGTCGGACAGCCAGGTGCTCCCGAGCGGCGCCGTCCTCGATCCGTTGACACCGGCGGACCAGTTCACCGACCAGGGCTACCTCGACATGAACCAGGCGCAGTCGTACGCCACGGCGGCGGCCCTGACCCATCTGGGCTACTCGGTCAGCGCGCACAACGCCGGGACGTTGGTCTACGGCACCGTCGCCGGATCCCCGGCCGCCGCCTCGCTCCGGGTGGGGCAGGTCATCACCGCGGTCAACGGCAAGGCCACCCTGACCCAATGCGCGCTGGTCAATTCGTTGCACGGCGTGGCGCCCGGTACCCCGGTCACACTGAGGGTCGAACAGTCGACCATCAGCCCGTCCGGCACGGTCGCGCCGGGCCCGATCGTGTCCAAGCAGGTGATCCCGACCAAGCCGCCAAGGGGTTTGGTCGAGACCGGCTGCAGCGCCAAGCCCACCGCACCTACCGCCTACCTGGGGCTTTCGTCGCAGACCCAGCAGGCCTGGACCTTCCCCGTCAAGGTCACGGTGCACACGGCCGACATCGGCGGACCGTCGGCCGGGCTCTCCATGACGTTGGGCATCATCGACAAGCTCTCCGGGGGCGACCTCACCGGGAAGCGCATCGTGGCGGCCACCGGGACCATCGATCCGGCGGGCGATGTGGGTGACGTGGGGGGCGTGGCCCAGAAGACGATCGCCGTCGAGCGGGCCGGTGCCACCGTGTTCTTCGTGCCGCCTCAGGAATTGGCCGCGGCCCGGTCCACGGCCACGCCCCAGCTGCACGTCTATGCGGTCTCCTCGCTCACTCAGGCCCTGCGGATCCTCCAGCGGTTGGGCGGCACCATGACGACAAGGCATGTCTCGGCACAGGCGGCGCCGTAGTCTGGACTCATGTCCGAAGGCCGACCCTCCATTTCTTCCATTTCCTCGTCTCGAGTGGCCACCGGCGATGTGGCCCATCATGCGTTTACCGTCGTGCGGCGCGGCTATGACACCGACGAGGTCCGGTCCTATCTCCAGGCGGTCGCCCGCGATATCGCCGAGCTCGATCAGCGGCAGGAGGAGCTGCGGGTCGCGGCGGCCGAAGCCGACGAGCGAGCGGCCCATCCGGTCATTGACGAAGCAACCCTGACGGCGTCGCTGGGCCAGCACAGCGCCCAACTGCTGCGCCATGCCCACGACGAAGCGGCCCGCATCGTCGCCCAGGCCCAGGAGAGCTCCTCGACGTTGTTGCGCGAGGCGCAGAGCCAGGTCAACGAGATCCAGGCGCAGGCCGAGGGCCACACGGCCGAACGGGTGGCGGAAGCCGAACTCATGGTGGCGACGGCCGAGCAGGAGGCGCGGGTGGAGGCCACCCGGATACACGCCGACGCCATGGCCGAGGCCGACGAGATGATCGCTCGGGCCAAAGACGAGGGCCGGGCCCTGTTGGAGCAGGTGCAGGCAGCCCGTAAACGCGTGCTGGCCGACATGTCCACCCGCCGCCGCGCCCTGTCCATTCAGATCGAGCAACTGCGGGCGGCCCGCGATGAGATGGCGGCGTCGATCCACGGTGTGCGGGACTCGGTGGACGGGATCTTGAGGGATCTGCAGCGCAGTGACGAGGACGCCCGTTCCGCCGCCGCCGCCGCCGGGGACGGAGCCCGATTGCGCGGGATCGATGATGAGCCGCTCAACGACGACCTGAGTGGTGGACCGGTGGCCGCGGGACCGTTTGACGGCCGGACCGAGGAGGCCGCGCCGTCGGAGGCCGCGCCGAGGCCAGGCACGGCGAGCGAGGGTCCGCCGCCGGGTGACCCCTCCACGGGTGGCCCGACCACGCAAGACCCGACCACCGAAGAGACCCCGCCGGTGCCGCCGGGGGTCCTCTCCGAGGAGGACAGCCGCGACGCGGCCCCGGTCGGGGACGCCCCGTCGGTGGATGAGCTCTTCGCCCGTATCAGGGCCGGGACCGGTACCGAGGTGCCGGCGGTGGTCCCGGAGCCGGCCCCCTCGACGCCGGCGGCGCCCGAGGCGCCCGAGGCGCCCTCCGCCGCTCCGTCGGCACCGGCCAAGGGGCCTTCGGAAGCAACGACGCAGTTCGTGGCGCCCGAGCCCGAGGCCGTCGAGGTCAGCGAGGTCGTCGAGGTCAATGATGATCCCGACCAGGCGCTCATCGGCCGGCGAA
>DASZJQ010000072.1:0-14260 GCA_035947875.1 Acidimicrobiales bacterium
CCGCCGAGCTGGTCCGTGACGGGAAGGCCTCGGCCATGGTCAGCGCCGGCAACACGGGCGCCACCATGGCGTCGGCGCTCCTGCGCATGGGGCGGCTGCCCGGCGTGGTCCGTCCCTGCATCGCCACGCCGCTGCCCCGCCTCGGTCGCACGCCGGCCGTGCTGGTCGACGCCGGAGCCAATTCCGAATGCACCCCGGCCATGCTGGTGCAGTTCGCCCAGATGGGAGCCGCCTACGCCACGGCCCGCTTCGGCACGGGCGCACCCTCGGTCGGCCTGCTCTCCATCGGCGAGGAGGCGACCAAGGGCACGCCGCTGGTCAAGGACACCCACAAGCTGTTGGCGGCCGAGACCGGCCTCGAGTTCGTCGGCAACCTCGAAGGTCGGGACCTGCTGCCCTCGCCGGCCGACGTGATCGTGACGGACGGCTTCACCGGGAACGTGGCCCTCAAGGCCCTCGAGGGCTCCCTGCGGTTCCTCTTCGACACCATGCTCGGCCTCTTCGCGACCAACGACGAGACACGGTCGGCCGCCGACGTGCTCCTGCCGTACCTGCTGCCCGTGGCGGCCCAATTCGAGCCGGAGAACACCGGCGGGGCCATGCTGCTGGGGATCGACGGGGTGTGCGTCATCAGCCACGGGTCGTCCACCGCGGTGGCCATCGTCAACGCCATCAAGGTGGCGTACGAATGCGCCACCCGGGGCCTGGTGGACCGGGTGGGCGAGGCGGTTCGTCCGCCGGCCGCCGCCTGAGCCGCCTGAGTCGCCCCGGCGTCGCCCCGAGTTGGCCTGAGTCGCCCCGAGTTGTGGCCTGAGCAGGCGGACGACGGCCCGAAATCGGGTCGGCCAAAATTGCAGGACCCCTTAAAGTCCCAGCTCAGAACGGCTAAATGGGCGGGCATGGGTCTGCGCCCGGTAACATGCCCACCGGATCAATCCGATTTCCGCTCGATTCCCCGATTCAGGAGTGCCCGTGCCCGCCGAAACCCACACCAATCAGGGTCCCCTCGACCGCCGGGGGGTATTCGAGCTGATCCGGGACCAGCTGGCCGACATCTTGGAGACCGACCCGTCGGCCATCACCGAGGGAGCGTCCTTCGTCGAGGACCTCGACGCCGACTCGCTGGCCTTGATTGAGCTGGTCGAAGCGTTAGAAGAAGAGCTGGGGGAGCGGACCGTGGGGTTCCGCATCGATGATGAAGACCTTGAAGATCTCCGAACCGTCCGAGACGCCGTTGACTACGTCTACGCCAAGCTCGAGGCGGGGTGACGCTGGGGCCGAAGGGGCGGCCGGGCTGGCCGAACGACTGGGCCACACCTTCGTCGACATCACACTCCTGCACCATGCCCTGGCCCACCGGAGCTGGTGCGGCGAGCAGGAAGGTGGCGCTCCCTCCAACGAGCGACTCGAGTTCCTGGGCGACGCCGTCCTCGGCCTGGCCGTGGCCCGGTACACCTACGCCACGTATCCGGACTTCCCCGAGGGCATGCTGGCCAAAGTGCGCTCGGCCGTCGTGAACGCCCGCGTCCTGGCCCAGGTGGCCGATCGCCTCGGCGTGGGTGACGAGATCCTCCTCGGTCGGGGCGAGGAGTCCTCGGGCGGGCGGGCCAAGGCCTCGATCCTGGCCGACGCCTTCGAGGCCATCCTCGGCGCCATCTACCTCGATGCGGGCTTCGACGCCGCCGAACAGCTGGTCCTGCGCGAGCTGCACGATCTGATCGCCGCCGCCTGCCTCGAGCCGGACGACTTCGATCACAAGAGCCGGCTGCAGGAATGGGCCGTCCGCAACGGGGAGGGAACCCCGCGCTACGTCGTCGTCGGCTCCGGGCCGGACCATGATCGGTCCTACGTCGCCGAGGTCTTCGTGGCCGGGACGAGCCGTGGAGGGGGAGCAGGTCGCTCCAAGAAGGACGCTGAGCAGGACGCCGCTCGGGATGCCTGGGAGGGTCTGCAGAATGCCTGAGTTACCCGAAGTCGAGACGCTGCGTCAGGACCTGTCGCGCGAAGTGGCGGGCAAGAAGATCAAGTCGGTGGCCGTGGCCAACGGGCGCTCCGTGCGCCGCCACGCCTCGGCCAAGCACTTCCGGGCCCCGCTCGAGGGGCGGTCCATCAAATCGGTGGGCCGGTTGGGCAAGTATCTGTTGATGACCCTCGACTCCGGCGACACCCTGGTGATCCACCTCGGCATGAGCGGCCAGCTGATCCGGGTGAAATCGGTCAAGGACCCCAAGCCGAAGCACACGCACGTGGTGATCACCTTCACCCAGGGGGGCGAGTTGCGCTACGTCGATCCCCGGACCTTCGGCGAGCTGTTCGTCTCGACGCCGCCGCTCAAGACCGATGGCACGCCGACCAGCCCGGTCTCGGGCACGGCCGGCGGTGACGGGGCGGCCATCCGCAAGGCCATCCCCGAGCTGGCCCATCTCGGGTTCGACCCGATGGAGGACATGATGAGCTGGGACCGCTTCGGTCTCCTGTTGCACCAGCACAAGGCCGGGGTTAAGACCATGCTGATGGACCAGAGCTTCGTGGCGGGCATCGGCAACCTCTACTCCGACGAGATGCTCTACCAGGCCGGCCTGCGCTACGACCGCCCTTCCAACTCGCTGACCGCCACCGAGGTGCGCCGGCTCTACCGCGCCATCGTCGAGACGCTGGCCGAGGCGGTCAAGCACCGCGGCTCGTCGCTGGCCGACGAGCAGTACCGGGACCTCTTCGGGGAGATCGGCGGGTACCAGGGGCAGCACCAGGTCTACGACCGCGAGGGCCAGCCCTGCCGGCGCTGCCGCAACGTGATCGTGCGGGTCAAGACGGGAGGTCGCTCGACCTTCTTCTGCGAGCACTGCCAGGTCTGAGCGGGTCGCTCCATGTTCCTCAAGTCGCTCAGCATGAAGGGGTTCAAGTCATTCGCCGATCCCACCGTGCTCGAGTTCGAGCCGGGGATCACCGTGGTGGTCGGGCCCAACGGCAGCGGCAAGTCCAACGTGGTCGACGCCGTCACCTGGGTGCTGGGCGCCCAGGGACCTCGATCCCTCCGCTCGGCGAAGATGGAGGACGTCATCTTCGCCGGGACGTCGTCGCGACCGGCGCTCGGTCGGGCCGAGGTGTCGCTGACCATCGACAACGCCTCGGGCAAGCTCCCGGTCGACCTGGCCGAGGTGACCATCACCCGGACGCTGTTCCGCTCGGGCGACAGCGAGTACGCCATCAACGGCGCCCCCTGCCGGCTGCTCGACATCCAGGACCTGCTCTCTGACTCGGGCGTCGGCCGCCAGCAGCACATGATCATCGGCCAGGGCCAGTTGGACACCGTGCTCAACGCCCGCCCCGAGGACCGCCGGGCCATCATCGAAGAGGCGGCCGGGGTCCTCAAGCACCGCCGGCGACGGGAGCGGGCCGAGCGCCGCCTGGCCGGCACGGCCGAGAACCTGGAGCGCCTGGGCGATCTGGTCCGCGAGGTGCGCCGCCAGATCCGCCCCCTCGAACGTCAGGCCGCGGCGGCCCGCTCGCACGCCACCGTCGTCACCGAGCTCATGGCCATCCGCCGTTTCCTGGCCGGCACCGAGCTGGCGGAGCTCACCGAGCGCCACCGGACCGCCGCCTCCGACATGCGGATCTGCAGCGACGAGGAACGCGAGCTCCACGCCGCCCTCGAGCTCCTGGAGGCCGAGGCCACCTCCGCCGCGGCCGAGTTGTCCTCCCGCCGGGAGGAGGACCTGGCCAGCGCGCTGGCCGGCGTGCAGGGCCTGTTCGAGCGGGCCCGCGGCCTGTCGGGCGTGCTGCGCGAACGGAGCCGGGCCATCGTGGTCGCCCTGGACGCCAACGCCGATGTCGACGTGGTCTCCACCCTCGAGGCCGAGGCGTCGCGCCTGGCCGGCGAGATCGAGGAGTCGGACACCCTGGCGTCGGCCCTCGAACCCGAGCGCGTCTCGGTCGGTGCCGCCGTCACGGCGATCGAGGTGTCGGAGATCGGATTGCGGCGCCGCTGGGCCGACGTGGTGGGCGACGACACGCCCGAAGAGGCCGCCGCGCTGGCGGCGGCCCGCAGCGACGCCGCCACCGACGCCGCGGCCCGGGCCGGCCAGGACCTGGCCGAGCTCGACGACCGCCTGGGTGACCTGGAGCAGCGCCACGCCGCCGCCGCGGTGAAGGCGGACCTCCTGGCCCAGGAGGCCGGTGGCCTGGACGAGACCACCATCCGCCTCGATGCCGACGTGGCGGCCCAGACGGCCGGCCTGGAGGACGCCGCCGAGCGGGCCACGCTGGCCGAGCGGGCCGCCGACAAGGCCGAACAACTCCGCCACCACACCGCCGCCCGGGCCGACGCGCTCGAGCGGGCCTGGCGGGACATGCAAGGCGCCCACGGGCGCGAGCTCCTGCGCAACGTGGACGGCGTCGTCGGATCGTTGATGGACCTGGTCGAGCTGGACCCCGGCTGGGAGTCGGCCTTCGAGGCCGCCGCCGGCGCGGGCATGGCCGCCGTGGTCGTCGACAGCCGCCGTTCGGCCCATCAGGCCCTCGACACCTTGCGCGCCCAGGGGGTGACCGGCGCCGTGCTGACGCCGCGCGACGCCACCAGTCCGGGGCACGAAGTGGCCCTCCTGCCGGCCGGGAGCCAGGCCCAGTGGGTGCGCCGCCATGTCCGGGCCCGAGCCGGCGGTGCCGTGGCCGAGTCCGTCCTCGATGCGCTGGTCGGGCGGGCCGTCCGGGTCGACGGCTGGGACGAGGCCATCGATCTCTCCCTCGAGCGCGACGACCTGGTGGTCGTCACCCCCGAGGGGGACCGCTTCGCCGCCTCGGGCTGGCGGGTGCGCTCGCAGAGCAACGTGGTCACCGCGGCCGTCGTCGAAGAGGCGCAGCAGCGAGCCGACGCCGCGGCCGTGGCCGCCGACTCGGCCCGGGCCGAGTTGTCGGTGTCCCGGGCCAATCTGGCCCGGGCCCAGGACGCCCGGGCCGCCGCGGTGCGCGCGGCCGACCGCCAGGCATCCCAGCGCACCTCGACGGTGGCCGATGTCGACCGCACCGCGGCCGAGCAGCGCCGTCTCGGTGACGAGCTGGTGGCGGTCCGTCAGCGTCGCGCCGACGCCCAGCAACGCCTGAACGAGGCGGAGGCCGAGGTGCAACGCCTGAGCACCGTCCTGCCCCAGCTCGAGGAGGCCGCCGCGGCGTGGCAGTCCCTGGCCCATCGGCGCAACGAGACGAGGGCCCTGCGCCAGGACCTCGAGGTGCGCCACGCCGGGCTGGTCGAACGCCGCCGGATGCTGGCCGACCGGGCGGCCGAGGTCGAGCGCCGCTTGGCCGGGCACGCCGACGAGCGGGCCACCGCGGCCTCCCGACGCCAGCGCCTGGAGGCCGAGGGGGCGACCCTGACCCGCCTCGAAGCCCTCGTCGAAGGCGAGCGCGACCGCCTCGAGACCATCCTCAGCGCCCTCCGCAGCGACTACAAGGACCAGGTCGACGCCGTCCGGGCCGGTGGTGAACGCCTCGAGCAACTGCGCCAGGACCGCCACACCACCGACCAGCGCCTCGAGGCGGTCCGCACCCGCACCCGGGCCCTCGACCTCGAGACGAACGAGGTGTCGCTGCGCCTCGAATCCCTGCACGAGCACATCGAGCGCGACCTCGGGGTGGCCACCGACGAGGTGGTCGGGCTGGCCGTCCCCGACGTGCCGGAGAACACGACGCATCAGCACTACGCCGCCGAGCTCGAGCGCAAGCTCTCGGCCCTCGGCCCGGTCAACCCGCTGGCCCTCGAGGAGCTCTCCACCCTGGAGGAGCGGCACAAGGAGCTCGAGGTGCAGGTGGACGACGTGCGCGGCGCCCGCCGGGAGCTCCACGAGGTGGTGCGCACGCTCGACGAGGAGATCATGACGTCCTTCGCCGCCGCCGCGGCCGACGTCAACGAGCACTTCTCGACCCTGGTCGCTCTCCTCTTCCCCGGCGGGACCGGGCGGCTGGTGCTCATGGAGCCCGACGACCTGCTCAACACCGGCGTCGAGATCGAGGTGCGCCCCGCCGGGCGCAACGTCCGCCGGGTCTCGCTGCTCTCGGGTGGCGAGCGCTCGATGGCGGCGCTGGCCTTCCTCTTCGCCGTCTTCCGCAGCCGGCCCTCGCCGTTCTACCTGATGGACGAGGTCGAGGCCGCCCTCGATGACGTCAACCTCAACCGCTTCCTCGGCCTGGTCCGCCAGTTCCGCCACGAGGCCCAGCTCCTGATCGTCACCCACCAGAAGCGCACCATGGAGACGGGCGATGCGCTCTACGGCGTGACGATGGCGCCGGGCGGATCCTCCCAGGTGGTCAGCCAGAAAGTCGAGCGCGAGACCGAGAACGAACCGGCGTGACCGCGCTGCTGATCGCGGTTGCGCTGGCCGTCGTGGTCCTCCTGGGGGCCGCCCTGGTCCTCGTCAGCCGATACCGGCGTGGTTCGGGTCGACTTCCCGAGACGCCCCCGGCCCCGGTCGAGGAAGCCCCACCCCAGCCGTTCCTGCGCCCCGAGCCCGAGGCAGAACCCGAACCCGAGGTCGAACCCGAGCTCGGGCCGGAAGCCGAGCTCGGGCCGGAAGCCGAGACGCCCCCCGAGCCCGCCGCCCCGACCTACCGCAGTCGCCTGGGCGGTGTCCGGGGCCTGTTCAGCGGGGCCGTCACTACCTTGCGCTCGGGGAGGATCGACCCCGCCACCTGGGACTCGCTCGAGGAGGCCCTGATCCGGGCCGATGTCGGCGTCAAGACCACCAACGCCCTGCTGGCCGAGCTCCGAGGACGGGTCGAGGCCAAGGAGATCGCCGGTGGGGGCGATCTCCTCACGGCCCTCGGCCAGGGGATCAGGACGCTGCTCGACGTGCCCGATTCACGGGCCCTGCACTTCGACGGCCGTCCCGGTTCCACCGACGTCTGGTTGATCGTCGGGGTCAACGGCGTGGGCAAGACCACTACCATCGGCAAGCTGGCCCGCCAGCAGTCCGCCGCCGGCCGCTCCGTCCTCCTGGCCGCCGGGGACACCTTCCGGGCCGCCGCGGCCGACCAGCTCGGCCTGTGGGCCGAGCGGGCCGGAGTCGACATCGTGCGCGGCGCCGAGGGGGGCGACCCCAGTGCCATCGTGTTCGACGCCGTGCAGCGGGCCCACGCCCGGGGCAACGACCTGGTGCTGGCCGACACCGCGGGCCGGCTGCACACCAAGGTGAACCTGGTCGAGGAGCTCAAGAAGATCCGGCGGGTGGCCGGCCGTGAACCGGGCAACGTGACCGAGGTCCTCCTCGTCCTCGACGCCACCACCGGGCAGAACGCACTGGTCCAGGCCCGACAATTCACCGAGGCGGTCAACGTCACCGGGATCGTGCTGACCAAGTTGGACGGCACGGCCAAGGGTGGGATCGTCATCGCCGTCCAGCGCGAGCTGGGCCTCCCGGTCAAGTTGGTGGGCCTGGGCGAAGGACCCGACGACCTCGTGGCCTTCGACCCCGACGCCTTCGTCGACGCCCTGCTCGACACCGACTGATTCCCAGGGCCGGCCCGGATCTACCGGCCCGGCCGGCCCTGGATCATTCGT
The DNA here is from genome assembly GCA_035947875.1 of Acidimicrobiales bacterium. Classification (GTDB taxonomy): domain Bacteria; phylum Actinomycetota; class Acidimicrobiia; order Acidimicrobiales; family RAAP-2; genus Bog-473. The sequence goes on from DASZJQ010000072.1 coordinate 7,550, forward strand.
CCGACTCGGGCGGCGAGTCGAGGTACGCCTCGGTCAGCCAGCCCAACAGCCGATCGTCCAGATCGTCGGGGCTCCGCAGGTTGGCCACATGGTGGTAGCGAGCCCCGTACGGCTGCACCTTGCGGGTGATGGTGCGGTGCGTCACCGGGCGTCGCAGCGAGAACGACAGCGCCACCCACTGGGTCATGGGCCGCAGCTGGGCGAACGAGCGGGCGCGCTTCAAGAAGATGCCGACCGAGACCGGCTCGACGTGGACCGCGCCCACCGTGTCGAGATGGCGCATGACCGCCTCGAAGATGGGACGTTCCCGCTCGGGCCCGGTCGAGAAGTACTCCTCGAGCGACATGGCCGGCGCGCATTCGTGCGACTGGCCTTCCCGGGCGAACCGGCGCTCGCACTTCGGACAGACCCAGGCGGCCACACCGTCATTCTGGCCGCCCCGTCGCCGTAACATGGACCCCGATGGCAGTGCAGCTGAACCACACCATTGTCTGGTGCACCGACAAGCAGCGATCCGCTGCCTTCGCCACGGAGATCCTCGGCCTTCCCGCGGCAGTCCCCTTCGGGCCGTTCATGATCGTCGAGCTCGACAACGACGTCTCGATCGACTTCCATGACGCCGGCCCTGACATCGCGTCGCAGCACTACGCCTTCCTCATCAGCGAAGAGGAGTTCGATCAGGTCTTCGCCCGGGTCACCGAGCGGGGGATCGAGTACTTCGCCGACCCCGGCTGCAGGCAGCGAGGCGAGATCAACCGGCGAGACCGCGGACGGGGCTTCTACTTCGCCGATCCCGACGGTCATCTGCTCGAAGTGCTCACGCGCGCCTACGGCTCCGGCTGAGCGCCCCGCTAGCCTGGCCCCGTATGTTTGACGCGCTGTCCGACCGCCTGGAGCGGATCTCGACCCGCCTCCGCGGCAAGGGTCGCATCAACGAAGCCGACCTGGACGAGGCGCTCGGGGAGATCCGCACCGCCCTGCTCGAGGCCGACGTCGAGCTGTCGGTCACCCGTCGTTTCACTGACGGCATCCGCCTCCGGGTCAGCGCCGAGTCACTCAACAAGAGCCTGACCCCGGGCCAGCAGGTGATCAAGGCGGTGCACGAGGAGCTGGTCGGGGTGCTGGGCGGCGAGACCCTCAAGATCTCCTACGCCTCGCGGCCGCCCACCGTCGTGCTGATGGCCGGTCTCCAGGGTTCCGGGAAGACGACGGCCTCCGCCAAGTTGGCCCTCTGGTGGAAGCAGCAGGGCCGCAACCCGCTCCTGGTCGGCGCCGACCTCCAGCGCCCTGCCGCCGTCGAGCAGCTCCGGATCCTGGGCGAGCAGGCCGGCGTCACCGTCTTCAGCCAGCCGGGCGACCCGGTCAGCACGGCCCGAGCCGGTGTGGCCGAGGCCCAGCGCCTCGGCCGGGACGTCTGCATCATCGATACGGCGGGGCGCCTCACCATCGACGCCGACCTCATGGAGGAGATCCGCGGCATCTCGGCCGCCACCGAGCCCCACTACACGTTCCTGGTCATCGACGCCATGATCGGCCAGGACGCGGTGAGCACGGCCAAGGCCTTCCACGACACCCTGGCCCTCGACGCCGTGATCCTCTCGAAGCTCGACGGTGACGCCCGCGGTGGCGCCGCCCTCTCCGTCAAGGGAGTGGTGGGCAAGCCGATCGCCTTCGCCAGCACCGGCGAGCGCCTGGCCGATTTCGACCTCTTCCATCCCGACCGCATGGCCGACCGCATCTTGGGCATGGGCGACGTGCTCAGCCTGATCGAGCAGGCGGAACGGACCATGGACCAGGACGAGGTGGCCAAGGGCGCCGCCCGCCTCATGTCGGGCCAGTTCACGCTGGAGGACTTCTTGTCCCAGCTCCGGCAGGTCAAGAAGATGGGCTCGATGGGCGGGCTCATGAAGCTCATGCCCGGCATGTCCAAGGAGATGCGCCAGGCCGCCGGCGAGATCGACGACGGCGAGGTCAACAAGGTCGAAGCCATCGTCTGCTCCATGACCCCGGCCGAAAAGGACGAGGTGTCTCTCATCGACGGCTCCCGCCGCAGCCGCATCGCCCGGGGGTCCGGGACGACGATCCAGGACGTCAACACCCTGCTCAAGCAGTTCAAAGAGATGCAGAAGATGATGAAGGGGATGGCCTCGGGCAACATGCCCAACATTCCGGGCATGCCCTCCGCGCCGGGCATGGGCCTGGGTGGCCGCGCCGGCCGGAAACTGGCCGCCCAGGCGGCCGGAGCCGGCGGTGCGGGAGCCGACTTCGACATGCTCTCCCAGCTCATGGGCGACGCCGCCGACGCGCCGGCCTTCCCGGGCCTCCCCGCCCCGGCGGCGCCCCGGCCCGTGGTCAGCGCCAACAAGGGGACCAAAAAGAAGAAGAAGGGCGGCCGGGTCACACCGCCGAAAGGCCGGTAGGTCCGGCATCTGTCAGAATGGACGGACAAAGTCCAGATGATGGAGGAATTAGTTCGTGGCAGTGAAGCTCCGCCTGGTGCGGATGGGTAAGAAGAAGCAGCCGACCTACCGGGTCGTTGCCGCCGACAGCCGGTCGCCTCGCGACGGCCGGTTCCTCGAGATCGTGGGCACCTACGCCCCTCGGGGCGCGTCGGTGGCCGAACCCGACGCCGTGATCAAGATCGACAACACCAAGGCCGTGAAATGGCTGGTCAATGGGGCCCAGCCGACCGAGCGCGTGGAGAAATTGCTCAAGACCTCCGGCGCCTGGGACGAGTTCACCGCAGCGAGGGCCACATGACCAACTTGTACGAAGCAGGCGACATCAACACCGTCGACGGTGGCAATCAGGCGGACGACGTGGACGACATCGAAGAGGTCGACGAGATCGACGACGTCGACGAGGGCAACCAGGCCGACGCCGAGCTCGACGGCGGGACCCCGCTCTCCGTGCTGACCTACCTGGCCCGCTCGCTCTCCAATGACCCCGACGCCGTCGCCATCGACACCGAAGATCGCCGGGGCGGCATCCGCCTCAACCTGCACGTGGCGCCCGACGACATGGGACGGGTGATCGGCCGCCGCGGCAAGACGGCCCAGGCCATCCGCACGCTGGTCAACGTGGCCGGGGCCAAGGATGGCGTGCAGGCCAGCGTCGACATCGTCGACGACTGAGTCCACCGCACCCGAGTCCACGTCTGATCTGCTCGCCGTCGGCCGGGTCACCAAGGCCCACGGCCTACGCGGTGAGGTCGTCGTCCAGCTCTGGACCGATCTGACCGAGCGGCTCGATCCCGGGTCGGTCCTCACCACTCCCCGCGGCACCCTCACCGTCGAGCACGCCCGCCGATTTCAGGACCGCTGGATCGTCCAGTTCGAGGGCATCGTTGACCGTTCGCAGGCCGAGCGCATGCGGGGGATCGAGCTGGCGGCGCCCGCCGTCGACGTCCCGGGCAAGCTGTGGGTGCACGAGCTCGTGGGCGCGCTGGTCTCCGACGCCACCGGCACGACGCTGGGCACCGTGAAGGCGGTCGAGCCCAACCCGGCCAGCGACCTTCTGGTGCTCGACGGCGGCGGGCTGATCCCGCTGCGCTTCGTGACCGAGAGTGATGCCGAGGCGGGCACCCTCGTCGTCGACATTCCCGACGGCCTGCTCGACCTGACGTGAAGATCGGCGTCTTCACGCTCTTCCCCGAGGCCATCACCTCCTACTGCGCCACTTCCATCCTCGGTCGGGCCCAGGATTCGGGCGCCCTGTCGGTCGACGTGCACGACCTGCGCGACGGGGCCGGGGACGCCCGCCGCACGGCCGATGACAGTCCCTTCGGCGGCGGGGCCGGCATGGTGCTGATGGCCGAGCCGGTCTTCCGCGCCGTCGAACAGGCGGCCGACGTCCCCCGTCCGCTGCTGCTGCTGGCGCCCGCCGGCCGGCGCTTCGACCAGTCGGCGGCCGAGGAGCTGGCCGCCCTTCCCGGGGGCTTCTCCCTGCTCTGCGGTCGTTACGAGGGGGTGGACCAGAGGGTGAGCGACCATCTGGTCGATGGTGAGCTGTCGGTGGGGGACTTCGTGCTGGCCGGCGGGGAGCTGGCCGCCCTGGTGGTGATCGAGGCGGTGGCCCGGCTGCTGCCCGGCGTCCTGGGCAACGAGGGCTCGGCCGCCGAGGAGAGTTTCGCCTCGGGCCTGCTCGAGTACCCCCACTACACCCGCCCGGCCGAATTCCGGGGGTGGGAGGTGCCCGCGGTGCTGCGATCGGGCGATCATGCCGCCGTCCAGGCCTGGCGGCGGGCCCAGTCGCTCCTGCGTACGGCCGAGCGGCGGCCCGACCTGCTGGAGGTCCTGGTCAGCAGCGGTGCCCTGAGCGACCACGACGTGCGTGTCCTGGCCGAGCACGGCTACCATGTTCCGTCCGGCACTGAGCCGGACGCCACGTAAGGACGCCCCAATGCACCCCACCGAAACGATCGATCGCGACAGCCTGCGCACCGACATCCCCGAATTCCGCCCCGGCGACACGGTCAAGGTGCACGTACGGGTGGTCGAGGGCACCCGGGAGCGGGTCCAGGTCTTCCAGGGCGCGGTCATGCGGCGCCAGGGCGGGGGAGTCCGTGAGACCTTTACCGTGCGCAAGGTGAGCTTCGGCGTGGGCGTGGAGCGGACGTTCCCCATGCACTCGCCCACCATCGCCAAGATCGAGGTGACGACCCTGGGCGACGTGCGCCGGGCCAAGCTCTACTACCTGCGTGAACGCTCCGGGAAGGCGGCCAAAATCAAGGAGCGTCGGACCGCCAAGCCGTAGGGCGCGCCATGAGCGAGGAAGACCTCGAACGCTACGAGGCCGAGATCGAGCTCGGGCTGGTGCAGGAGTATCGGGCCGTCCTGCCGGTGTTCGCCTATGTGATCGAGACGGAACGCCGCTTCTACCTGGCCAACGAGGTCTCGGTGACCGTCCGCTCCGACACCACGCCGGCCTGCGTGGAGCTCGAGCTGCGTGACGCCTGGGTGTGGGACATGTACCGCCCGGCCCGCTTCGTCCCGTCCGTGCGCGTCATCACCTTCCGCGACGTGAACATCGAACGCCTGCCCGAACAGGACCTCTAGAACCCGACTAGAAGCCAGAACCCGACCAGGAGCCAACCAGAAGCCGACCGCGAAATGTCGGGAGTCACGGCCGAGAACTGGGCCGACCATTCCCTCGTGTGCATTTCAGCAAACGCCTCGGGAACTGGGGCGAGAACCGAGCCGCCGGCTGGTACCTCGAGCGGGGATTCCGCGTCATCGAGCGGAACTGGCGCACGTCGCAAGGCGAGATCGATCTCCTGTGTACCCGTGATCGCGTCCTGGTGGTCTGTGAGGTCAAGACCAGGCGCACCGACCGACTCGGAACCCCCGTCGAATCCGTCACCCGTGCCAAGCAGCGCCGCCTCCGCCAACTGGCCGCAGCGTACCTACGCGCCTCGCCCGGTGGCTACGACGAGGTCCGCTTTGACGTCGTGTCGGTCCTCGGAAGCACCCTGACGGTGATCGAAGGTGCGTTTTGAAAGGACTCCGGCCTAGGGTCACTCCCTATGGAAACGCTCATCGTGGACCGCAAAGGTGGCGTGGTCAACGTCACCATGAACCGACCCGAACGAAAGAACGCAGCCAACGCGGTGATGCTGCGCGAGCTGCAAGCCACCTTCGAAGAGGTCGAGCGCAACCCCGGGGACCGGGTCATGGTGCTGACCGGGGCCGGCGGAGCGTTCTGCACGGGCGCCGACCTCGGCGATCCAAACGGGCCGGCCACGGACGAGTCGCAGTCCGGGCTCTCCCGTATGCGGCGCCTGGGCGACGTGGCCCTGTCCTTGCACCACATCACCAAGCCGACCATCGCCAAGGTCGACGGTTTCGCCGTGGGGGCCGGGTTGTCCCTCGCCCTCGGGTGCGACCTCATCGTCTGCAGCGAGTCGGCCAAGCTCTCCATGATCTTCTCCCGCCGCGGGCTCTCACTCGACAACGGCGCCTCCTGGCTCCTGCCCCGTCTCGTCGGCATGGCCCGGGCCAAGGAGATCGCCCTGTTCGGGGGCATGTGGAGCGGCCAGGAAGCCCATGCCATGGGGCTGGTCAACCGGGTGCTCCCGGTGGCCGAACTCGATGCGTTCGTCGACGATTGGGCCGGCACGCTGGCGTCGGGCCCCCCGTTGGCGCTCTCGATGACCAAGACACTGTTGCATGCGTCGGCCCAGGCCAGCATGGACCAGGCGGTCGAGGACGAGGCCCGGTGCCAGGCCCTGAACTTCTCCACCCGGGATACGGCCGAGGCCCTGGAGGCCTTCGGCCAGAAGCGGGACCCTGTTTTCACGGGGCGATAGCAGGAAAGGCAAATAGACTGGCCATTGTGCTCAACGGTGTCCAAGGAATGGTCGGCGACACGGCGCTGGTAACGAAAGAGATCCAGGGTGAGCACCATCCGGGCCGGGTTCGGGCCCGGGGCGAGGAATGGTTCGCCATTCCACTGGACCCCGAGGGCAGCATTCCCGTCGGCATGACGGTGATCGTGGCCGACGTCGAACGCGGCCTGCTCGTCGTCTACGCTGCGGATAGCTAAGGGAGCACCATGGAAGCATCAGCCGGTGAAGTTGTAGGTATCGTCGTTGTCGCCGTCGTGGCCGGTTTCGGTCTCGGCCTCTGGTTCGTGTCGCGCTGCGTCAAGATCGTCCAGCAGGGAAGCGTCGGGGTCGTCAAGCGCTTCGGCGAGTTCCGGACCGTCGACCAG
>DASZJQ010000073.1:0-28391 GCA_035947875.1 Acidimicrobiales bacterium
ATCTGGGTGGAGGACGGTGCCAGGATGAGGCCGTCGGCGGCGGAGGGCGACGGGAACGACGACGACGATGCCCCAATGGCGAAGTGCTGGACCTCGGCACCGGTGGCGGCGTCCAGGGCATAGAGAGTGCCGCCGCCAATCGACCACACCAGGCCCCCGGCCACGATGGGCGAACCGTGGGCCCCGCTTGTCGTGGTCCACGTGGCGGTCGGAGGACTGGACGTGGGCGTCACCGCCTCGATGCCGTTGCTGCAGGGGACGAACAGGGTGCCATTGAGGTCGGCGGAGCCACCATCAGCAAAACAGAAGGAGTTCCGGAGTGCTACCTGCCCGTTGACACCCCCCAGACTCGACTGGTTGAGCACATACGCGGTGGTCGACTTGCCCACCTCGAAGACCAGGCCATTGGGCAGGAGGGCCGGAGTGGTGGAGCCGAGGTCGGCGTCACCGGCATTGTCGTTGTACCAGAGCTGCGGGGCGAAGGAGTCAAGCAGCTGCATGGTCGGGCTGAGCTTCAGCACGCTGTCGCTCTGGTCATAGGTGTCCGATGCACTGTGGAACGCGCTGTTCCCGGTGGCCACCCAGACGTTGCCCTGGGCATCGATGGAGGGAGCCGCGCCACCCATCCACACCGCGCCCTGGCTGTCGCCCGGGAAGTTGGCCACCGTGTAGGTGGATGGGGCCGAGCCGTCCTCGGGAGCCGACACCACCAACCCGTGGTAGGGGTCGCAGTCTCCCGAATTGCCACCGAAGCCGACGATCACCCGGCCGTCGGTGAGGGCCAGGGAGACTCGTTGCAGCTGGAAGGCCGGGTTGGCGCCGGGTGGGTCGATGTTCTCGTTCAACAGCACCGTTCCGGTGTAGATGTCCAGGCCGATGAGCTGGTGGGCGGCATTGCTGCCAGCGCTCACCGTCGCCACCACGAAGATCTCCGAGCGAGCGGCGTCGATCACCGGGGTCCCGGTGATCCCCACGGTGGGATGGATGTCCCCGCAGAGTCCTGGAACGGTGGAAGGGTTCAGCGGCGTGCCGAGATGATTCGACCACAACACCGCGCCGGTATTGGCGGCCAAGGCGTAGACGGTGTCGTTCTCCGTGGCCACGAAGACCCGACCGGTGGCCACCAGGGGCTGGCCGTACAGCTGGCCATCGAAAGTGGGCGAGGTCCACGCGGGCGTCGCCGGTGAGAAGGAGTTACCCGACGGATCGACCCCTGAGCGCAGGGAGTCGTGGTCGAACGTGGTCCAGTCAGAAGCGGTCACCGCGGCGGAGAGCGACGCGGTTGACGACCCGTTCGGCCCGGCCTGGCCCGCGCTCACGCCGGCCAACGCCGGCGACCCCGCCACCCCGACCACCCCCGCCACCAGAAGGCCAACCGAGGCAGTGGTGAGAAGCAGACGGGCGCTGATCTTCGAGGGGAGGGTCACGCTCCCACTTCTACATCACACGGCGGTCTCTCGCCACGGTCAATTCCGAGATGCGGGTGAGGCCAGGGTGCTCGAGCAGCTCCTCACTTCGTCGCGTGGGCCAGAGCGTCGTCCCAGCTGCTCCCCGCTTCGAGCAGGGGCCGAAAGCCCATGAGCTGGCGCGGCTTGCCGATCGCCATCACGGCCCGCAATCGACCGGCCCGACCGAACAGCGCCACGAACTTGCCCTCGTCCAATGACCCCTCAACGATCTTGACCTCGTCGGTCCCGCCCGGATTGCCGAGGACTTGAAAGCGGATGTCGAACTGGTCCGACCAGAAGTAGGGGATGGGGTTGAACGGCACGGCGTCGGCCCGACCGGCCAGCAAGCTGCGGGCCGCAGCCACACCGGCTTCCGCCGCCAGCTGCCAATGCTCGATGCGGATCAGCTCTTCCCCGCCGTCATGACGCCAGTTCCAGCGGGCCATGTCACCGGCGGCAACGATCCCCTCGGCCGCGAAGAGGCGGTCATCGCAGACCACCCCGTTCTCCACTGTCAGTCCGGAGGCATCGAGCCAGCCCACCGACGGCAGCACCCCGATGCCCACGACGACGACGTGGGCCTCGATGCTGTCACCTCCCGACAGCGCCACCACCAAGCCACCGTGTGCGCCTTCGGCCCGTTGAATCCCAGCCACGCCGGCACCGGTACGCAGGTCTACACCGTGGTCCGCGTGAAGCGTGGCGCAGTAGGCCCCGATCTGTGGTCCCAACACGTTGGCCAGAGGGATCTCCATGGCCTCGAGCACGGTGACCCGGCACCCCAACGCGGCACAGGTCGAGGCCACCTCGGCACCGATGAAGCCTGCACCGATCACCACGACCCGGCAGGACTCCCGCGCCGTCAGGGCGGCGCGAAGGGCCAAGGAGTCATCGAGGGTGCGCAGGGTGAAGAGACCATCGTGTTGCCCCAACGCCTCGGTCCCCGACAAGCGGCGGGGGCTGGCGCCGGTGGCCAGCACGATGGCGTCACCCGCGAGCAACGTGCCGTCATCGATCTCGATCTGACGGGCGGCGGCGTCCAACCGTACGGCTCGATGGCCGAGGACCTCGTGCACCCGCAGCGCGCTGGACCGGTGTCGGTCGGCCAGGACCACTCGTTCGGGAGGCCAGGTTCCCGCCAGTACCTGCTTGGACAGAGGGGGGCGGTCATAGGGCAGATGCAGCTCCTCCCCCACCAACGTGATGTCACCCTCGAAGCCCTCGGCTCGAAGTGTCTCCACCGCCCGCCAGCCGGCCAGCGATGCCCCGACCACGACCACGGCATCGTCACTGGCGATTCCCGGCACCGGTCTAACCTCCGAACATCCTCATCCACTCTTCGACGGAGCGGGGTTGGAAGACGTAGTTCCACTTGCGGGTGTCCCCCAGCCGCTGCGACGGGTCAGCCGAGTAGAGGTGGCCGGGATAGAGCACGGCGTCGTCGGAGACGCGAGCCAGGCGGGTGTTGATCGACTCGTACATGGCCACCGGATCGGCGCCCGGAAGGTCCGTCCGGCCGCAACCGTCGAGAAAGAGTGTGTCGCCGGCCACCAGCCGGTCGTCGACCAGGAAGCACTGGCTCCCCGGCGTGTGGCCCGGTGTGTGGATGAGCTCGACCCCGACCGAACCGACCTGTACCACGTCCCCGCTGTCATGACCGACCAGGTGTGAGGCACCGACGCCGGTGGTGCGCTCGACCCAGGGCAGCTCTTCGGATTGCAGGTGCACGGGCACCTGCAGCTTCTCGAGCAGCGCGCTGATGCCTTCGAGGGCCCACCCGGCCATCTCCCCACCGACGTGGTCAGGGTGGTAGTGGGTGGCCAGCACGCCCGTGAGCCGCATGCCGTCGGTCTCGAGGATATCGAGGAGATCCTGGACGGCGTAGGCCGGATCGACCACGACGGCCTCACCCGAGACGCGATCGCCGATCAGGTACACGAAGTTCACCATCTGGCGCGCCATCTGGTCGCCCCGGGCGAAGTCCCGGCCGGAGAGGAGCTGGCGGAAATACAGACCTTCGTCATGGGCCACGTCACTCATCGTTGCCTCCCCGGTCATCGTGTGCGTCGGATTCGACGACGGCGGCCAGCGCATCGAGCCGGGGTACCAGCTCCTCGACTTGAGCCCGCGTCTGGCGCAGGCGTCGGTCCAGCTCGTCGATCAGCGCGGTGGCTCGCTCCAATCTCGATACCAGGACGTCCACGTCGACCTCTCGCTGCTCAAAGAATCCGACGATGGCGTCGAGCTCCCGACTGGCGTCGGTGTAGCTCAATTCCTCTACGGCCCCTGGTGGTTCGTTTGCCACTGCCATCGTCAGGTCTCCTCGTCATTCTCTTCGTCACGATTGCGGATTGCCGTGTCCTCGACCCGGGAGCTCGCCGTGCCATCGGCAAAGCGCGTCACGATCTCCTGACCCACATCGACGCCTCCGGCGCTTCGCACCAATCGGCCATCGGCGGTCGTCGTCAGGGTGTAACCGCGCTCGAGTTGCCGAGTGACGTCGTAGGCCGTGAGGAGGCGCCGCCACGACCGCACCCGTTCGAACTCACGCGTCACATGGCCCTGAGAGAGGGGCCCCAATCGGGCCGCTTGCGTCCGCAACCCACTCTGGCGTGCCAGCAACCCCTCGGGCGCCATCCTCACCACGCCACCGGCGCGGGTGGCCAAGCGCTCACGGTGGACCCGCAATTGGCTCCGGGCCGCGTGCGTGAGGCGGCCCCGAGCCTGGGTGTCCCGCGCCTGGGCCTCTGACACCAACGTGCGGGCCCGTCGACTCAACTGGGCCGCCGGCTCGGCGATGCGGGTCTCCCACCATTGCCCGACCCGAATGACCAGTTGGTGACCACACTCGGTTGGAGTGACGCACGCTCGATTCGCCACAATGTCGGCCAGGGACTCATCCCCCGTGTGCCCGATGCCGGTCCAGACTGGTTTGGTGGCGAGCGCAATGGCCCGAGCCACGACTTCGGCCTCGAAGGCGGCCAGGTCGGCCTTCGATCCCCCGCCCCGCACCACGACGATGACATCGCAGTCGGTGTGGCACAGCCTCGTGACGGCGCGGGCCACGGCGTTCGGAGCGCCGCCGCCCTGCACCGACACCGGGACCACCTGCACCTGGAACCCGAAGGCCGAGCCGGTCAACTGTCCCAGGAAGTCCCGGTAGCCCTCGGTACCTGGGCTGGCCACCAGCCCCACCCGCAGCGGGACCTCTGGCACTGCTATCTCCCTGTTGCGCCCGAGGAGACCTTCGGACTCGAGCTTGCGCAGCAGCTCAGCGCGTTGCGCCGCCAAACGGCCCAGCAGCGCGGTCACGTCGAGCTCGGAGAGGATGAAGTCGATTTCGCCCTTCGGTCGATAGACATCGAGCGACCCGCGCAGCACCACCACCATGCCCTCGGTCAGAGTGATCCCCTGTCGGCCCAGGGCCCCCTTCAATGGTCCCCACGTGCCCTTCCAGCACTTGACCATCAGGACCGGCACCCCCCGGCCACGCGACGGCGGGGCACCTCGGCCCCGGCCACTCTCGTTGTCCGGATCCACCAATTCCAGATAGCAATGGCCCGATCGGCTCGACTGGTCGGAGAGGCTGTGGATCTCCCCCCGCACCCAGAGCTGGCGGCGGCGCGGGAACACCGAGGCCAGCGCCTCCCCCACCTCGTCGTAGAGGGCCCCGATCGACAGCGCGTTGGCCTGGCCGCCGTCCTCGGGCGGAGGGGCCGCTCCACCGGTGGGCGGGGCCTCGGGATCGAAGAGCTGACTCGCACCGCTCGGCATGGAGGACACCCTACCGATGCGGTGTGCGCCGCCGTCACCCACGGAGATGGCAGACTGGCCGGGACGGTGAGTCGGCCAGGTGACCGCAGCCCGGACCGCACAGCGGGATCGCGTTGAGGAAGGTCGGGACTCCGCAGAGCAGGGTGCTGGCTAACGGCCAGTCGGGGTGACTCGCAGGAAAGTGCCACAGAGATCAGACCGCCGATGGCGGACCTTCGGGTACGCACAGGTAAGGGTGAAACGGTGCGGTAAGAGCGCACCAGCGGTCAGGGTGACCTGACCGGCTCGGTAAACCCCACCCGGAGCAAGGCCAAGCGTGGGAGACGGGTTGCTCGCCCGCTTCTCGAAAGAGGGGCATCCCCAGGTAGGCCGCTCAGATGGATGGTCACCCAGGCCCGCAAGGGCTGGACAGAATCCCGCCTACAGGCCGGCTCACCGTCACGCCGCCGTGATGGGTCGGAAGAAATCGCCGATATTGGCCGGGGGGACTTCCCCCTCTGAGACGGCGATGACTTTGGTGAGCGGTAAACGTCAAATGGGAGGACACGGCTCTAAGCGGTGTCGCCGGCTACCAGAATGGAGACGAAATGGACATCATCAATTTGGGTGTGACGGACGGGCTGCCCCCGGTGAACTGGACGAACGTGGTCGAGAAGCTCGATGCCGGATCGCCGCCGGCTCCCGACGCCCACAACGCTCGCACGACGTGGCTCTCGACGGTGAACGAGGACGGGAGCCCGCACGTAACTGCGGTCGGTGCGCTCTGGCTGGACGGATGCTTTTGGTTCCAGACCGGATCTGGAACCCGGAAGAGCCGCAACGTCGCCCGCGACCGGCGATGTTCGATCGCGGTCTCGATTCGCGATGCAGATGTCGTCGCCGAAGGCGAGGCAGAGCGGGAGGCCGACCCGGCCACTCTGACGCGCCTCGCCAAGGCCTGGGCGGATCAGGGGTGGCCCGCCGAACTCGATGAGACCGGAACTGGTATCACTGCCCCGTTCAACGCACCGGCCCAGGGACCACCGCCGTGGAACGTATTTCGCATCAAGCCAAACTCGGTCACCGTGGCACTGGGCACCGAGCCGGGCGGGCTGACTCGCTTCAAGTTCTGAGCTCAGGATGCTCGACGGCTGGGCCGACGTGTACGACGGCGACCGCGAACGGTGCAAGCGTGCGGGGCCAACCCTGATCCGTCGTCCGCGCTAGGGCTGTGTTCTGAGCATGAGGTGACGATCATCGTGTGGAAGAGCCAGCGCTCATGGCGTCCTCCACGTTCGTCACCTCCAGGCCGGGCTGTGGGTCGTTTCGCTTGATCGGACGTTCTATCCCGAAGTGAGAACCGTAGCTTCTCGGCTTATCGGACAGCCCTACGAATCCGGCGAAGGGGGGCCGTGCTCCCACTCAAAGCAGGCGGACTGGCTAGAGTCCTCAATGAGTTGGAAGGAGGAACAGATGGACGAAGGACGCCGCATCTCATATGAGGCCCTATCTGTCGGTACGGCAGTCCTCAGTTCAACCGATACGCAGTTCGGAACAGTCGAGCACGTCTTGCAGATTCCAGAACTGGACCTCTTTGATGGCATCGCTGTAAAGACCAAACACGGACTGCGCTTCGTTGACCGTGACCAGATAACTGACATCACCACGACCTTGGTGCGCTGTTCGATCACCGATGACGAGGCGGCAACCCTGCCGGCACCAAAGGGTTCACTCGTGCTTCATCCCGACACTGCGCACGACGAGGGCCCATCGCTCACCGCCCGTTTCGGACGCCTCTTCGGTCGGGAGCATTGGAAGGAACTCGAATAGCAGCCACAAGTTGCTTTGGAGTCACATCGGCCGATTAGGAGTACCACCCGTGCACATCGACCACGATGTCCGTGCTCCCCGTGTAGTCGTAAATCGTAATGGCGCCGCTTGGACTGAGGGTGGCGACGACCATGTTGGCTCTAACGTCCCCAGGAGGAATTGCCACGCCGTCATTCATGAGCGCGACAGCTTCGACTCGTGGGTGGAGAGAAGGGTCGTCTTAGTACGAGAGGGGGTTGAGGCAGGTGGTGACGCTGCTCGTCGTTGGGGCCGGACCCTATGGAATTGCCGTCGCGGCGCAAGCCATCGAACGGGGGATCGACACGGTCGTTGTAGGGCATCCGATGGGATTCTGGACGGACCACATGCCCGAAGGGATGTTTCTACGCTCAGGGACCGACTGGCACCTCGATGCGTCGGGCATCGACACCTTTGAGGCCTTCATCGAGGACCGCGGACTTTCGACTGCCCACATCGATCCCGTCCCCATTGGTGTCTTCCTTGAGTACACCGCCTGGTTCCAGACCCAAAAACACGTGTCCGTCCACGATCAGCTCGTCTCACGCCTCGAGCGCAACCACGACGCATTCGTGGCCACGCTCGACGACGGGACCCAGATTGCAGCCGACGTCGTCGTCGCCGCTCCGGGCGCGGCCTACTTCCGTCAGTTCCCCGAGTGGGCGAAGCTGCTCCCCGAAGGGGTCGGTGCGCACACCTGTGATCTCGTTCGTTTCCAGGAGCTTGCCGGGGCGCGGGTCTTGGTCCTTGGCGGTCGGCAGAGCGCTTACGAATGGGCCGCACTCTTGGGCGAACACGGTGTCGAGCGGGTGGACATCGTTCACCGCCACGACATCCCCCAATTCGAACGAGTGAGTTGGAAGTTCGTCGACCCGTACATGCACGCGACGATAAGTCGCCGCGGTTGGTGGCGCTCACTGTCGGCCGCCGAGCAAGTGGAAATCGCCCAGGAGTTTTGGAAGGTCGGGCGCCTTACCCTCGAGTGGTGGCTCGCGCCGCGCCTCGCCGACGCGAGAATTCGTAGCTGGCCGGGCACGCACGTTGTGGAGACCACAGTAGGAGACACGGGCACGGTCTCCGTCGCGCTCTCAAGTGGAGACCGTCTGACGGTCGACCGACTCGTCTTTGCCACCGGGTACAAGTCCGACCTTCCTCGTGTCCCATACCTCAATGGGCTCGCTGGCCGCCTCGAGGTGGTCGACGGTTTCCCCGTTCTCGACGAAGCTTTCCAGTCGTCGATCGCTGGCCTTTACATTGCCGGTTTCGCCTCCACTCGCGACTTCGGTCCATTCTTCGGCTTCACCAAGGGGTGTCCCGCTGCGGCCATGCTCATCGTCGACGACGTGCTCCGACGCATGTGACGACTCCCAGCACGTCGTCGGGGACCTCGTTGTGAGCGGGGCGAGTCTCCACTTCTGGAAGATCTTCGACCAGGTTCGCTTCTTCACCCTTGTCGACCTCTTCAACACCGAGGCCGACGCCGTGGCCGGCCGCGCCAAGGCCTGAGGGCAGGGCTCAAGCCCACCGGATCAGGTGGCGCCGGTCAGCGGTCGGCGCCTGGCGCCAGGATCCCGGCGCGTCAGCGTTGTCCCGTCGCACGGCGGCGGAGCTCCCGGGCGTTGGCGGCCTTGGTCGCGTCGTTGCGGCGACGGGCACCGTCGGTGAAGTACCGGTGTCGCTCGATGAAGGAGAGTTGGCGCTCGTCCCAGTCGGCATCCGCATAGGTGGTCCCCGTTTCCGCCAGTTCCTCGCGCAGGCGCGCGTCACGGTCGAAGAACCGCTCCGTGCCCAGGACGAAGAGGTCGGCATCACACACGATCTCCGCCACGATCCCTTCGGGTCGCTGCGGCAAGCGGGTGGCTAGGATCGCACCGGCCACCAGGGCGATGGCCTCGGCGTCGACACCGATGCGGACCAACTCCTCCTTGGCCAGCGCCGCGGCCATCTCTTCGTTGTCCTCGTAGCGCTCGACGAATCCGATGTCGTGGAACCACGCCGCCGTGACGGCTGACCTCCGGTCGTCGTCATCGAGCTTCTCGTCGGCGGCCAACAGCTCGGCGGCGGGTACCACCAGCTCGGTGGTGTGGGTCAAATCGTGGTAGCGGAGCCAGGACGGGAGACGGGATTCGAGTATGTGGCGTGCGGCCGCTGCAGCCCGCGCCGCCTCGTGCTCGGTCATCGCCACCCGATTCACGGTAGCGCGGCCTCGGCGTCGGACCCCGCTCGGCGGTGACTCGGGGGCGCAACGACCGGCGAGTTCGATCCGTGATCAGGGCGGGACGACGGTACTGCCGGCCACGGTCACCGTGATACCGGGACTGGTGGCCGTCCCCGTCGCGTCGGTGGCCACGCTCTGGAGCGTGTAGGTGCCTGGGGGTACGTCGGTGGTGTCCATGGAGGCGATCCACCCGTAGATCGTGGGGGTGGCCGTACCGACCACCGTGTCGGTCAGGGCGCCGCCGGTGAGCTCGAAGGTGACTCCGGTGGCGGGGGGAGTCCCCGTCGTGCCGGCATCGAGCACCGAACCGGCATGCAACGTGGCCCCAGTCGACGGGACCAGTACGGAGGTGGCGAGCGGGCTGTTGGCCACGGTCACGGTGATCGGCGCACTGTGCCCGGTGCCGCCGTTGGTTTCGTGGACCACGCTCCGCAGGGTGTAGACGCCGTTGGGCACGGTCGCGGTGTCCCATGTTCCGATCCACCCGTAGTACGTCAATGTGGAGCCCGAGATCACCGTATGTTGATCCGGACCACCCGAAGCCGTGAAGTCGACCTCTGCCGTCGTGGCCGGGGCCGCACCGGCGTCCAACAACTGTCGGCCGGACAGGGTGGCCCCGTCAGATGGGGTCAACATGCTGGTGAGGCTGCCCGGCTGGTTGCTCTCGGCCTGATACGCCCGGCAGGGCTCGCCCCGCAGCGAGCCGCAGGCCGGCAGGGTCGGGGTGGCTGCGACGCCGGGCACAACGTTGACCACCAGCGACGAGGCGGTCACACCGCCGAGACCGACCTTGGCGCTCTGGCCGTGGTCGAGCGTGGCGAACTCCCAGACCGGCCGGTCCCCACCGGGAGCGGAGATCACGACCCGCAGTCCGGTACCGGGTCGGAAGGTGTGGACGACCGGATCGATCGGGATCTTCACCAGCGTGTAGTCACTCGCCGAGAGGTTTCGGGCGTCGCTGCCCAGGTAGCTCGGATCGGTGAACAGAGGTGTCGAGTCGGACAGGTCAACCTGGTTCGAACTGCGCAAGAAGCCCGAGGTGACGTACTCCTCCTGTGCGGCGGACGGACGGACCTCGGTGATGGTGGCCTGGAAGTCTTCGACCGGGGTGGCCGATTTGATCCAGAGGTCCAGCGTGGCTGGACCCACGATGGTGGTGGCCGTCGTGAACGGAGTGGTCTCGAACGCAATACCGTCGGTGGCGGGGACGGTCGTCCAGTCCCATCCGGGGTTGGCCGCCCAGGCGTTGCCACTGGCCGGCAAGCTCGTCGCCGGCCGCGCACTCGGATCCAAGGTGAAGGTGGCGCTCTTCTGCTGGGCGGGGGCGGTTGGATCCAGCGTTCCTTTCCGCCCGAGGTAGAGCGATTCGACCGTACCGGCCGGCGGCCAACTGGAGAAGTCCGCCGAATACGTCGACTGGATGTCGCCTGGTCCGGCCGATCCAGCTCCGTTGTCGAACAGGACCCGCACCAGTGGGGTCTGAGCGGCGAAGTCCGCCCGGGCGGCGGCCACGTCCGTGTCGCCGGTGAAGCGGATCGCCGGGAGCGGCGCCTGGGCCGAGACGCCCGAGGCGAAGCCGGTGAACCCGTCGAGGACGGCCGAGGCCAGCGCGCTCGGCGCCGTCGGGACCTCGTCGGCCACGTAGATGTCGAGGAACTCCAGCCAGCGACTGATCGTCTGCGGGTCGGTCGAGTCGATATGGCCGCCGTTCACCATGTTCGAGTAGAGCGGCGTCGACTTCGGTACCGCATCGATCAACGCGGGCCATTGCGGGCCGGTCTGCTCATCTTGGAGGGCGCCGGAAAGGAAGATCGGCACCTTGACGTGGCTCGCCCACTCGCTCATGGATCGCGGATCGAAGAGCGATGGCTGGCGACCCGGCCCCGTCCCCGGGGCCACCAGCTGCGGGCCGACCAGGCTGGCCAGGCTCTCTGACTGGTTGTGGAGCGCCTGGTCGGCCAGGCAGGTCGACGAGGTTCCCCCGCTGGAGGCCAGTTCGGCGTCGATCTCGTAATAGGTCCACGGCTGGCCGACGTTCGCAACGGGCGTCGGGGATCGCTGGATCAGCTGGCCGTTCCGGTAGGAGGCCGCCCCTTGGGCGTCGTCGATGCGGGCGGCGATCCAGCTGGCCGCGAACCCGTCGTTGTAGATGCCGCCGGGATAGCCGGTGGAGAAGAGATCATCGGTGGGGCTCATAGGGGCGATGGCGGCGAGGTCGGGTGGGTCGGTGCCGGCGGAAGGAAACTCCGAAAGGCCTGAATAGCTGATGCCGACCAGGCCGACCTTATGATGGGCCACCCACGACTGGTGGGCCACAATCTCGACGGCGTCATAGGCGTCGTAGTCAGATGGGTATCCGAAGAGGTCGAAGGCACCACCGGAGCAGCCCGTCCCCCGCATCTGGAGACTGACCGTGGCAAAACCGGACACCCGGGCCAGAACAGACCCCACCGCGGTGGCCGTGTCTGGAAGCAGGTTCGGATCGCCGCAGTTGGTGCACGGCGTATGGAGTGCCTGAGCGAGAATCGCCGGAATCGGGTCGGTAGGTCCGGCGACGTTGTAACCGGAGTACTCGATGACCGTGGGACAGGGGCTGGCGGCGGAACAAGTTCCGCCGTAGGGGTAGCGCACGGTGGCCGCCAGTTGGATGCCGTCTCTCATGGTGATGTAGTTCAGTCCCTGGTGCAGCGGCTGGCCGTTGTAAAGAGTTGAATCCGCGGCGGGGTTGACGCCGGGTGCCAGCACCGAGAAGGTCGACGTGTGCTGGGTGGTGGTGTTGTCGACCCATCGGTAGCCGGGCCCGGGGGTCAGGTTCCGGATGATCAGCGAGCCGAGGGAGTCGGCCGTACCGGGGTTGGCGACGTTCGACACGGCAGAGTTGTGCTGCATGAGGGTGATCCGGTCACCGGGATTGGCGCCGGCGAGCCACGCCTCATCGACCGAACCATTCGCCTGGAGCCTCGAACTGATTGCCGCCGCGGCGGTGCCGTGAACGAGGGGAACGAAACTGATGAGGCCGATGGCGACGGCGGCGAACAAGGTCGCCAACCTGGACAGCATCCCACAGCGGATTGTCATGACTGTCCCCCCGGACGTTGGTGTGAACATCCCCGTTCCCGTTGACGGGGTGAGGCAGATCATGTCACACGATGCAATGCGGAACCTCAGTCGGCTCGTGAAACCGTGGCCGATCCCCCGGGCAGCGATGTCGTCCTTCGAGTCTCACCCGGCTGGCCCCGTTACTCTGTTGCCGTGCCAGTGGATCTTGGCCAGCTTTATCGTCAGGGCCGCCTACGGATTACGGACCTCGTGAAGGACCAGGAGGGTGACCGACCGGTGGCGGCGACGCCCCTCTGGAATGTGCACGACGTCGTCGCTCACATGGCCGGGGTCATGGAAGACGTGCGGACCGGAAATATGGAGGGCGTGACCACTGACCCGTGGACGGCCGCGCAGATAGAACGCGGTCGATCCAAGTCGGTGTCCGAACTGCTTGATCAGTGGGCTCGGGACGCCGTCGGACCTGAAGCGATTCTCTCTACTCCCGAGGGCGCACCGTACTTCCGCGCTGTCGTCGACGTCATGACCCATCTGGCCGACCTGCTCACGGCCTTCGGTCGTCCGGTCGATCTCCCGCCGGAGTTCCTGAGCTGGACAGCCCCGCAGTTGATCGAGGCGTTCAACCAAGAGGCGACATCACACGGACTTCCACCCGTTGACGTCGACGCTCCCGACTTCGAGGTTTTTCGGGGTCGCCTTGGCCGCCGTACGGAAGGCGAGGTCAGGTCGTTCGAATGGTCGGCCAATCCAGAGCCCTATCTCGACACCTGGTTCATCTTCGGACGAGCCGAGAGCAGCCTTGGAGAAATCTGCGCCTCGTCGTGATGGTCGCCGGGGTCGACCATGTCGACAAGGATGCGCAGGCGGCTCGGACTCAGGGTGCAGAGCCAGATCCCACGAGTTCAGCGCCCTCACGTCGTGGTTGCAGCGTCACGATGAAGCGCGAGCCCCCGTTCTCGGCGATCGGCGATTCAGCGCGAACCGTCGCCCCCATGGCCGACGCCAACTCGGAGACGATGGCCAACCCGAGTCCCGATCCGACCTTACGATTGGGCCCCCGGTCGGCCTGGTAGAAACGGTCGAAAACCCGAGGCAGGTCGGCCGAAGCGATGCCGGGGCCGTCGTCTTGCACCACCACGACAGGCGTACCGGGCGGGGCCGTCTCCCCCAAGGTGACCCGAACTGACGTGCGGGCAAAGGTAAGCGCATTCTCGATGAGGTTGGCCAGGAGCTGCGCCACGCGGTCCGGATCGGCCGCCACCGGAGCCATCCCTTCGTCGGGCACCTCGACCGAGAGGTTCAATCCGCCTTTCTCGGCCAGCGGTCGGAAGCCTTCGGCCGTAATACCGACGACCTCGGCCAGGTCGGTCGGGCGGACGTGGAAGGACAGTTGCTGGGCTTCGAGCTTGCCCAGATCGAGTAGGTCACCGACCAATCGCTCGAGGCGTCGCGATTCTGCGATGATCACCTCGGCTCCCTGGGTCGTGTCGTCGATGGCACCATCGGTGATGGCCTCGGCAAAGCCGCGGATGGAGGTCAACGGCGTACGAAGGTCGTGCGACACTGACAAGAGCAACTGTCTTTCCCGGGCCCGGCCGTCGGCCAGGCTCTGCGCCATCGCATTGATCGAGCGGGCCAACGAGGAGAACTCGGTGTAGTCGCCTTCGTGGATCGGCACCCGGCTGCCCAGGTCTCCCGAGGCGATCCGCCCGGTCACCTCTGTGGCCTCGATAAGGGGTCGGGTCATGCGGCGGCTCATCTGCGAGGCCACCAGGGCGGCAATCACGAGGGTGACGCCCCCGGCCGCGAGGAAATAGCCCCATCCGGGGCCCAGGTAGCCCACCTGCCGCGTGAGGACAATGGCCACCTGACCGCCGAATTTGAGCCGCGCGCGTTCCCGGGCGCTCAACGTGACCGGCGCGGCGGCAAAGACGAGGTTCCCTTTCCGACCGGACACGGTCTGGCCGGCGAGGAGCTGGACCGGGTCAAGGTCGGCCTTGGTCAGCCCGGATGGCGGCTTCCGCACCACCGTGCCGGCCAGATTGATCCCGACCAATCGCGCGTCTTCGAGGCTGAGGACACGTTGGATCACTTTGAGCTCGGGCACCGACTGGGTGAGAAGCGGGTGCGACGTCAGTGATTGCACCTCGGTCACCAGCTGTTGCCTCGCTTGGTTGCGGGCCGAATTGCGGGTCAGGACCAGGCTCCCGGCCCCCGCCACGATTAGCCCGCCCGCCACCAGGCTGACCAGGGCCACCATCAGTCGTCGTCGCACGGGCTCACCTCATCCGAACCGGTAGCCGACGCCCCAGACGGTGGCCAGGGGAAGGCTGTCGCCCAACTTCTTGCGGAGCTGGGCCACGTGGACGTCAACCGTGCGCACGTCGCCGTACCAGTCCGAACCCCAGACTCCGTCGAGAAGCTGTTGTCGGGACAAGGCCAGGCCGGCGTTCTGAGAGAGGAAGGCCAGCAGGTCGAACTCTCGGTTAGCCAGGTCGACGACCTCTCCCCCCCGGCGCGCCTCCCGGCGGCGCAAATCGACCTCGAGATCGCCGGTGGCAATGATCTCCAGCTCTTTGGGCACCTCGTGGGTGCGGCGCAGGATGGCCCGAACGCGGGCCACCAGCTCTCGAGGTGAAAAAGGCTTGACGATGTAATCGTCCGCCCCGAGTTCGAGCCCCAATATGCGGTCCACCTCATCGTCGCGGGCGGTAAGGAACAGCACCGGCGTGTTGCTGTGGTTCCGGATCTCCCGACAGACGTCGAAGCCGTCGCGTTGACCGGGCAGGCCGACATCGAGGATGACCATCCACGGATCTTCCTGTTTGACCAGACCGAGGCCCTGATCGCCGTCGGCGGCCAACAGCACCCGGAAACCATCGCGACGAAGGTACAGATTCACCAGATCGGCGATGTGGGGGTCGTCCTCAATCACGATGATCGTTCCCGCTTCGGTGCCCACGTCCCTAGCCTGGCACTTCACACGCCTATTGGGAGGCCAAGTGGCGATCCCATTACAGAATCCTCATGTTTGCCACATACATTCATGACGCACCAGACGCACCATGCAGGCAAGCACGAGGGGAAGCCGATGGCCTCCCGGGGGAGTAGGACCCGCATGTCGACCAACAGCATTCGATTGGGCTCGGTGGTGGTGCTCTCGGGCACGCTCCTGATCGCCGGGACAACCCTGGCCGAGGCCGCCACGCCGGCCGCCGACCCGGCCGCCAGTCTCTCGACGATTCAATCCAAGGCGGCCGCGGCCATCACCCTGAGGGTCAACGACCTCAATGCCGCAGTGGCAAAGGTCAACGGCGATGCGAAGCTGGGCTCTGGCGCCTCGACCCTGGCCGCCTACCTGCAGCAGGACATTCCGGGCCTGCAGGCGCTCGGTCAAAAGATTGCCGCCGATACGACCGCACCCGCGGCGGGGTCCGACGCAGTCACCATCTTCACCAACTACCGCGTGTTGGCGCTGGTCCTTCCGGCCGCCCGCGTCGCCGGCGTCAGTGACCAGATCGAGAACAGTACGGTGCCCAACCTGACCGCCCTCTCCGCCAAGGCGGCCGCGCGTGAGACCCCGGCCAATCAGGCCACCATCGGACCCCTGTTGAGTGACCTCAATGCCCAGATCAGCGCGGCCGGCAACGGCGCTTCCGGCCTCGCGTCAACCGTGCTGGGCTACAGCCCGGCGCAGTGGAACGCCAACCACGCCTTGCTCTCCTCACCCAAGAGCGCCGTGCAAGCCGCCCTGGGCGACCTCAAGAAGGCCGGCGCCGACGTGAAGCAGATTGGGGCCGACCTCAAGGCCGGGGCCGCCGCGACGACGCCGTCGACCTAGGAGACCAACCCGCCTGTATTGAGGTTGAGCCCATCGTCCGACTTCGAGCGGTGCACCACCTGGAATTCGGTGAACTCGGCCAGGCCCCACGGGCCGTTCTCCAGGCCAATGCCACTCCATTTGAAGCCACCGAAGGGCTGCGAAGGTGACAAGGCCAGGTGGGTGTTGACCCAGGCGGTGCCGCACTCGAGCTGGGCCGCCACCGCAGAGGCTCGTTCCGGGTCGGCACTCCACACCGAGCCCGAGAGCCCGAAGTGGGTGGCGTTGGCCCGATCGATGGCATCGCCCTCGTTGCGATAGGAGATGACCGGGAGTGCGGGACCGAACTGCTCCTCGTCCACGATGCGGGTGCCGTCCGAGATGCCGGCCAGGATGGTCGGCTCGAAGAAGTAGCCGGGACGATCCATGGCATGACCACCCGTCACGGCCCGCGCGCCTTGGGAGACCGCGTCGGCGACCAGTTCCTTGACCCGCTCGTACTGCGGCTCGTTGTTGATGGGACCCAACTTGGCCCCCTCCTCGGTCCCCTCGCCCACCTTGATCGCTTTGGCGTACCCGGCCAGCGACTCGACCACATCGTCGTACATCGCTTCGGGCACGTAGACGCGCTTGATGGCCGAGCACACTTGGCCGTTGTTGTTGAAGGCGCCGGCGAAGATCGCTTTGGCCACGCTGGCCGGATCGGCGTCATCGAGGACGATGGCGGGATCGTTGCCGCCCAACTCCAACGTCACCCGCTTGAGATCCGGGGCGGCCGACATGGCGACCTTCTTGCCGGTTTCGATCGACCCGGTGAAGCTGATCTTGCGGGGTACCGGGTGGCTCGTCATCCAGGCGCCCAACTCGTCGCCACCGCTGACCACGTTGAGCACGCCGGGAGGCAGGACGTCACGCAGCAACTCCCCCACCTTGAGGGTGGTCAGCGGCGTGAACGGCGACGGTTTGAGGACCATGGTGTTGCCGGCCAGAAGTGCCGGAGCGATCTTCCAGAAGGCCAGGGTGAGCGGGAAGTTCCACGGCGTGATGGCGGCCACGACGCCCAGAGGGCGGCGGGCCACTTCGACGAACGCCTCCGCGTCGTCCTGGATGATCTGGGGAGGTGTCTCCAGATTGGCGAAGTACTGGCACCAGATGGCGGCGGCGAAGACCTCGATGCCGGCATCGCCCAGCGGCTTGCCCTGCTCCGATGTCAAGAGGGGGGCCAAGTCCGCCGTTGAGGCCAGCAGCACATCGGCCACCGCGAGCAGTGCCGCCCGGCGAGCCGCCTCGTCGCTCTTCCAGTCACGGGCTGCTTTGGCGGCGGCGTCGAAGGCGGCATCGAGTTGCTGCGGGCTGCACTCGGGAGCCTGGGCGAACACCTCACCGGTGGCCGGATTCTTCACTCCGAACGACTCTCCGGCCGGGACCGTGTCGCCCCCGATGGTCATCACGCTGTCAGTCATGGCGGACCCCTTCATCAATCACTTGTGGCGGACTCTCCTGCCATCCTCCCAGAACGGTGGGCCCGACTCAACGAGAAGCGGATCAGGCGAAGAGCTTGTCGAGGAAGGCCTCCACGCTGGAGCTCACGCGACGCTGGAGGGCGCCGTCCTCGGGTGACACCGCGATCAGGAGCGCCCCTTCATTGAGCAATCCCAGCATCAGGCTGGCGGTGATCGGCGGATCTCCCGGCACGTCGATGCCCTCTGCCCCGGCCAATCGAAATACTTCTTCGAGGAGGGGCACGCACGACGCGGCGTCCAGGGCACGGCATGTCGCCACGCCCAGGACCGCTGGGGCGTCGGCCAAGATCCGGGCCACGGTCGGATCGGCGCAGGCCTCCATGTAGGCCAGACAGCCCCGACGGAGCTGGTCGCGCACACCCGAGCCCTCCCGGGCGGCGGCCACCACCCGCGCCACCAATTCCTCCTCGAGTTGATCGACCACGGCCGCCGCCACCGCGGTCTTGGAGGTGAAATGGTGGTACAACGCCCCGCGGGTGACACCGGCCCGCTCGGCGATCTCGTCCCGGCCGGTCTCGGCGAAACCCTTCTCGGCGAAGAGCTGCCGGGCCGCCGAGAGCAGTGCCGTCCGAGTCCGGGCCGATCGGACAACCTGGGTCTCCCGGGTTTTGACCCCTACCGCTTCGACCACCGAGGCTCCTCCTCTTACATGCGGGCAGCACGCATGTTACTCTCAGGGCGAACCGAGGGGGTCCCCGATGCCGCAACCGCCCAGCCAGACCCGGATCGAAACCGAGGTCTGCGTCGTCGGGGGCGGACTGGCCGGCCTCACCGCGGCCCTTCGTCTCTCTCAGGCCGGGCGGTCCGTCGTAGTGCTCGAAGCCCGGGACCGGGTGGGAGGACGGGTGTGGACGCGCACCGCTTCCAGCGGAGTGCCGGTCGACATGGGGGCGACCTTCATCGGCCCCGATCACGACCGGATGCACGCGCTGAGCAAGGAGATGGGCGTCACCACCTTCCGGACGTTCGTGGAGGGGGACAACGTCCTGGCCACGGGGGGCAGGGTGCGGCGCTATCGCGGCGACATCCCACGGATCAGCCCCGTTGCGCTGCTGAGCGCGGCCCAGGCCATCTCCCGCATGAACGCCATGGCCAAGAATGTCCCTGTCGACGCTCCGTGGGAGGCGCCGAAGGCGTCCAAGTGGGACGCTCAGTCGGTCCGGGCCTGGCTCTCGAGGACGCACGTCCCCACCCGTCTGGCCCGTGACCTGATCGAGGCCACGGTGCGAGCCTGCTTTGCGTCCGACCTTTCCGAGGTGTCGCTGCTCAACTGGCTCTTCCTGGTCCGCTCGGCTGGCGGCGTCGAGGCGCTCATGTCCATCGAGGGCGGCTACCAACACGAGCAGTTCGACGGCGGGGTCCAGCTGATCCCCAATGCCATGGCGGTCGAGCTCGGAGAGTCGGTGGCCCTGTCGTCACCGGTCAGCGCGGTGACCCAACGCGGCGGCGTGGTCGAGGTGCAGGCGTCATCGACCGTCGTGACGGCGCGCCACGTCGTCCTGGCCCTGCCCCGCGCCCTGGCCGCCGGCATCCGCTTCCAACCGCCTTTGCCGGCCGACCACGCGCTGCTGATCCATCAAATGCCGGCCGGCACCGAGCTCAAGACGGTGGCCATCTACGACGAGCCCTTCTGGCGCGACGAAGGGATTTCGGGGGCCACAGTGGCCACCGACGACGACGTTGAGGTCACGCTCGACACCTCGCAACCCGGCCATAGCCAAGGCGTCATGGCCACATACGCCGCCGGACCCCGAGCACGCAAGCTGGCCCGGATGAGCCGGCAGGACCGCTTCGCCCATGTCCTCGACATGCTGCGCCACCGGCTGGGACCGAAGGCGGCTGCGCCCTTGGAAATCCTCGAGCAGAACTGGGCCGAGGAGCCGTGGACGCGGGGCTGCTCGATGGGGCACTTCCCCACCGGAGTGCTCACCCAGTACGGCCGCCTCTTGCGCCAGCCCGTGGGGCGCATGCACTGGGCCGGCACCGAGACGGCGGCCACGTCCTATGGCTCCATGGACGGAGCCGTGCGCTCGGGTGAGCGGGCGGCCGAAGAGATTCTGCAGCAAGCGGGTTAGGTCGCTCAGGTCCCTTCCGTCCGGTCTCTCCTCACTCAGACCGCAACATCAACGCTGTCGGTGTGCGGGCGGCGATACGGGCCGGGATGGCGGCGACGATGTTGGCCAGGACCAGTGCGCCGAGGGCGACCAGGGCCACCCACAAGACCGGCACCGTGGGCTCGGGCACCGCGTAGATCTGGCGGGCGAACAGGTCCCAGAGCCATCGCCCCAGAATGACGCCGACCGGGACGCCGAGCACGACGCCCACCGCGGCCGAGACGGACGCGTGCCACGCCACGGCGGAGGCCAGCTGGCGCTGGGTGAAGCCCAGGGTCTTCAACAGGGCGAGGTCGCGACGTCGTCTCCGGACCGACGCGGCCAAGGTCAGCGCCAACGCGGCCACCGCACCCAGGGCAAGGCCCGCCACGAGCAGTGCCGGCACCGCGCCGACGGTGCGGTAGTTCACGATCTCCGCCGGGCGCTGAACGCCTTGCACGACGATGGTATTGCCGACTCCGGCGCCCTGGGGGACCGCGGCAAAGTCCCTATTGGCGGCGTCGGCCATGCGTTGCAGGTTGGCCCGACCGGCGGCCGAAGAGACGCCGGGGCGCAGCCGCACCAGGGCGAGGCTCGGCCCGTTGAGAGTCGGATACTGGCTGTTCGACAGAATCGCGGCCGGCAGGACGTTGAGGGGGATCAGTGCCCCGGTGCCCATGGATGTGTGGTCCGAGACGACGCTGGCAAAGCCCACGGCGGGCATGGTGGCCGTACCCACGACGGAGAGCGGGGTCGGTGGAATGTAGACGGGGGAATCCTTCGGAGACCCGTAGGTCAACACCACGGTGTCACCCAGTCGCTTGTGCAGCTGGGCCATCGTCGCGGCGCCGAGCACGATCTGGTGCGTCTGGTCGAGGGCATGTCCGGAGAGGATGGGCGGCGTGACCGAGGCACCCTTGACCCCGAAGATGACCGGGACGTTCTGGCCGTCGATCTCGACATCGAGATAATTGATGCCTGTCGCCGCGGCCACGTCGGGGTCGTGCTGGAGGGCGGTGAGGGTCTGGGGCGGGACGCCGGCACTGCCGGCGCCGACCTGGTTGAGCATGTAGGTCCAGTTCCACCCGTAGAGGGCGGGGTGCTTCACCAGGGTCTGCAGGCTGCTCCCGAAGGTGAGGGTGGCCACGACCAGCGCCACCGCCAGCGCGGTCCCGACCAGGGCCGAGCGCACCGGTACGGCGGTGCGGCCACGCCCCGACTCGAGGGCCATGCGTACTCCGACCACGCCGGGCGCGGGGAGGCCCGCCGCGGCCACGGTCTGCACCACTCTCGAAGCGGTCGGTGGGGCAAGTCGGACCCGCTGGGCCACACGATGGGGCGCGGCGCGGTAGGCAAATGCAACCGCGAGCGCACCGAGACCGCCGATCAGGACCAGGAGCCCGATCCCGAGAACCATCCAGTCAGCGGAGAAACCCTTCGTGGGATAGACCTGACGGACCGGGCCGAGGGGCGCGATGGGTGAGATGGCGACCGCGATCAATGCGGCGAGCAATGACCCGAGCACAACGGCACCGAGAATTCCGACCAGCCCGTCCGCCGTGGTGGTGGCCGGATCGGCCCCGAGGGCACGAAGGACCGTCAGCTCCTCGGTGGCTTCGCGCAAGCGGCGCGCGATGGCTTGCGTCGCGATGAGCAGGACGGCCAGGAGGGCGACGGCTCCGAACATACCGAGCGCGATGGCTATCGGTTTCACCGCCCGATCCGCTTTCGCCGCCACGGGCGCGGTGGCATGCAAGGTGAGCTGTGTACCTGGCGGTACCAGGTGAGCCAGCTCGCGTTCCACCCTTGGGACGTCTGCGCCGCTGTCCACCCGGATGCTGTAGGTGGCGGCGGATGAGAAAGAACCCCTCGCGCTGGTCAGCGCCTCCCGGGCCAGCGCCGGAGTGAAGACGCTGAACGTCGGGAACCGGTCGATGTCGTCCTCGACGATCTGGGAGTTGAAGGCGACGAGGCCCACCAGCTTGGCTTCGACACGGATCGTGGGCACGACGCTCGGCGTGCCGAACCCCGAAAGCTGTTGTTGGAGGTTGGTGTAGAGGCCGTAGGGGATGACCTGGCCCACGTGGACGCCGAACAACTGTGCCGCCTCTGCCGTCATGACGAACTCGTCGGGCCGAGCGGGGTCAGCCATCCGCCCTTGGGTCACCGTGACGCGGTCCTGGTCGAAAAAGATTCCGTTCACGCTGGCGACCGGATACACCTTCCCCAGGGAGCCGAGAAGGGGAGCACCGTCGGCGGCCAACGGAACGGCGTTGAGCAAGACCCCCACGTCGACCCGATGGACATGAGGGAGGTGAGCGATCCCCTTGGTTATGTCGGGGGCGTGGTTCGGTCCCGAGCCCGGGGTGACCGCTGCGCCCAGGATCGACACGGTGAAGGCCGACGGATTGGTGCTGGCCAAGAAGGTGGAAAAGGACGACTGCGTACGGCGGGCCGCGGCAAACCCCCCCATGGACAGCCCGCCGACCAGCCCGATGAGGAGGACGAGCGACAGGTAGCCGCCCCACCGGTGGCTGAAAGTGGCCCGGAAGCGGTACCAGGAGACGCCGAGCGCCTCTCTCCTCATCCTGGTGCCCCCAGAGGCGGGCGCGTCACTTCCGTCACCACACCTCCCACGAGCTGTCGCCCTCCCTACCTCGCCCGGGGACATCTTGGCTGGAAGCGAAGGCACGGCCAAGGGTGGCAGCATCCGCCCCGACCTGGTACCAGCACCACGGAGCGGCGAACCGGACCGTCCGACGTTCGGGAAGGCATGAGCAACCGCTTCAGCCATCCCCACGGGGAGAGGTGAATTCGGCGGCAGACGCCACACCTCGTGGCCTGTTCTGGCCGAAATCAGACACGCTGGCGCAGGTCACGGCCGGTGGAGCCGGGTCTGTCGCGCTACCGTAACGACACCAATGGCAACAATTCGGGTCGCACTGGCGGAGGACAATGTCCTGCTCCGGGAGGGAATCTCCCGGATCATCGACGCGGACCAGGACTTCGACCTCGTGGGCACCGCCTGCGACCTGCCGCAACTGCTGTCCCTCATTGAAAAGGAATCCCCGGACGTCGTGGTGACGGACATCCGGATGCCCCCGACGGGCACCGATGAGGGCATCCAAGCCGCCTCGTGGCTACGGGAGCACCGGCCGCAGGTCGGGGTGGTGGTGCTCAGCCAGTTCAAGGCCCCGGCCTATGCGTTGGCGCTGCTGGAGACCGGGTCGGCCGGCCGCGCCTATTTGCTGAAGGAGCGAGTGGCCGGGGCCGACGAATTGGCCCAAGCCATTCGCACCGTCGCCCAGGCCGGTTCGATGATTGATCCCCTGGTGGTCGATGAACTGATTCAAGCGCGCTCGTCGCGACGAACATCAGACTTGTCGTGGCTGACCCCTCGCGAATCGGAAATTCTGGGCGAGATGGCCACCGGGAAGAGCAACGCGGCCATCGCATCTGCGCTGCAGGTGTCGGAGCGCGCGGTGGAGAAGCACACCAACTCGATTTTTTCCAAACTGGGGTTGTCCGAAGAGAAGGAAGTCAATCGGCGGGTCAAGGCCGTCCTGGTGTACTTGAGCGATCCTGGGGGAGGCTGACTCCACCTGGAGGAGGTGTGCCAGCACCACCGTGGCCTCTCCCCCTCCGTGCGATGATGCAGTTATGAGTGCCCCGCTCACCGTGCTCGTCGTGGACGATCAAGCACCGTTTCGTTCTGCCATGAAGGCCGTGCTGCGCCGCACCACAGAGTTTGAGCTCGTCGGAGAAGCCGCCAACGGCTATGAAGCGGTCGCGCTGGCGGAGGAGCTCGACCCGGCGTTGGTCCTGATGGACATCAACATGCCCGAGATGAACGGGATCGAGGCAACCCGCCAATTGGTCGCCAAGCACCCTGGCGTCGTCGTGATCCTCTGCTCGACCTACGAGGCGGCCGATCTGCCTCCCGAAGTGGCCACCAGCGGCGCCCGGGCGTACCTCAACAAGGAGCACCTGGGAGCCGACTCGCTGAGGCGGCTCTGGGCGGAGCGTGACGCCGGCGCATTCATCTCGGACTGAGGCTCACTCCGCTCGCAAGAGCAGCGCGGTCGGCGTCCGCGCCGCCACGCGGGCCGGGAAAGCGGCAACCACGTTGGCCAGCACCAGCGCCCCGACGGCGATGAGGACGACCGTCCAGGCGGGAACGCTCGGTTGCGGCACGGCGTTGATCGCTCGGGCGAAGAGGTTCCAGAGCACGCGCCCGAAGATGATCCCGAGCGGCACGCCGATGACCGTGCCGAGCCCGACGGCGACACTCGATTGCCAGGCGACCACTGACGCCAGTTGGCGCCCGGTGAACCCGAGCGTCTTGAACAGCGCCAGGTCCCGGCGGCGTCGTAGGACCGAAGCCAACAAGGTCAACCCGAGGGCCAACGCGGCACCGAAGGCGAGGCCCAGTCCGAGGATGGCCGGGATCGTCCCCATTGAGCGGTAGTTGATGATCTCGGCCGGCCGCTGCACGCTCAGGAGCGTGACGCCATAGTTCATCGGGAGAGTCAACTCGTTGGCGATCCGGCGCAACGAGCGCAAGGCCGTCGTCGGATCGGCGCCGCTCCGCAACCGCACCAGGACGGCGCTCGGGCCGGTGGGTGACACGCTGTTCGGGTTTGACGCCAACGCCGGGACCAGCGCTGAAGCGACCAGCGCTCCCGTCCCCATCGTCGGATGCACATCGCCGAGTTGTTCCCCGATGGTGGGCATCGTGGCCGTCCCGACGATCAGCAAGCGCTCCGGTTTTTTCGATCCCGAGACGTCCACCTCGATCGTGTCGCCGATCCGCTTGTGCAAGGCCGATAGCGTGGCGCCTCCCAGCACGACCTGATCGCGCGCATCGAGGCCGTGTCCGGACAGGAGGGGTGGGCCGACGGTCGCGTGCACTCCCTGGCCGAGTACGGGCACGACCTGGCCCCCCAGCGAGGCGATGGCTCCGAAGGACACACCCGACCACGCCGCCACGGATCGGTCGTGATCGAGCAGGTCCGCCGCCTCTTTGCCGGGGACCGGAGCGATGCCGCCACCACCGGTCAACTCGTAGTTCCAGTTCCATCCGTAGAGGGGCGGGTGCGAGACGAGCGTGTCGAGACTGGCGCCGAAGGTGACGGTGGCGATCACCACCACGATGGCCAGGGTCGTGCCGACGATGGCCGAGCGCACGGGCACCGAGTTGCGGCCGGCTCCGGGATCGAGCGAGAACCGGATGCCCTCGACCGCCGGAACCGGCAACCCGTATCGGCCGGCGGCACGAGTCACGCTCGATGGACGTTTGGAATCCCGATCACGCGACACGCCGGCGCGATGGGGGGCTTGGCGGTAGGCGACCGCCACGGCCACCGCGCTCAAGACCACGACGAGGACCAACAGTCCGAAGCCGAGGGCGGTCCAGTCGAAGGCGATCCCCGGGTCGGGATAGACGGGGCGCACCACGCCGATCGGCGCCAGGGGCGAGAGCCCGACCGCGACGACCACGGCGAGCAGGGAGCCGACGATGACGGAGATGAGGGTGCCCATCAGGCCATCCCCCATGGTCATGGCCGGGCTGGCGCCCAGGGCGCGCAGGGTGCGCCCCTCCTCGGCGCGCAGCCGCAGTTGGCGGCTGATGGCCTGAGCGGCGATGAGCACGGTGGCCAGGGCGGCAATGCCCCCGAACACACCGAGAGCGATCGACTCGGGTTTGATGGCCCGCTCCGCCACGTCGGTGCTGGATTCGACCCCGAACGGGACGGAACCTCCCGGATGGGTTCGCGTGATCTCCCTCTCCACCGCGGCGATGTCGCTGACGCCGTGAGCAAGCTTGAGATACGTCGTCGTGCTGGTGACGCAACACTGGACCAGCCGGTGGGTGAGGGCCGGCGTATAGACGATCTGCGCCGTGTTGGTGGCGTCGAGGGAGTCGAGCACCACCTGATTGTTGAAGGTGACGATCCCGACGACCTTCATGTCCATCGCCAAGTGCGCCTTGGCCTTGAAGGTGGCGGTCCCCCCGGTGCCGTAGCCGGGCAACGTCGTCTGGGCATCGGTGTAGAAGCCGATCGGGACCACCTGGCCCACGTGCAGGCTCAGCGCCTCGGCCACGATCGACGACACCATGATCTCATTGGCCCGCTTCGGGTTGGCCAATCGCCCCGCTATCGCAGTGAGACGGTCTTGATCGGAGAACTCGCCGTCGATGCTGCCGTCGTTGTTGAGAATGCTGATGCCGAGGGAGTCAGCCTTGGCGGGCGGGGGGAGCGGATATCCGTTCCGCCCGAGCGGTTGGGCATTGATGTTGTACTCGTTCTCGACCGCCCTCACGAGGGGCAAGCGGAGGAGGCTCGCGCTGGTCCCCGGGTCGGCGCCGGCGCTGTTGGGGGATCCCGGCTGCCAGTTCGCAGTCGGAACGAACAAGGTAGACGGGTTGGTGCTGGCCAGAAAGGTGGGGTACGAGGATTGGGTGCGCCGGGCCGCGGCGATCGAGCCGATGGCCAGACCGCCCAGCAGCGCGATCAAGAGGACGATAGCCAGGTAGCCGGTCCACCGGCGACGGAATGTGGCCCGGAGACGGTACGTGGCGACACGAAAGACGGAGCTCACGTTACGAACAGGGTCCGAGCGGCCACCGACGGGCGATCACCCCGATCACCAACCTCCCGGAACCCCCAGGGCGGCCGTCGATGCGGGGCGGTGACGCGCGGATACGACCACGGAGAACGCATTGAGGAGGGAGCGCCTCAGCTCGATTCGAGGAGGGGCACCGATCCGCGCACCTGGGAACCATGCCCGAGTTGTGACTCCCAGCGGACCGTACCGCCGATCGCTCCCAACCGGTCAGCCATATTGATGTACCCGTGACCCCGTTGGGCCTTGTCCACGTCGTAACCCGGGCCGTTGTCGCTGACCGAGAACAACAACCCGCCCGACTCCTCCCACAGACGAACCTCGACCTCGGCGCCGACGGCATGTTTGGCGGCGTTCTGCAGGGCCTCCAGGCAGCAGAAGTAGACGGCAGCTTCCATCTCGGACGAATAGCGGCCGATGCCTTCGGCGATGACGTCCACCGGGAGCGGGTTGCGGTTTCCTGCCGCTCGCAACGCCTCGATAAGGCCCCCGTCGACCAGCAGTGGTGGATAGATGCCGTGTGCGAGCTCGCGCAGCTCTTGAATCGTCTCCTGCACCTCCCCGGCGAGCTGCTCCAGCATCTCCGCACCTGCCGCCGGGTCGTCGGTGATGACGTCGCGGGCCAGACGTAGGTTCACGGCCAGAGCCACCAGGTGCTGCTGGGCCCCGTCGTGGAGATTGCGCTCCACCCGGCGGCGCTCTGCGTCCCCGCTGGCGACGATACGGGCCCGCGACTCTCGAAGGGCATCGGCCTGCTTGCGCAATTCGTCCAACGTCGTCTGCAGTGCGGTGTCGAGTTGCGAGTTGTGGAACGCCAGTCCGACCTGCCGGGCCAGGTCGGTCAGCACACGATCGTCTTCCTCTGAGAACGTGTCGGCCACGGCCGGCCGCTCGACGACGACGAGCCCCAAGAGCTCCCCGGCGTGGCTGATCGGCACCACCCGCAATTGTTCCTTTTCCCGGCCGGCCAGGAGAGCCGGTAGCCACACCGACGTCCACGCGCTGCCCGAGACCCCGGCGCGGGTGACAACGGGCCGCTCCCTCGAGGTGACGACGATCGACCGCGGACCGGCGTCGGGCACGGACACCGCGCGTTCGAGGACCTCACCCATCCCGGTGTAGATCTCCGCACTCGTGAGCCCCATCGTCTTGCGAAGCGATTCGGCCAGCTGCAGCAGCAATTCGTCCATCGGGATCGCCCGGGTCAGTCGAGTCCCGAATGTGCGAAGTACCTCGTCCGGTGCCTCCCGGGCGCCGTAGACAAAGCGGGTGGCGCTGCCCATCAGGCGCGCTCGCACCGGGACGAAGATCAAGGCGGCCACCCCGGTGGCCACCATCGACAAGGCGAGGACCTCCTTGTCCCCCGTGGTCTTGGGCGCGTGCCCCAGCCCGAAGACCACGACGAGATAGATGGCCGAGACGACGACGACGAACCCGAAGGTCGACAGGACCTGCACCAGCAGGCGACCACCCTGTTGGGCCAGGCGTCCGCTCTCGCCGATCAAGAGCCCGAGCGGTATGAACACCGTGCCACCGACCGCCACGGCGCCCAGCGGTCCCGGCCATCCGACCAACAGGTGGAGAACGGCAGCGATCAGGGCCACGTCGGCGGCCACCACCGCGCCGATCCCGAACCACTGCAACCGTTCCCGTTCGTGGCCCAGAGCGTGCGCGTAACGGAGCCTCATCGGGACGATGGCTACCAGCGCGGCCAGCGACCAACTCACGGCGCCGTCCCGAACGGACAAAGTGTGGTGATCGACGGCCAGGGCGATGCCTGCACCGAGAGAGAGCACATACACGACCAGGACGACCCCACGTCGTGCCGTTCCGGGGAGTCGGCCGTCGGGCAGGGCCAGAAGAAGATGGAATGAGATCGCCGTGACAAGGAGGGAGGCGATGGTCGCCACCACCCGTGCGGCACCGCCGGAGTTGGCAGGGTGGGTCAAGGCCAGGCGGCCGGCGGTCAGGGCCACGGCGGCGACGAGGGCGTCCAGGCCG